>NZ_JBEYEW010000043.1:0-41817 GCF_040634095.1 Streptomyces sp. NPDC007205
AGGGATCGGGCTTATCGGACGCACCGCAGGGTACGTGAGTCATGCACCTGCCCGCAGACTCAGCAGTGGAACCCTGCTCCTCCTGTCTGCGAGGCCCGCATGCGCACCCTCACACAGATGCAGCCCGACATCACCAAGTGGTTCGACCGGGACGTGTGGACCAGCGCCTTGAACAGCACCGGCTTCACCGTCACCCGCCACTGACCGACCTGGTCGGCGTCCCTGGCCGCAGCTGCCGGGACAGGCTTGCCCACCCCCGAGCGGCAGAGCTTGCCCCGACTCAGGGGGCGGCTTGCCCACCGAGTGATCCGTCCTCAGCCGACGGCCGGTGGCGGCGGCATCTCAAACGTCCCTACGTTCTTCCCCGGGACAGGGCGAGCCCTCCGTATGGTTCTCCGACCCAGGGGCGTCGGGTGTGGCTTTCAAACTTCTGCCGCTTGTGGCTTCCAGCGATTGGCCGCCCGACGCCCCACGACGACTCGGCTGCAAATTAGGAATTGCGAATGATCGCCAAGTAGGGAATCGACAGCGAGGTCGTCCGTCGGGAGGCACCAGCACCACACCGCACGGAGGCACCACATGGCCGCGATCTGGGCCGGCATCGATGCCGGCAAGACCCACCACCACTGCGTCGCGATCGACGAGAGCGGCCACCGGCTGCTGTCCCGACGCGTCGCCAACGACGAACCCGAGTTCCTCCAACTCCTCGCTGATGTACTGGACTTGGGCGACGAGGTGACCTGGGGAATTGACCTGGCTGACGGCGGAGCCGCCCTCGCCATCGCGATCCTCCTCAACCACGACCAGCCGGTGCTCTACCTCTCCGGCCGGGCCATCCACCGCGCCTCCGAGGGCTACCGCGGCGAGGGAAAGACCGACGCCAAGGACGCCGCTGTCATTGCCGACCAGGCACGCATCCGCCGCGACCTGCACCCCTTACGCACCGGAGACGAAACCGTCACCGATCTCAAGATCCTCACCGGCCGCCGCATGGATCTGGTCGCCGACCGCACCCGCACCGTCAACCGGCTCCGCGCCCAACTCACCGGCATCTTCCCCGGCCTGGAACGGGCCTTGGATCTCACCAACGCCGGCCCCCTCACCCTGCTGACCGGCTACCAGAGCCCGGCCGCCTTCCGCCGGCTCGGCGTCAAGCGCCTGGAGACCTGGCTGCGCAACCGCAGCGTTCGCAACGCCGATCAGCTGGCCGAGACCGCCCTCCAGGCCGCTGAGCGCCAGCACACCAGCCTCCCGGGCGAGAAGCTGACCGCCCAGCTGGTGCACACGCTGGCGAAGGAGGTGATGGCCCTCAACCAGCAGGTCGCCGAGATCGACAAGCTCATCGAGGTCCGGTTTCGTCAGCACCGCGACTTCGAAGTGATCACCAGCATGCCCGGCCTGGGCGAATCCTCGGCGCCGAGTTCCTGGCCGCCACCGGCGGCGACATGGCCATGTTCGGTACTCCTGACCGGCTCGCCGGCTACGGCGGCGTCGCTCCCGCTCCGCGGGACTCCGGCAAGATCAGCGGCAACCTGCGGCGCCCTCAGCGATACAACCGCAGACTCCAACGGGTCTTCTACACCTCCGCATTGTTCAGCATCCGAAGGTGCGAGGAATCCCGCCGGTTTTACGACCGCAAGCGAGCCGAGGGCAAGCGCCACACCCAGGCGGTCCTCGCCCTCGCGCGCCGTCGCGTCAACGTCCTCTGGGCCCTCCTGCGCGACGGACGGACCTATGAGGTCGTGCCGCCCTCAGCTCTCGCGGCTTGACAAACAGCATTAGGAATCGCTGGCGTGACGACGCTGCCGACACGGACCCGCCGGCCGCCGTCCTCGGCGGGCGGGTACACGACGACAGTCGGCGCACCGACCATGTACTCAGGTGCGGCGTGGACCTCGAGAGCGCATGCGGGACCCCAGAGGCATTCGTACGCTGGTGATGCTCGGGGCTACCGCGGAGGTCACCCATGCCCCGAACCATCTGGAGCGGTGCGATCAGCTTCGGCCTGGTCAGCGTGCCGATCAACGTGGTCGGCGCGACCGAGGACCACAGCATCAAGTTCCACCAATACCACCTCGAGGACATGGGCCGAGTGCGGTACCGCAAGGTCTGCGAACTGGAGGACCGCGAGGTCGACCAGTCCGAGATCGGCAAGGGCTACGAGCTGTCGAAGACCCAGGTCATCCCCATCACCGACGAGGATCTCAGCAACCTCCCGCTGCCGACAGCGAAAGCGATCGAGATCGACGCCTTCGTGCCCCTGGAGTCCATCGACCCGCTGAAGATCGCCGAGGGCTACTACCTCCAGCCGTCCAGCCCGGTCGCGGCCAAGCCGTACAAGCTCCTCGTCCAGGCCCTCGGCCGCTCCAGCAAGGTGGCCGTCGCGAAGTACGCCTGGTCCGGTCGGGAGAGACTGGGACTGCTCCGCGTCCGCGACGACGTCCTGGTCCTCCACGCCATGCGCTGGCCGGACGAGATCCGCGACCCCGCCGAGCTGTTGCCGCCGCCGGTCGAGGTGTCCGAGCAGGAGATCGAGGGCGCGCTCGCCCTCATGGACACGATGACGGTGGACGAGTTGGTGGGCCCCGACTTTGAGGACCGGTACACCGAGGCCATGGCCCAGATCATCGAGGCCAAGCGCGAGGAGAAGCCGCTCCCTGAGGCGCCCGAGCCGGAGCAGCCTGCCCAAGTGCTCGACTTGATGGCCGCGCTGAACGAGTCGGTGCAGAAGGTCAAGGCGTCCCGCGGTGAGGGCACCGGCCCGGCCGAGGTGCACGAGCTGCCGAAGCCGAAGAAGACGGCCGCGAAGAAGCAGCCGACCAAGAAGGCCGTAGCCAAGAAGGCGACCGCGAAGAAGGCGACAGGGCGGAAGCCGAAGAGCGCCTGAGGTGCGGCAGGCGTAGGGACACGGCAGACACGGCCGCGGTGACGGGGCTCTCTGGTTCACCGACGTAGATTCGGATGTATGAACGACTCCGTCAGACGCATCGATCCCTCGACTGACCCTGCATCGGCAGCGATCATGCTCGGCTGCAGGCCCGATCAGATCGGCCCATGCGCACGGTGCCAGGGACTCACAGTTCGGTACGGCAACAACGCCCAGCTCGTCTGCCCGGCCTGCCGCGCCAAGGAGCAGCCGGCTACCTAGTGCCGTGACCGGATAGGTTCACCGAGGTCTCGTGGTCTGCGGGTGCGTGAGGCACCACCGCTTCCCGGTTCCGACTGGTCGCAGGGCTGAACGACCTCGTTTGCGCGGTTGTAATCAACTTGCTGCCCGCCCCGTCGGGCGGGCAGGGTCTGAATCATGCTTGAACTACGCACCTTGGAAGCAGACGACTGGTCCCTTTGGCGGGAGTTGCGACTGGCCGCGCTTGCTGAGGCGCCCTACGCGTTCGGATCGACGCTGGCCCAGTGGCAGGGCTCCGGCGACCGAGAGGAACGCTGGCGTGCCCGTCTGTCGATTCCTGGCGCGCACGATCTCATCGCGCTCCTCGACGGCCTCCCAGTGGGCATGGCCAGCGGAGTGCCGGGCGAGGGAGCAGAGAACGTGGAGTTGATCTCGATGTGGGTTAATCCCACGGCTCGAGGCAAGGGCGTGGGTGACTACCTGATCCAGGCGGTCGAGCGGTGGGCGGCGGAGCGCGGTGCCACGACGCTGCGGTTGTCCGTCATGCCGGACAACCGCAAGGCGACCGCGCTCTATGAGCGGCACGGTTTCACGGACACGGGTGAGCCCGGCGAGCTTCTGGCCGATGGCGTGGGGAGGGAGCGGGTCATGGCGAAGAGCCTGGCCGCTGTCTGATCTCCACATCGGGCACGGCGGGATCCCCCACGTGCTCAGGCTGCGGCGGCGAGGGGGCGTCCGCCCCAGCGAATGCCCTTCTCGCTGCGGACGCGAGCGCGTTCCCGGCGTTGTGCGGCGAGTATGTCGGGGTGGCGGGCGTTGGCATTGCGCCAGCGCAGGTAGGCGTGCATCGCCCGGGTCTGCACCGTGTGATTCGGATGGTTGGAGTTGGCCAGGGGGAACTGCCGCAGCGGGCCGAAGTGCGCCTCGATCGGGTTGGCCCAGGAAGCGTAGGTCGGGGTGAAGCACAACTCGACCTTGTTCTTCTTCGCCCAGCGGCGGATGTCCGCGCCGGTGTGGGCGGAGAGATTGTCCAAAATGATGTAGATCGGGGCACCGTCGGGCCGGGCGGCGCGGATCGACTTCAGCGCGGCCAGCGTGTTGGCGGTGCCCTTGCGGCGGTGGTTGACGCCCCACAGCCGGTCGTCGCCGACGGAGTAGCAGCCGTGGAAGTAGGTCACGCCGTGCGTGCGGCGGTAGGTCGCCGGCAGACGGTCGGGCTTGCCCTGCCTTGCCCAGCAGGAGCCTGTGGTCGGCCTGATGCCCAGGGGCCCGAACTCGTCGAAGCCAAAGACTCGGTCCGGGAAGTGCTCCAGCACCTGTTCGATGCGGTCGAGCTTGGCGTCGCGCTCGGGGTCGGGCGACTCCTTCCACGTCTTGGTGCGCTGGAAGGTGACGCCGCGGCGCAACAGCAGGCACCGTAAGGCTTCACGGCCGATACGGATGACGCGGCCGTGCACACGGCGCAGATAGGCGGCGAGTTTGCGGACTGACCAGCGGGTGAAGGGCTGGCCGAGCTTGGTGGGGCGGGTGGTGGCCGTCTGGACGATGAAGTCCTCGTCGTCAGGGCTGAGCAGGCGGGGACGACCTCCCGCCCACCGACGGTCCAGACAGGCCAGGCCGATCTCGTTGAACCGGTGGATCACATCCCGCACCGTGTCCTCGTCGGCCTGGACCAGCTGGGCGATCACCGGGACACGGTTCCCGCCGGCCGACGCGAGCAGCATCATCGCCCGCCGATAGCGCACCGAGCTGGTACTGCCCCGACGCACGATCTGCTGCAGCTTCTGCCCCTCCTGATCGGTCAGTCGGCGCACCTTCACAGGCTCAGCCACCACACCTCCAGCGGTCGGAACGGACGTCATCGCCCACCCAACCGTTCCAACCGCCAACCCGGCGAACCTTCCCGGTCAGAGCACTAGCCGCGCGTCGATGCCAGGCAGCGCGAGGTGCGGTGTACGGGTCCTCGGCAACCGGTGTGCTGCTCCGCTGGCCGGCCGGAGGCAGTTGCTTCCTTAGTGGGCCCCACCGTTGCCTGGACAGTGGGCTGCACCGTTGCACCGAGAGTTGCACCGAGAGTTGCAGCACCCCTCCGCGCAGATCCGGCGTTCGCCCAGCTCACCCCCCATGGGCAAGCCACTCGCCCTTACCGACACCTCTTTCTCCGCGTAAGTCGGAGGAAGAGGAATTAGTTCAGCACAGGCCAGCACAGCCCAGAGTTCAGCCCATCCCGGCTCCGTTCGCTCGTCCCGCCGGTGCCCGGCCGGCCAGGACTGCCGCTGGGTCCGCCGTCGGCCCGCTCAGGAGCGCGGCGGGCGGGTGCGCGCGCTCGCGCGCCTGGTGTCGCGCGAGCCGCTGACCAGCGGAGATTCTCAAGAAAGTGCCCCGGAATCACTTCCGTTCGGTGATTCAAGTGCGGTATATTTGTCTCGTTGGTGGTCGGTGGCACGGCCCCAACACCGAAGCCACGCATCCCTCACTACGGAGGACTCCCCTATGTCGCACGCGGTCATGATCACCACTTCCGCCGGCAACGCCATGGAAGGGCACGGCCTTACGGACGCGCGCATCATCCTTGCCTCGGATGCCGACTTGCACCCGGAGCAGCAGGGACTGAGCATGACGCGTCGCGCGGTTGCGTACTCCGTGTACAACCCCGCGACGGAGCGGTACAGCCTGGTGACCCTTGACGGCCGGTGGATCATCCCGGGGCGGGAGGGCTACAAGACTCGGGGCCCGGTGGCGACGTACGCGCGGAAGAACATCGCGGATGTGCGCCCGGATGGGCTTGTGATCCTGGAACCGGTGCGGCACAACGGCCGGTACGCGGTAACGCGGTTCGGGGGGGGCGTAAGGCGGGCATCTGCCGTCGGCAGATCCACCATGCGACGCGCGGGGGGTACGGGTTCGAGTGTTCGTGTGGTGCTGTTCTGACCCCGGACGCCGTTCGCCGTGAGGGGTTCACGATCGTGTCTGACGGCCGCTCGGGTACTCACGATGTGGCGTACGCGGTGCGGTCTGAGCACGGGATTGAGTGGTCGGCGGATGTGGCCATGACGGCGGACGCGCCCGTGGTCGTGGCTACGCCGTTCCGTCCGGCTGCTGACGTGATCGCGGAGGGCCACGCCCGTAAGACGGCGGAGACTGCCGCTGTGGCGGAGCCTGCGCCCGTTCCGGCGCCCGTCGCGGACGTCGACACCCCGGACGTCCCGGCGGACGCTGAGGCACCGTTCTGCGCCCCCTACAGCGTGGCCGAGTACAGCATTACCCCGGACGTGTCGGCGGTCGGCCGTATCGCGTACGGCGCACCTAAGCCCGTCAAGCGCTGGAAGGTCGTCGACGCGAACGGGCGTGTTGCCTCCGATGATCACCTGTCGCGGCTCGCGGCGGACACCCGCGCCGACTTCCTGAACGGCGAGTCGGGCCACGCGCAGACTCCCGACACGTGCCCGGAAGGCACCCCGGACCATGTCCGTCCCCTGGTCAGTGTGGGCGCGCACGGTCGCGCTTACGTCACGGGTGGGGGCGCACGACTGAACATCGAGTCGGCGGACGGGCGCGCACGGTTCACGCTGCACACCGTGCCGGATGAGGCACACCAGGAAGCGCGCGACGGGTTCCACAAGCGTGCGCGGGACCTGTCCGGGGAGATCGTCAAGCGTGCCGACGGGCGCCCCGTGTTCAAGCCCGCGAAGGTTCAGATGTGGTCGGGCAAGCCCGCGCCGCGTAAGGCGTTCGAGCCCAAGGAGTACGCCCCGGGATCCATGCTCGCGTGGATGGTTGACGGCGTGCGGTTTACGGGGCAGGTGTGGGCGACCCGTGTGCAGGGTGGCGCCTGGAACGGTGACCAGGGGGAGGCTACGGCCGTCGTCGTGGCGACCGTTGACGGCCGTCGGGCACGTCGTGATGAGGCGGTGGCGGTGCCGCTCTACGCAGGATCGCGTCGGAAGCGTGCTTACGCACACGTGTCCATGCCGTACGGGGTGACGGACAACGGGGCGGTTCAGCGGTACCTCGCGGACGTGACCGTGATCGCCCCGGAGTGTGCGGCTGACGGCCTGTTCGATGTGGTCACCCCCCACGTGGATGACGTGGACGTGTGGGAGGGCGAGGGCGGGGCGTTCGTGCGCGAGTACGACGACACCCCGGCGGAGGTTCCGGCGGAGGCTGACACGGCGAACGTGGCGCCCGTGGTCGACACCCCGGCGGAGGCTGACCGGGTGGTGGGCGAGTACTGCCACCGTTGCCAGGAAGAGGGCTTGGTGATCGCTGGCACGTGCCGCCGTTGTGGGCGGGTGGACATCGTGGCCGCGATGACGGCGAGCGGTCCGCGTATGTGCCCGGCGGAGGAGAAGGCGCGTGCCACCGGGCGCCTGTACTGCCGCCGTTGCTTCCGTACCGGGGTGGCGCTGTACGCCTCGAAGTACTGGACTGCGGACGGCGAGGGGCACAGGTTCCACATCTGCGCCGACTGCTACGGGCGCCGACTGCCGGAGGCGGGTCCGGCACCGGTCAAGGCTCCGGCCGGTGAGGTTATCCGGGCCGCCCGGGCAGCGCACAAGGAGGCGGAGGAGTCGGGCGCGAGCGTCGGCGAGATTCACCGCGCCGGGGAGGCCGCGCGCAAGGCGGTCGCCGTGGCGTACGGGCAGCGTCCGGCCGACGTGATCAGCGACCCGTGCAGCGTGGACGTGTGGGAGGGCGAGGGCGGGGCGTGCATCGGCGTCGACCGGCCCAGCGCGCCGGATGCTGGATGGGGTGCTGTGCCCGTCGACACCGACCCCGCGCCGGAAATGGGTACATGTACCGCTCCGGCCGTTGGCGTCACCCCGGTACTCCCTGACGCCGTGAGCGACCCGGAAGCCGTCGGCACGTGGGACGGCGAGGGCGGCGCTGTGCCCGGCATCGAGGCGCCGCGCACATGCCTCGTGGCGGATCGGCCCGGCCCGGACCCGTACGCCGTCCGTCCGGCCGTGGCCCAGTGGGCCACCACCCCGGGCACCAACCACCGGAGCGCGACGCTGACGTGCGCGGGGGAGGAGTACCGCGTCTATCACGCCCCTGATGCGGTGCTGCCCTACACCGTGCGTCGGACCGTCGGCGGTGCCGACGTCGACCTGGGAGGCTGGGTCGGCATGGACGACGTGCGCGCGATCGTCCGGGCTGACCGCCGCCGCAGTGCCGCCCTGGAAGCGGACCGCCGCCGTGTCGAGCAGGAACAGCGGCGCGCGGCCTACCGGTTGGAGGGGCAGCGGCGGCAGGCCCCCGTACGGTTGACTGCGGAAGAGCGCCTGGCTATCGCCCGTCGCACAGAGGAAAAGCATCGTCCCATGGCTGCGGAACTCTACGTCTCGCCGATCACAGGAAGGGCAGTGCTGGCCTGGGTGTGCGGGACGTGCGACACCACGCACGATGACCACCTGTGGAGGCCGCAGACCATCGGGGGAAGCTACCGCAGTGCGCTGTCCGTCGACCGGGCCACCCTTGCTGCCCTGGTGGAAAAGCGCGGGTGGACCGTCACCAGCGCCTGGACGGCCCATGGGATGCGCGGGCACACCATGCGTGCACGGATCGCCCCGACCCCGGCCTACCTCGCGTGGGTGGACGCGACCTACGGGCCGAACCCGGCCACGCCCGAGGTGGAGGCGGGGGAGCGCATCGTCCCCGTCCAGCGGGGATGGTGGGACGTGGTCAGCAAGGAAGGACACCGCTACGAACTGACTTGGCGGCCGACCCTGACCGGGCCGGTGTGGAGCGTGCGTCACCGCAGCGCCGGCGGCTTCGAAACGGTCGCCACGACCGGCATGGCGGGCACGGTCCTGATCGGTATGCGGGTCCACTCCGCCAAGCGGGACCACCAGCCCGCGGACGAGGGGCGCTCCGAATCGGTACATGTACCGCTCGCGAGCTGACAGGCCGGTCCTCCTGGCCCCCGTCCTCGGGCGGGGGCCCGCTGCTCGGCGGCCGGCTCCCGGGCAAGGGGCCCGGGGCACTGCCGGACCGGGGCGGCAGACCGGTGGGTTCCCGAGAGTGGAGCCGGCGAGGTGCAGATGGGCACTCAGGGAAACGGAGTTGACCACGGGGCGGCAGGGATTGGTACATGTACTGGATGGGTGCGCGCATCAAGTGGCAGGACATCATCGACCGGGCCCGCGACATCGTGGAGGGCTACGACGGCGGCGTCACTGTACGACAGGTCATGTACCGGCTTGTCGCCGAGGGGCTCTTGCCCAACACCGCACCCACCTACCGCAGGCTGTCCTCCCGGCTCGCCCAGGCCCGCCGCGACGGACTCTTCCCGGACCTCATCGACACGATCCGCGAAGTCCACGTCCCGCCGGCCTGGCCCGACGCCGACGCGTTCGTGGCGGACATGCCCCAGTGGTTCCGTCTGGACCGCACCCGCGGGCAGGAGTGGGCGCTGTACGTGGCAGCGGAGAAGGACACGCTGCGCCAGCTGCTGACCGGGTGGCTCGCCGAGTACAGCATCCCCGTCCTGGTCGTGCGCGGCTTCGGTAGCCAGAGTTACGCCGACGTCGTCCGTGACCGCGCGCGCAGCGATCCCCGCCCGGCTGCGCTGCTGTACATCGGGGACTTCGACGCCAGCGGCTCCGACATCGAACGCGACTGGGTGCAGCGCACCGACTGCTGGGAGCGGGTGGAACGGGTGCTGCTGACGGACGGGCAGGTCCGCGAGTACCAGCTGCCGCCGACCGAAGGGAAGAGGGACGATCCGCGCTGGCCCGGATTCGCCCGCCGCTACGGTTTCGACCTGGACCGTCCCGTCCAGTGGGAGGTCGAGGCATTGGAACCGGCCGAACTCAAGCGCCTGGTGATGGAAGCTGTCGACGGCTACATCGACCGGGAGCTCCTCGCCGAGGTCATGGCCGAGGAAGAGCAGCAGCGTGCCCGGCTCGGCGGCATCCTCGGCCAGCAGTAGAACGGCTGAAGGAGCGCATGGACTCGGCCATCGGGCAGAACCAGTGCGGCGAATCCCGCCCTGGGCGGGTCTCGGGCTGCGAGACTTGGTCCTGCCCCGCTGTCCCCCGTCGGCGGGGCACCTACGCTGCAGGGGCAGGCGGCCGGCCGCGGTCAAAGAAAGCGGCCGGCGCCCAATCCGCCGAAGCGGGTGGCAAGGGCACCGGCCAACCGAAGACACACACCGCCCAGGACAGAAAGTGACCCGCACGGGTTGCGCCGTTCTTCGAGTGTAGCGGTGCGGCAGGCTCGTGGAACGCCTCCCTTGCCCGCGATGACGTAAGTCCGGTAGCTTTCTTTCGTTGGGTGTGTTGTGGCAAGCGCACCCCGGACCGAAGCCCAGACCGTCGCCTTTCTGACAGAGACGATCACCACGCACCGAAGGGATCCGCACCCGATGACTAACAGTTGGGCCTGTGGCGGCTGCGGCATGCTCAATGGCGACCGCGCATCGTGTGAGGCATGCGGAACCAGCAGCCCAACCGCCACCGCCGCCGATCTCGCCGTCACCGCCATGCATGATGCGGCTGCCGCCCGAAGGGCCCAGGTCAATGAAGCCGCTGGTGGAAACCACGAGTTGGCCGCCCTTCTCGGCCGCGTGGTCGATGCCCACCTCGACGACGCGCTTGCCCTGCGCAGCCTCGAGGTCGTCTGATCAGCGCGATGAGGGCCGCTCCGCACCCTCGACTCCCAGTGACCTACGCGGGGCGCCCGCCTGCAATGCATGAACCAGCCCCTGCCTCGCTCTCGCCCGCAACGCCGCCGCCGGCGCCCTGCACAACCGACCAGGAGAGATTGATGATCCGCGCCGGACGCCGGAAGTACGTCCAGAACAGCGAAGAACTCGCCGCCGCCATGGGCGTGACGATCGGCACCTTCCGCAACAAGAAGCCCTACGCCAACGAGGCCTTCCCACCCCTGATCAGCTCCGACGGGGCGCGGGTGAAGCTGTGGGACAGCGAGCAGACCGCTGCCTATCTGGTCGGCCGCCCCATCCCCGAACTGCCGCAGGCGGACGACGAGCAGGACCTCCTCGACCGCAACGAAGCCGCCGCCGAGCTGGGCATCACTCCCAAGACCTGGGACGACTACAAGACACACCCCCAGATCGCCCCCCACCTGACCAAGGTGAAGGGCGTGGAGCACTGCCCGCGCGGCATCGTGCAGGCCTTCCGGACCGGTAAGGACGCCAGTACCGATACCGGACCCAAGGGCCGGCCGAAGGGCAGCGGGGACATGGTGCCGCGCGACGAGATCTCCGCCAGGGTCGGCGACCTGCTCGACGAGGACCCGGCGGTGACCCTCGCAACCGTCCAGGAGCGCGTCGGCCTGTCCTATGCCGCGGCCGCGCGTGCCCTTCCCCGGCTGCGCGGGGAGAGGATCGCCGACCTGCTGCAGGCCGAACCGGACCTGACACCCGAGGAAGCCGCCATCCGTCTCGGCTACCCCGCCGCGGTGCAGCGCACAGCCCTTGCCAGCGCCGCCACGGAACTGCGCGCCCGGCAGGTCCAGCCGTACCTGCAGCGCGTCGCCGACGTCCTGGTCGGCGCCGGCCTGGCGGAGGCGCAGGACGTCCGGGTGCAGCGCTTGGAGGGCGACGTGCTCGCCGCGGCCGTGGCGCTGAGCGGATGCGACGCGCCCGCCCTCGTGTGGGACGAGCGCTACGGCTGGCGTACCGCGGTCAGCCGGCGTCACCCGATCGCCAAGGAGACCGGCACCCCGCCGGAGGGCGACGGCATCCGCTACCTCAGCGAGCACCAGCAGCCCGAACCCCCCGAGCTGCTGGCCGCGCTCACCGACCACCGGCACGGCACCAGGCATCCCAAGACCGTCCACCCGGCCGGAGGTGCCCTGCAGGGCTGACCCGCCGGCAAGAAGACGCGTGACACGACAACCTCGGCCTGCGGCCCGGACATCGTTTCGGTGTCCGGGCCGCGTCACGTAGCCGGTGTCGGCAGGCATGCCAATTCGCCTGGAAAACAGGCGCATTCACCTCCCGCTGGTGATGATAGTGCGGTATCTTTGTCTTGTGGGTTTCGTGGCAGAGCCCACCACCGAAGACAGACACATCCCCAGGGAGACTTTCGTGCTGGACACGATGAAGAACACCGCCCGCCAGTCGCTCACCGACACCCTCACCGACCTCGGCCGCGCCATGGACGAGCAGCGTGCCGTCACCATCGCGTACGCCGACGCGGACGAGGCCCCCTCCATCCGCACCATCGAGATCCACGACATCGTCACCGGCGGCGACGACGGCGCCGTCTTCGTGCAGTCCATGGACCGCCTGAGCGGGAACTTCCGAGGCTTCCGGGCCGACCGCATCCAGATCTACATCACCCTCGACGAGCCGTACGTCCTCGACGCGCCCACCGTCCCGCTCCCGGTGCGCTTCACCGCCCACACCGAGAAGGAGTTCGTGGCCCTGGAACTGGAGCGCGACTGACCGCACGCGGCACACCGCACGGTGCCGGGCCCGCCGTACGGGCCCGACACCGCGGCCGCCGCTCCGGTCGCCGCCACCCGCGCACCAACCCCTGGAGCCACCGCATGCCCGCGTACGCGCCGCCCACCCAGCTCGCCGAGCTCGCGGCCACCCCCGCGACCAACACCTTCCGCCCCAAGCGCGCCACCGTCCTGTCCTACGGCCTGGGCGCCGATTCGACAGCAATCCTGCTGATGTACCTGGCCAACCCCACCGCCCACGGCCTGGAACCCGACCTGAGCGACCTGATCGTCGTTCACGCCGTCACCGGCGACGAATGGGAGGACTCCCTCTCCTGCTGTGATATCGGTAAGTCCGGCTATCACAATCTGCAGAATAGAGGGACGAGGGTCAGGATCGAGAGCTCCGGCAGCTCTGGATCACTGTAGATCTCCACGGTGCGGGGCTGCTCTCGCTGAAGGACCTCCCGTACGTGCGTGGGTAGTTCGGGATCAGTGACCGGCGAGTTGGCGCCTGCACCGAATGGTGAGTCGGCCTGCTTCATGCCTACGTGCGCCCTTGGTTGATGCCCCTTGAGCATCCTCAGTGTGCCTGGCCAGGATGCGCCACAACTCGCCTGTCAGCGTCCAGAGTCCGCGAGGTGAGCACCCGTGACGCGCTCGAGGCGGTGCCGCGTCGGCGACTCCCTTGTGACGAGCTCGGCGATCCTGCCGAGCGCTCCGGGACCGATCGGCCGGCCCAGGTTCCGGGCACGGTGGTCGCGGTCAGCTGCTGGTTCTGGGCCGGTGCGGGGAGCTGACAAGCGCAGGGTGCCCCACATGGGTGAGGCGGCCGGAGCATTGATCGCGAGGAGACCGGCGGGCGGGACCCCCGTGCAGGGGTCCGTCAGTCGCGAGGATCAGGCCGTCGCAGCTGGTCTTCCGTGATGGTGAAGTGGAGTGGCGGGTCGCTGGCAGGCGGATTGATGGCCTGATCCAGCGAGGTGCAGGAGACCACGAGGTCGTTGTAGTCGAGATCCCGCAGAGGCTCGACGTTGTCGTCGGCGCCGAGCGTGATGACCAGGCCGTCCTGGATCGTGTACGCCGCGCTCTTGCGTACGCCACTGGGCTGCCAGCCCGAGGCGACGTTGTCGTTCCATTCCAGCGTCAGGGTCCACCTGTCTCCCGACACCTGCGTACCGACGCCGGGAGTCCCGGCGTACGGGCCGTCGGCGGAGTCCGACCCGGAAATGACGAAACGCTGGTCGAAGGCTGACTCCCAGCTGACCACCTGCACGAACCACTCCCCGTGAAAGGTCTGTGTCACCGCAGAGCTCCCTCCCTCGCCGTGCCGCCCTCACAGTCGCGTGTCATGTGACCACGACCTCGATTTCCCGGGACTCCTGGCGCCAGTCACCGTTGTCCGCCTGTGCGGCCGTGGCCACGAACACCCGATACGTCCCCTGTTCGAGTGCAGGGATGTCCATCTGTCCGGTCAGCGGGAGCGGGCCGGACGAGGTCTGCACGCCCGCCGGGGTCCGGACGGTGACCAGGACCTCCGTCCGGGGCGGGTTGTTCACGCAGTCCCAGCGCAGCGTGAAGAGACCTCCGCGGACCGGCGCCGGTGGCTCACAGGTGACCTGACCGACGACCGGCTGGACCACCTCGAGCCCGGTGCGGCGGGTGAACGCGCTGCTGCACCCGTCGAGCCGTCCGTTGTCCGTCACCGAGGCGAGAGCGCCGCGCCAGCGGCCCAGGGCGCCACCCGGTGAGTCGACGCTGTCGCCGAAGCGGTGCTCGATGTCGGCTGCGGTCGAGTTGTTGCGCTGGCCCCAGTGCAGAATCCCGCTGAAGTTCCGGTCGCGGGCCAAGGACTCGGCGAATGCCACCAGTTGGGCGGATCCCCGGATGTCCGTCAGCCCGGCGACCTCGACGACGCAGGTCAACTGTGCGTGCTCGGGGCCGATGAGAGCCCGGGTCGCCCCGGTGAAGCGCAGGGACGCGTACCCGACGAAGGCTCGCCCGCTGAACTCCTGGCGTGCCTCGTAGGCGATGAGAGCGTCGACGAACGCGATCAGCATCGGGTCCGACGCGTCGAAGAACACCTCGACCGAGTCGACGTTGAGGTTGCAGCTGCGATCGAGGTAGTTGTGACCGTCCATGACGGCGTAGCTGATCGCGTCGTAGTCCAGGTCGGACTGTTGGCTTTCGAAGAGCTTGTACGCGATGCATTGCCAGACGAACACCCCGGCAGCTCGCTCCGCCGGATCCGACCGGTCGAGCAGCACGTGCCTCAGTTCGTCCAGCGTCTCACCGAGGCGGTTGCCCGAGGCGGAGAGCCCGGCGAGGAAGGCCAGGAGCAGCGTCAGGGTGATCGCCAGTGCGGCGGCCAGCGCGGTCAGGGTGGCCACTCCGGCGACGGCGGTGATCGCGGCGATCGCACCTCCGACGGGCACCGTGTTCGTGTCGAGGAACTGGCGAATCTCCTCGGCCACCGTTTCGATCACGCCGAGCATGAAGTCGCCGTTCGAGCAGGCCCGTTCCAGGAAGCTCGGTGGCGCCGCCGTGTCAGGGACGGAGCTGCTCGGGCTGTAGCCGCGGCTGTTGCCGGCCATGGAGAATCGAGGGGCTGCGATCTGCGGGTCGAAGGGAACGGCCATCGTCCCGACGCGTTCGGCACGGCCCACCGGGGTGCCGGTGACCGGATTGCGCACGAGCGGCACGTTCCACCGTCGGGTCACGCCGCACAGGTTCTTGCGGAAGTTGTCGTGGGTGGTCAGACAGACCGCGATCTGGAGGAACCTCTGCCGCCCGGCGGCGCCAGCCGGGAGATTGAACAGCTCACCGCCGAGGCCCTGTGCGATCAGCGGCTTGACCTCCTGCCAGGTCCGCAGGCGCCGCTCCTCGTGCATGGTGTACTGCCAGACCGCACTGAGCACCACAGAATAGACGACCCCGAAGCGCCCGGCGGACATCAGCACGGCGTTGAACAGATCGTCGTCGCGCCGTATCTCGAAATTGCCCGGACCGCCATACCGGGCGGCCCCGTAGAGCGCCCGGAGTTTGGTGTCATCGGTCAACTGATGGGATGGGCGGCTGGGAGCGGGTTCGATCCAGTAGTGCTTGCCGCCGTCGGTGACCAGGTGCATCGCAAGGACCGAATCGGCGATGGGCGGGGAGTGGAAGTCGCCTCCGTGCGTGCCGGTGGTCAGCGCCCCGAAGACGGTCTGCCCGCCAGCGCCGCCCAGCGTGCGAAACGCCCATGGGCCGAGATACGAGGAGTTGTTGTACACGCTCTGCAGGTGCACCGCCAGGCTGTCCCGGTTCTGGTCGTCGCCCGTGTCCATTTCGGCATAGGCCTGGTAGACGCGTTTGCCGGTCTCGATGTGGAAGGGGTACAGGCCCACGTCCTCTTCGGAGTGCGTGGTGTCGTACGCCTTGGGGTGCTCTTCGGCGAGGCGATCGATGAACGCCTCGGTGAGGCAGCCCGGAACGACTTCGTACAGCGTACGCCCCATGGCCGGGTACACGTTGTTCGGATCATGGGTTTCGACGAACACGTCGTCGCTGACGGCGGCTCGGGACAGACTCCAGTGACTGCCGGCCGCGTGGACCCGCTCGGTCGGTTTGCGGTTCGTGAGGAGATCGATCAGATCTTCCAGCGACGTCGGATACGCGGTGGTCGGAGCGGACGGGATCAGGTCGACACCGGGTTCGTCGTGCTTGCGTGTCCAAGGAGCCTTGTGGACCTCGGTAGCGGCCATGGAAGATCCCCCTCCGGCTGGAGCGGTGCGCAGGCCTTCAGGGCGAAGGGTATTACTCCTCCTCGCAGCACAGGTGAACCTGTTAAATTTCGGCCAAAACTATCTTATTTCTAGAACTACCGGTTTGTCGACTCCCGCGGTACGTTGCCCGTGCTGACAGGCCAACCGCGACGTCTTCAGGGGGCTGGAACGCCACCCTGAGGTTCACGCGCCACCTTCACCTGGCGGAGGGACTGAGTCCGCATGCCCGGATGGTACGTACACACCGAGACGGCACGGATGGCCGCCGAGCGGCTCCGGGCCGGAGATGTCCCGGCCGGCTGGCCGCTGGCCCCTGGCGAAGCCCCGGAGCTGGGCGAGCTCGCCCACAATGGGCGCAACTACCTGGCCCTCGGCGCCCTCGGCCCCGACCTGTTCTTCCTGCTGCCCGACTTCTCGGGCCGCCCCGGTGAGCACATCAGGAGGTTCGTCGACACCTCCCTGGACATCTGGCAGCACATCGACGACCGGTTCCTGAGCATCTGGGAGAGGTGGATCGAGCCGATCGGCGCCAGCGACGCCGACCTGGCCGCCCAGCTGTCGGGTGGCCTCAGCAGCGAGCTCGGCGAGGCCCTCGACCTGCTCGCCACCAGCCTCCGCGACTTCGGTCTCGGCCTGCTCACCCGGTTCGGGGACATCTTCGGCTAGTTGAGCAGCGGAGTCCCCAGGTCCTATGCCAACTCGGCCTTCTACTGGTCGGACATGTTCCACTACCGCAAGACGTACCAGTTCCCGTGGGAGCTCTACCGGCAGGCCCGTGCCGGCCGTGACGCGCCGGACGGTGCCACCGACGAGGAGCGGGAGAGCAGCCGCAGGAGCGCCGAGGCCCGGATGGTCTTCGCGCTCGGCTGGATCTCGCACTGCGCGACCGACGTCACCGGCCATGCCTGGACCAACGCCAAGACGGGCGGCCCCTACCGGCTGCACTGGCAGCGCCATCACCTGGTCGAGAGCCATATGCACGCCCATAACTACAACGGCCTGCACGGCGGTTCGCCGTACTATGCCGAGTGCGGCACGTCCGCCCTGCACTTCCGGATCGCGTTCCGGCCCGGCGCCGAGCCAGAGTACGTCGGCCGCGACGACCAGCCCGCGTACGACTACTTCACCGGCTTCCCCGCCTATGATCTCTCGCGCACAGCGGTCGGCCAGCTGAGCGGTCATCAGTTCTTCGACCTCGATGGCCAGCCGCTGCCCGGCCATCTCTGCACCGCACTGACCGATGCGATGCGGAGGGTGTACCACCCTGTCTACGACGCCCTGATCCCCTGACATGTTGACCGGACTACGGGCAGCGACACGCGCGTGTCGTGGTCGATCCGTCCTGCTGCATCGGTAGGAAGTCACGCAACCCGAATGGAGGGATCTGCGTGGCGATGCCGAACGATGTGGAACGCGATGTCGACGCGATCCGGCTCCCGCGGTGGGGGCGGGTGGTGGAGACCGACGGTGTGGTGCCGTACGAGGTACAGGGCGCCGACGGCCAGCCGATCGAGCCGGTGCGCCGGTACCTGCGTGACTTCGTCGCCCAGGGCCGCCGTGCTGGAAGCGTCCGGAGCTATGCCTACGACCTGTTGCGGTGGTGGCGGTGGCTCCAGGTCGTCGACGTCGAATGGGACAAGGTGACCTCGGCGGAGGTGCGTGAGTTCGTGCTGTGGCTGCAACGCACCACGAAACCGCGCCATACGCCCAGGAAGAAGACGGCCGCTACCGCCGGCACGATCAACCCGATCACGCGTAAGCAGCACCCGGGAGACCAGTACGCCGTCCGCACGATCCGTCACAGCAACGCGGTGATCCGCAGCTTCTACGAGTTCTGGATCGAGCGGGGAGCTGGGCCGCTGGTCAACCCGGTGCCTCAGGAACGTCGCGGAGGGCGTCGGCCGAACGCGCACCACAACCCGCTGGAGCCTTTCCGGCCTGAAGGCCGGTTGCGTTATAACCCGCCTGTTCCCAAGCGTCGTCCGCGAGCGATGCCCGATGAGCAGTGGGACGCCTTGTTCTCGGCTCTGCGCTCGGACCGTGACCGGGCCCTGGCCTCGCTGGTTATCAGCAACGCCACCCGCGCCGCCGAGGTTCTCGGCATCCGCTGCGGCGACCTCGACTGGGGTGATCAGCTCGTCCGGGTCCGGCGCAAGGGAACGGGAGCCGAACAGTGGCTGCCGGCCAGCAACGACGCCTTCGTCTGGCTGCGACTTTACCTCGACAGCATCGGCCCGTTGGCGCCGAGCGACCCAGTCTGGTGGACCCTGCGGCGACGGCGCCGCGGCGATGGCCCACCGGCCCGGCAGCCGCTGAACTACGACGCTCTCCGGGCCGTCTTGCGCCGGGTCAACGATGCCCTTGGCACGAACTGGACGATGCACGACCTGCGGCACACCTGCGCCCGCAGGATGCTCCGCGACCGCAATCTTTCGCTCCGCGACATCCAGACCATCCTCGGCCACGCCCACCCCTCGACCACGCAGCTCTACCTCGAAGAGGAGCCCGAGGAAGTCATCCGCCGGGTGCACCAGCACCTGTTGGACCTCAAGCAGACCCAACAACCCGCACTCAACCCCGTCCCCGCCCCGGCCCACGGCTACGACGCCGCGGACCTGGCCGTGCTCTTCGGAGAAGTACCGCGATGACCACCACGACCAGCACGCCCGCCCAGCCCTCGCAGGAAAAACGCTTCCCCGCCTTCATCGGAGCCCAGCAAAGGGGTCCGACCCGCCGACGCGTCGGGCCGATCGACAGCCTGTCCAGCCGCGAGGTGCTGCACAAGCTGTCCCAGCTGCGCACTTGGGTCGACCTGCCCGCTGCTGAGGTACGCGCGCGACTGCGCGCTGCCGAACGCATGCTGGAGTGGCTGACGCAGCGGCCCGGCGACGGGTGGCAGGAGCGATGGGAGTCCTGCGAAGCCGACCCGGGGCCGCTGAGCTGGATTGCCGACGCCGCCGCGACCGAAGGGCGCTCAGAAAAGAACTTCCGCAACGAGGTCACCAGCGGCCTCGCCGCCCTCCTGCTGTGTCGCCTGGTGCTGCCCAGCTACGACTTCCTGGTCGGCTACGGCGCCGTCCGCCTGTTCACCGACGTGCGCAGGGAGCTGTCCGTCGAAACCTTCACCCGCGCAGAGGAAGCCGCCGGCGCCCGGGGCATGGCCGGACGCCAGGTCGCGGAAGTCCTCACCGCTCTGTCCAAGATCGTGCTCCACACCGGCAAGGATCTCCACCAGATCACGACAGACGACGTGCTGGAGTTCCGCGCCTGGAACATCAGCCGCTACCACCGGCATAAGAGCGGCCTGCACGGAGCCTGGGACGTACTGCGCGACGTCGGCGTCCTCGACACGGACAAGAGTCTGCGCGCCTCCATCCGGCTGGGCCAGCTCACGACCCAGGAACTGGTCGCCCAGCACCAGATCCAGTCCGCATCGGTCCGCGACATGCTGGTCCACTACCTCAACGAGCGGCGCCCCGGCATGGACTTCAGCAGCTTCCGCCAGCTCACCAGCACCTTGGCCGGCACGTTCTGGGCCGACATCGAACAGCACCACCCTGGCATCGACAGCCTCGACCTGCCCACGGAAGTCGCCGACGCCTGGAAAGCCCGGCTCGCTTTCACCTCCGGCAAACGAGGGCCGAAAAGGCCCCGCAAGGGACGCCTGGAGGTCCTCGGCCGGGTCCGGACGCTATACCTCGACATCCAGGAGTGGGCACATGAAGACCCATCCTGGGCACCGTGGGCGGTCCGCTGCCCGATCCGCCGCAGCGAACTCGAAGGCGTCTCCAAGCGCAACCGCGCGCGGACGGCGGAAGTGCACCAGCGCATCCGCGAGCGCCTGCCCCACCTGCCCGTGCTGGTCGAGACGGCAGAAACGCACCGCGACGACCAGGCCACCCTGCTGGCTGCCGCCCGCCAGACGCCCATCGACGAGACCTTCGAGCACGCCGGGAGAACCTACCGCCGGAGCCGATACCGGTGGGACACTCGCAGCGCAACCCAGCACGGTCCGGACGCCGTCCTCGTCACGGACGAAGACAGTGGCGAACGTATCGAATTGCTGCACGCTGAAGAAGACGCGTTCTGGGCCTGGGCGATCATCGAGACGCTGAGGCACACCGGCGTCCGCGTCGAGGAACTGCTGGAGCTGACACACCTGGCCTTGGTCTCCTACCGCCTACCCGACAGCGGCGAGGTCGTTCCCCTCCTGCAGATCGTGCCGTCCAAGAGCAACGAGGAGCGACTGCTCCTCGTCACGCCGGAACTAGCCAGCGTGCTGGCAACCGTGGTCTGCCGGATCAGGGGAGACGACGGCCGTGTCCCTCTCGCGGCCCGCTACGACCCACACGAACGCGTGACCGGCCCAATGCTGCCGCACCTGTTCCAGCGCAAGAACGGATGGCGCAGGGAGATCATCAGCACCCGAGTCGTCAACAGACTCCTCAACGACACGCTGGAACGGTCCGGACTCACTGACCGGGCCGGCCAGCCGCTGCGATACACCCCGCACGACTTCCGCAGGATGTTCGTCACGGACGCTGTCACCGGCGGCCTGCCCGTCCACATCGCCGCGAAGATCCTCGGTCACCACAGTCTGAACACCACCCAGGCATACCTCGCGGTTTTCCAAGAGGAGCTGATCAGGTCCTACCGGGCATTCCTCGACACCCGGCGCGCTGACCGCCCCGCCGCGGAATACCGAGAACCCACCGAGCAGGAGTGGGACGAGTTCCAGAAGCACTTCGAGTTGCGGAAAGTCGAACTGGGTACATGCGGGCGTCCCTACGGCACCCCCTGCGCACACGAGCATGCCTGCGTCCGGTGCCCGATGCTCCGCGTAGACCCACAGCAGCGGCGACGGCTGGAAGAAATCATCCGCAACCTCGGTGACCGCATCGAGGAGGCCCGCGTCAACGGCTGGCTCGGCGAGGTCCAAGGACTCCAGATCAGCCTCGAAGCCGCGCGGAACAAACTCGCCTCACTCGACCGACTCGCCCGGACCCGCAACCGCACCCCCGTCAACCTTGGGATGCCGATCCTCTCAGAAAGGTCAGGATGACCCCGCCTTGTCGGGACTTCGAGGCCTCATACACCAGGTTCTTCTTGTGTTCTTCATCAAGATGCGACCGCACTGAAGGTAGGCGCACACTGAGAGAAGACAGCTTGGATCTCACTGAACCATCGTGGGGCCTTGATATGACTGTGAATCCTAAGGCTGTGGCTGTTGTCCACGGGCGAAACCAGCAGGCTACTACTGCCATCTTCAATTTTCTTTCCGCCTTGGGGCTAGAACCCCAGGAGTGGGAGTATGCGACAGCCAAACAGCCAGGAGCAGCCTTCACTCACGAAGTCGTGGAGAAACTCTTCGACGACATGCAGGCAGTAGTTGTCCTAATGACTCCCGACGACGACGCTTATCTGCGTGATTTCCTTCGGAAGCCATCAGATCCGAGCTACGAAGCAGAGCCTACCGGCCAACCTCGACAGAACGTCCTACTTGAAGCAGGTATGGCGTTTAAAGCGGAGAGAGGTCGGACAATAATCGTCCATGTTGGCTCCCTGAGAGCCATAAGTGACTTTGCTGGCCTCAATGAAGTCCGCATAAACGGAGACAGCGAGAGCATCTCGCAAGCACTGAACAAATTGGCCTTGCGGCTAGAGCACGTGGGATGCGCCACTAGGCGTGGTGAGCGTTACACAGATCCCAGCGGTTTTCGAGCGGCCCTCGAGCAGATTTCGGACTACGACGCACGGACGCCTGACGCCCTCAACGCTCCCAACGCTAGGGGCGAGACGATGGCGGTCACCATTGAGAAGATGGGTCTAGTCGACATCGAGGACCGCAACGACGACGCCCACCTACTCCCTCCTAGCGACTTTTACACAAAGGCCCAATTTCAGGTGGTCATATCCGGACCAAGTCTTTACCGCACATTGGACAGCAATAGCAAGATGATCCATCAGCTACTCGGACGGGGAGTTCATGTCTATCTCTTGCTTCTGGATCCGTCATCCCCGGACCTTCCGCTCGTCATAGCTCGAGAAGAGGGGCACCCAGTAGGGGAAGACATATGGAATTCCATTCGAATCATTGAAAATAAATTCGCGACGTCTCGCGGGCTTCACGTTGGACGCATGGAAAGGATGCCTGGATTTACAGGTGTCATGATAGATGGCGACATTGCGCCTACCGGCGCGAGCCCCGCAGACAGTCAGTCGCAGATTCGCGTCCAGCCCGTTCTGCTGTATAGCACTCATCATGAGGGGCTAGTTCTAACGCTCAAAAAGATGGAGCACCCATGCGCATATGACTTCTTCGCCAGCGACCTCCGAGAGCAGTGGAAGAAGTCAACCAAGGGGCTGCCACAGCGGACTTCTTGAACATATTACGTGAATTGAACGCTGAACCTTTTTGGGTTAGCGCATAGGCGGACACGCGATCAGGGACTGCCGTTCCTGATCGTGCTCTTTGGTCCGGTAAAGCCTGTCCTGCGTCTTCTGTGTCCTGGCCCCCTTCGACGTGCTCGTGCGCGCCGCCCGCCTGTGCTGGGCCCTCGGCCTGCCGCTGCCCGCCCGCTACCGCGACCTCGAAGCGAAGATCGGCCACCGCTTCAAGCAGAGCCACAGCCTCGCGGAGGTCTACGCAGAGGCCGGGCGCCTCGAACGCGAGGAAGGCCCCCTGGTCTGGAACCGCGGCGACGCCATCCGGCAGGAGCTCGGCGCCGGCGAAGCCGATGACTACCTGGTCCGCGTCGCGCTGGCCGCCTGACCCTCTACACCTGAGCGCCCTCCCAGGGGCCGCCGGCCACGCGGCACGGCCCCTGGGAGGGGTTGCCTTTGCCCGCTGCTGTAAGCCCGGAGGTCAGAGGCGATCACGTTTTCGGCTTGGCGCGTTCGGGCCTCAGCGGTCCTCCACGATGAAGCAAGCCCGTTCGTAGAGCTCGTCGAACGTGATGACTTCGACGTCCTGGATGGATCGCCTGTACTGCTCGAAGGAGGTGATCTTCTCCGGGTTTACCGAACCGCGGTCGGCGAACTCACTGAGGCGACCGATGACCAGCACCTGTCGGGGGCGGGCGGTAGAGATCTCAATGTCCGTCGGGGCGCCGTCGTCTTCATAGAGCTTGTGCAGCTCGCCGGTGACCAGTCGGAGGGCCTTGTGAGCGGTCTTCTGCACCTGCGCCACTGCGCCGACGACGTCCTTGGAGACCTGGTAGACGTCCGGGGGCCGGTACGGCGTGCCAGCCAGCAGGGGCGTCATATGTGTCTTGATTTCGCAGAGCAGCAGGCTGCTGATGAAGCCTTTGGAGCGCATGACGGCGTCACTGCGCTTTCCCGCCCCGGTGAAGATGTTGGCGCCGGTTGTGATGCGCTCCAGCTTCCCGTCGTTCAGTGGTTCACAGGCCACGAGGTTGAGCCCGTACCCGAAGATCCACGGATTTTCTTCGAATAGGCCCTGCCAGACTGCCTCTGGCCCTGCGACCTGTTGGCGCTCCCGCTCGAAGTAGTCCGGATCAGTCAGCAGCTGGCGGAACCGTTGGAGTTGTGACTTGCGGTTACTGATCAGTCGGATGTCTTCTTCCGTGAGGGCGCCGCCGACAGCGGTCCTGACGGCTTCGAGGAGAGTCGTGCGGTCCTGGTCGGCCAGGAGGCGAGCCAACTCGGCTTCGTCGCCGACGACCAGCCGCAGACTGCTCTCAGGGATGTCCAGTCCGACGCAGCTCTGGAGGAAGCGGATGACCTTCCAGAAGCTTTCGTGGACATCGCTGGTGTCGACGAGTGCCTTGACGATCTGTGGGGCCTCGGGGCCGGGTATCGCTTCCGTGGCTGCTGTCTTCGCAGCCTTGGTCTTGTCCTTCTTCCAGAGTTTGATCCTGGGAGAAAGGACGCCGTCCTTGTTGATGAGGGTGACGTTGCACAAGGTGGCCACCCGCGGCCGGTCGTCGAGAAGGAAATTGGTGATCAGGCGGCTTCTGCGCGTGTCGTAGAAGTAGGGGAGCCCTTGGCCGCGAATCTCGAGATCTGAGAAGTCCTGCGTGGTGACGTCGAACTCTGTGGTCGGGAGACCGATGCGGAGGCGCCGTAGGACGGGCAGATCGGGCTCGGCCGTTTGGTTCCTCCAATCCGGTGAGACGGCCGGCAGCGGTCCCATGTCGCCTTCGACCACGAGGGACTGGACGTCTGCGCGCTGGAGACGGGCGAGTACGGCTTCCAGGCGTTGCCAGACCGCATTGGTGACCGCCTCCGTGAATGCTGGCAGGAGGACAGAAGGCACGGTGAGGACTGCCTCGTAGGTGGCGGCCGTCCATCCGTCACCGGGCATGGGGTGGTAGAAGCCGCCGTCACGGCGCAGCGTCAGTACAGTCGGGCGGAGAAGGTCTCGGGCGACTTCCTCGCCGTCGCGGTCGAGGAGGCTGTAGGTCTGTCCGAGGACGAGGTCGAGTTTGCCGGTGTCGTCGTCATCGAGCGGCAGCGAGACTAGCGGGTCGGTGTCCGGTGCGGGGGCTGGCGCGTAGACCGGCCGCCCCGATATGAACTTGAAGGCGCGGAGGGTCCAGCCGTCCGGCCCGAGGAGGCGATTCAGCTTCGCGACCAGTTGGGATGCGTGGTCAACGTCGGGCTGCACCTTGGGATGCACGAACCGCCCCAGGAAGGCGAGAAGCACCTCGTCAGGGCGGTCGTGGAGTTGGAACTGGGGGTACTTGAAGACCCAGTCATCAGACCAGTCGAGCGGGTTGTTGACCCGGTGCTGGATGATGTCTTCACGTGCCGTCCTGAACCGGCGGTCCGTCGACGCCAGCCTGTCGAGGTCGTACAGGGATCCAAGGAAGTCGATCTCATCGAGCCGCCCCCACCAGGGGCCGCCTTCACCGCTCAGGTAGTCGACGATGTCGCGTCGTGTGAGGGTCGTGATCCTCTGCGTGCTGTTGCTGCGTGATGCCGGGGAGGCGGCGGACTGCGTCATGCCCCCAGGATGAACGCCCTCCGCCTCAGATGGTGGGTGATAGGACATCAAATGTCTCTGACCTCAGTGGTGACGTCGGCGATGATGCGGCATCGGCGAGCAGCGCTCGTGCCTCGCCCGCCTGGCCGCGGCCGTCGATCCACTCGGCCTGGCCCGGGCCCTCATGACTTGCGCAGCCGCGTCACCGCCCGGCTAGTTGCTGGACGCCTGCACGGTGGGCGGCAGCGGTATGTCGTAACGCGCGAAGAGGTCTCGGAAGAAGCCGGCGACTACCCGAGGACCGCCATTCTGGTCGAGCTCGTGGCCGCCGAAGCGGTAGACCTCGTACCCGGAAAGCTTCAACTGCCGATCTTCCGACACCATCTGGGCATACAGCTCGGGGTTCGCCTTGCCGTTGACCGAGTAGTGCTGTTGGCCGTCGACCTCCAGGACGACGCGCACCCGGTGGGGCAGCAGCAGGAGGAAGTCCATGCGCTGCCTCGCCAAAGGGCCTGGCGTGGTCCGGGCCTTTGCGGTGTAGGGGTCGTAGTGGAGATACACCTGGGGAATCAGGGCGGGCAGGGCAGGCCCTCCCTCTCGGAAGTACAGCGCCGCGTACGTGTGGAACAGGACCTTCTCCGGCGGGGAGGCAAGCGACTGTGCAAGCCGTGCGCACAGATGCCCGGAGGCGGCCGCCTGATCACCTGACACGGCGGGATTCGTCTCTTGCCACCAGCTCACGAGCTCCGCCCACGACAGGCCGGCGGCCCCGAGCGGCCGGGTGTACGTCAGGCAGAACTTGGCGTTGCGGACGATGTCGAGGCGGTTGTTGACCGCGTCGCGCAGAACGATCTCCGGCTTGGGGCCGTTAGCGGCAAAGATCAGATTCTTGAACTCTCCGTCGACGCCGGTCATCCCCAGGGACGCGAGGACCTGGTCCAACTCCGGCGCCTCGTACTCGTCGAGGACCTTGCGCGCGACGGCGGTCAGCTCCGGTACCGTCAGCGGCCGCAGCCGATGCATGACGTAGCGGAACTTGCTCTTGAAGGCATCGCTCTCATCGCCTGGCGACAGTCCCAGACGCATGCACTCGCCCGGAACCTCGTACGACTTCAACTCGGCTACAACGCTGGCTATGGCGGAACGCAGCGTTTCAGGCTTGACCGCATCTCCCATACCCCGAGGCTAATGGGCTGCACCGACACAAAGCAGTCAGCCCGATCGGGCCCTACCCCTCCGGAAACGGCCAGCGGCCCTGCCGGCGCGCGGGCCTGGCCGGGCTCACCCCTCGGACACGTGCGGGCAGGTGTCGCGCTGCTGATAGCTGCCCAGCACGCCGGAGCCCACAGCCGCCCAGAAGGCTCGGGAGTCCTGGAAATGGCCGCCCAGGGTGTGTCAGGACAGGCCAGGGTGCTCGAGGCGCAGCGCGCCCAGGCCCGCGGTGGCCAGCCCGCACCGCTGATACTTCTCCATGGTGTAGGGCTGCTCGACCCACCCGAGTCGGCAGTGGGCGCAGACGGTGTAGTCGACGGCGAAGGCGACGTCGCCAGCGAGGTTCGCGGCGCGCTCCCTCCAGCCGGGCCGTTCCGAGGAGGGAGTGTCCTGCCAGGGCGCATTCAGCCTGATCACGGTCCAGCCGGTGGGCTGCCGGCCCCATCTGCCGCCGCTGATCGCGCGTAGGACCCGCTGCCAGGGCGTGCCGTCCGCAGCCCATGCCACCTCGCGGGCCTGCGCGGCCAGTGCCAGGGCCTCTTGCCGTTCGTCAACGCTTCCCATGCCGTCTACCGTGCCCAAGCAGCCGAAGGCCCCAACGCCCGGGCGCCGACCGGAAATCCAGGCGCGCTGCCCAGCCCGGGCTCGCCACGGAGCCCTTGACGGACCTGGACCGGCGGCCGGGGCGCGATAGGGCGCAGACCTGCCCTTTCCTTTTCGCGGGTGGGGGCGGCCCCGCCCGGACGCGTGCCGGTCGGCGGTGCGGCGCGCTGCGCGCGCCGTACCGCCTCGCCGCGTGCCGGGCAGCCGCTCCGCGTCCGCCCGGACCGAGCGCTCCGCGCTCTCACGCGCTGCGGGAGGCGGCAGCCGGTCCCAGTGCGCTCCGCGCCCTGCTCCCTCGCTTCGCGCTGCCGTCTCCCTTGCCTTCGGCGCTCCGCGCCGCACGGCCCGGCCCGCACCCGGACGGGGCCGCCCCCACCCGCGAAACATCCTGTGACCTGCGGAGAAAGGCGTTTCCCTTCCTCCGTTAGTGATGAAAATGAGGTATATTTGTCTCGTGAGGCGGTCCCGTGGCAAGGGCCCCGATCACCGAAGACACCCACCCAAAACCAGGGAGAACCCGTGGCGTTCGACTACGACAACCCCCACGAGATCAGCATCTTCACCACGCTGCACCCCGACGGCGAGATCGCCGACTCGGTCGGCGAGCCCACCCGCACCACGCTGCTGACCGAACTGCCCATCCTCGCCGGGGCGGCGCCCTACGCCACGCTGCCGCTCGCCGACGGCATCGAGCTGCACCACCAGCCCGCCAGCCCTGGCGCGGACAACCCGATCGCAGCCACCCTCGCCGCCCACTACGGATATGAGGGACTGCCCCTGCGCGGGACCGTCTACATCACCGGCGACAGCGCCGAGAGCGACACCGCCACCGGCATGGAGCTCGACTCCTTCGACGACCTGCACCGCGCCCTCAACACGGCGGCCGGCACCGCCGGCGTCCGCCTGTACCGCAAGATCCGCCCCGACGAGACAGTCGCGGTCGCCTACGACGACTACGTCCCCGGCGACGTGTTCTGGTTCCTCGGCACCAGCCACCGGGTCCTGCGCTTCGAGGCCATGGACCCGGACAGCGCCACCGTCCAGATGTGGCCGGAGCCTGCGTCATGGTCTGCGACGACGAGTTCGAAATCACGGCACTGCCTGGCTCTCCATCTTCCCCGAGCGCGCCGACCGTGCCCCGGCCGGATTCTGGCAACGCACCGGCCACCAGCTCCTGCCGGCCACCAGGTGAGCACCCTGGGGCGGCCCCACGCCGGGCCGCCCCGCCCCATCCGAACCACCTGCTCACCGAAGGGACACCGGCATGTCCGAACTGTGCAACCACCGCCGGCCCGACTTCCACTTCGAGGGCGAGACCTGCATGTACGGCCGCGACCTCCGCACCGGCGACAAGCTCCCCGTCCTCAAAGGCTCCGCCCAGGCCGTGGTCCGGGAAGTCGAACCGGCCGACGAGGACGGATGGATGTCCGGCCTCCTCGACGTCTCCCGGGACGGCCCCACCCTGATCAGCTCCGACACCGTCCTGTCCGTACGCCGCCCCGAGCCGGAAACCCACCCCCGCCCCCACCCCGATCCCACCGCCGACCAGGACGACGGCCCGGTCACCACGGCGACCGTGGAACTCACGGTCACCGAAATGGTGACGTACGAGTTCCAGTCCGAGGTCGAGATCCCGGCCGAAGTCGTCAACGACGAGGACGAACTGCTCAGGTACCTCAACGAGAACGAAGAACTGTGGCTCGACGACCTCGACCCCACCGGGAAAAGCAGCGCCCTCTACATCACCGAGCGCACCCTCGACGAGGTCAGCCTCACCAAGACGGGAGGCCAGTCGTGAGCACCTGCAAGAACACGGCGCGCCGTCCCGTCACCGACGACTCCGTCCAGCGACTGGCCGCGTACGACGAACTGGCGGTCTCGGCGCGCGACTTCCTCGCTGCCGTCGGCGGCGGCAGGAACGTGGCGGGCAGAGCGGTGACGTACGGTCAGAGTCCCCGCGCAACGCGCAACCCAACTCCGATGTGATCGTTGGCATCGTATGAACAACACCAAGCGCGCTCTTGCAGCCGTGATCCTCACCGGGGCCGCACTCGGACTGGCCGGCGCCTCTCACGCCATGGCGGCGCCTGCGGGCCTGGAATTCCTGCAGGGCCTCGCATTGGCCGGCAACGGTCAATCGAACGTCGACTCCTCCACGAACAACAACGTCGTCGCGCACGGCAATCAGCAGCTCTCAGGGCAGAACATCAGCAACTCTCCGACCCTGACCACTGGCGGTTTGGACACGAACCAGAGCATCAACGTCAACGAGTAGCTTCAACGCGCACCTTCCGGTTGGCGTCCGTGTCAGTCCCTCCCATCGCGAGGGGCTGTACGTGGTGTACGCCCACAGCGGCGCATTCCGTCACCTTGGGACATCCAGGGTCGAATTGACCGTGTGATCCCTGAGCGGCCCGGCGTGGCCGACAGGCCACGGGGTCGCAGAGGGCACACCTTCACGCCGCTCCCGAGGAGGCCGCAGGCGCCGGCCTCACGCCCCCCAGGATCCGACTGGGCAAGTGGGCGCAGCGGCCGTCCAGGCGCCGCAGAGCGCGGCGCAGCTTCAATTCTCACCTGGCCGGGGCGCGCCGCCGTCCGTGCCGGTCGGCGGTAGGGCGCGCTTCGCGCGCCCTACCGCCTCGCCGCGTGCCCGGTGACCGCTCCGCGCCCACCGGGACGCGCGCTCCGCGCGCTCACGCGCTGCGGGATGCGGCAGCCGGTCCCAGTGCGCTCCGCGCCGTCCGCCCCCGGGGGGTCCGGCCAGTTGTGGGCCCGCACTTGACGTCCCGGGCCCGGTCAAGGGGCTTCCCGCGGCCGGCCGATGGTCGGCCCCGCGCCGTGGGGGAGTCGGTGTCGTATGGCGTCTGTTGGGCGTGGCGGCCGCCGCGCCCCTCCTGCCCGGCCGGGGAGGGCCTGGAGTGTCGGGTGTGGGCCCGGAGCGGGACAGGCATGGGGGACTGTGCAAGGCAGGGCGCGGCGGTCACCGGATGTGGTGCAGCTGCTGCCGCACCGGCTGTGGTGGCAATCCACTCGCTTGGATGCCAAGTGAGGGCGCACTTGCGTGGCTAACCGACCGTCTGCTCAGCGCGCTTTGAGGGTGTTACCTGCGGCGTGCCGCCTGTTTTGCGAGCTAATGCACCGGGGGTCCGCCCGGCGTCCATCCCGGACGCTTTCCGATCGACTGGAGGCAATTCGTGTCCGCCGACAACCGCACCGTCATCGCCACCGCGGCCCTGGGCGCCACGTCCGCTGGCATCGTCGCGGTGGAACACCCGGTACTTGTCCCGGCCCTCACGTTCGCGCTGGCGGTCTGGGTGGCGCTGTGCGCCTTCCTCAAGGGGTGACTGAAGGACCGATGCCGAATCGACGGCGGGCGATAGACGGCGGTGGGCTCCTCGTGCTCCTGGTCGTCGTGGACGTGCTCCCGGTACGCGGCGAGCAGTGTCGGCGGGCGGGGCGAGCGCGACACCCGCGAGACCCGGGCTACCCGCTACGAGGCGAGGCCGGCCATGACGAAGGCACTGACCGCCGTACGGCTCTCCGGCGTGCCCGCCGACATCATCGCTCTCGCAGCGCCCTCGGTGACATCCCGTCTGAGGACCGGGTCACGGTCGGCGCGGCCGGGTCTTACACGCCTTCGGGAGCAGAGTTGAAAATCGCTTCCCCGCCGGGGTGTTCGTGGGAGCGCCCCCGCCGAGGCGCCACGACGCAGCGCCCCTGGAACGGAGCCCGCCCCCTGGGGGCCAACGGCCCCGGGCCGGTGCCTGTCTGCCTGGGTGTCGTCAGGGGTCCGGTTCCGGCTGCGTACGAGGCCCCCGGCGGGGTCGGTGTGTTGTTGGTTGGTGGTGTGGGGTCATCGGGTGGTGGTGATGGCTGCTGCTGCGGCGACGAGGGCGGTCATGACGCCAAGTGCGGCGAGGGCGGCTTGTACGGGGGCTGAGAGCGTGGGGCGGAAATGCACGAGGAGGAAGGCGCTGGCTGCCACCAGGCCCGTGACGATGACGGTCAGGAGGGCCAGGACGAGTACGGACAGGGACATCAGGAGTTCCTCGGTTCTCAGGCGCGGTCAGCGCGTGGCGGACGGGGCTGTGCAGTTCCGCCTGTTCGGTGACGGGTGTGCTGCACAGCACGCCGCACCCTGAGGGAGCCCGGGGTTAGCGGCGCAACCGGAGAGAGCACCAAGGCGGCCGGGTCTTACACGCTTTCGGGCTCAAAGTTGGAATTCCTCCCGAGGACGTCCGTTGGGCACGGCGGCCGCCACGCCGTGGTGCCCGGCGGTGCTGCGCCCCACCGCTCCGGGGCCGGCCGGCCCCGGGCCCGCACCCGAAGTCCCGGGTCCCGTCAGGGACCCGGCCCCGGGCTCCGCACGAAGTCCCCGGCAGGGTGCTTCCCCCAGCCGGCCGACGGTCGCCCCGTGTGGGTGTTACGAAACTTTCTTTCTCTGCGAGGGGGATAGCGAGTGGTTGTGGCCTGCGGGTATGCGCAGGTCGGGGGTGCTTTTGCCGTTGGTTGTGCGTCTGTCGGGCTACAGTCGGCCTTGGTCGGGCACAGGTGTGCCTGGCGCTCGCTGCCCCGCTTCGGCGGGGTTTTTTGTTGCCCGGATTCGATGGCCCCCGACACGCGGTGTCGGGGGCCATCGTCGTGTGTGAGGAGGCGTGGGTGCGGATGAGCCTGGCCGAGTTGGTCGTGTTGCTGGTCCCGCTGGTGCTCGCGGGTGTGGTGGTCGTGGCGATTGTGGTGCATGGCCGTATCGCGCGGCGGGCGGTGGAGCTTGCTCGTCAGGAGGATCTGCTGAGCTTGGTTCGGGAGAGCGGCAGTACGCTCTCGGGCCTGCTGAGAGCAGCCCGGGGTGGGCGGGCTGTGGATGCGGCGGTGACGGCCTGGATGGATCAGGAAGCCGGGCGGGCCGGCGGTGGGGAGGTGGTCCGGTGAAGCGACTGAAGCGACGTATTTACGGGCCGGACAGGGATCCGGTCGGCCGCCACGTGGGCGAGGACGTCCTGGGGCGGGCGTTGCGTGAGTTGTGCAGTGACGCGGAGCGCAGGCTGCTGCTGCGGTATCTGCACGGGGAACCTCCCCGGCAGCTCGCCCGTGACTTGGGCCTGGGCGAGGGGATCTTCGGCATGCTGATCGCCGGTCTGCTGGACCGGGTCCGGAGATCGAAGTACGCCTCGGCGCTGCGTCAGGAACTGAGCGGTCCTCGCTTCAGCGCCGAGGTGTGGGGCGGCGCCGCGGAGGTGTCGGCGCACCGGTGTGAACGTCCGGGCTGTGGCGCTCCGCCGTTTCCGCAGCGGCCCGTGGGCCGTCCTCGCCGTTTTTGTTCGTCAGCGTGTCGGCAGGCGGCGTACCGCGAGCGTCTGCGGACCGGGGCGGGACGCCGTCTGGCCGCAGCGGGCCGGCTGGCCGGCCCGCGTCCTGCCCGGCTGACGGACTACTCGGCTGCTCCGCCGGCCTTTCCCCCGCCCCAGGCACTGCCCGACTCGGGGGCGTTCCGGAACTACCTGGGCAAGTCGATCAGGCGGTGGCATGCGCCGACCGCCGCCGAGGACCGGATGCCAGGCACACCGGTGCTGTGGCCCGCAAGCTTCCCGCCGCACTCCCGTCCCACCGCAGTGTTTGACGGCCAGGGCCGCGGAATCAGGCTCGGCAAGACGGTAGAAATCGGCTGGCTGATCGCGTCGAGTCTTTGGATGCGGACCGGGCTTCTTGCTCTCGGCAGGCCGGCCTCCGGCGGCATCCAGCCGCATGGGGCCCACCGCGTGTCCCGCCCGCGCCCGGCGTTCCTGCCTCCCACTCCCAGCTCGCCCATGGCATCTGCGTACCCGAACTCACCCGGCAAGGCCCTCGCAGTCGGAATGACGAGGCCGGTACCTCTCGCCCACTGACCGAGTACTGGAATCGTCTGGCGCGTGCCCTGGGGAGAGAGCGGTCCCGAGTGGTGCTTTTCCTACCGCACGCCACAGCACCTGCAGCGCGCACGCCGAAGGCCGACACTGCTGCACCGCCGACACGGCAGACCTGGAGCACTTCTCACCGCTGGCCTGTCCAATGCCGTCAGCTTCCCGTCACACCCAAGCCACGGCGCAGGGCACGTCATCGATAGGAGACCCCCTCGGCGCGTGCCCAAGATCTGTGCCAGAACCGAGAGATGACGGCACGTGTCCGGCCAGAGGCCAGGCGCGTGTATCCCCGGTGCGACTCGTCACCGGGCAGCGAGGAGGCCGTCCACCATGGCTCGGAGCCCATCGAGGTAGGTGTCCTCAGCGGTCAACGGTGCCCACTGGTCCGCAGCCTGTGCCAGACGGGGTAGTTCGCTCGGGTCGAGATCGGCAAAGACCTGCTCCCGGTAGGTGGGGCGGTCGTCGTCTGTGCGCCTCCGGGCCGCTGTCGCCCGGACCACGATCTCTCCGACCGTGTAGTACCAGATCGCGCGGTATCCATGTATGGCCCGCTCAAGGGTCAGTCCGCATGCGACCAGGCCGTCGACGATCTGCTCGACGAACCACAAGGCGGATGTGGACAACAAGTCGTCGGCAGTCAGCACCTCCACGATCCAGGGGCAGGCGGCGAGCGCCTCATGGATCGCGCCAGCAGCGACGACGATCCGCTCGCGAGGCTGGGCGGGCAGTTCGGACTGGTGCAGCGCCCTCTCGGCGTAGTCGTCCAGCAGCAGGACGAGCAGTTCTTCCTTGTTGCGGACGTGGTGGTAGAGCGCCATCGGCGTACTGCCGATCTCCGCGGCCAGCCGCCGCATGGTCAGCCGGTCCACGCCTTCCGAGTCCACGATCCGGCGGGCAGTTGTGACGACCTCCTCGCGGGAGATACGGGGAGGTCGGCCGGGCGTTTTGCGCGGTGCGGACGGTTGCGGCATGCCCTCATCATCCCCCGGGTGTCGACAGCGGTGAGCTCCTACCGCTACTTTCTTTACATGTATAAAAACTCGCGGGGGCGGCCCGGAGCGGTGCTGGCGGCGGTGGCCGTCGCCCAGTTCGCCGTCGCCCTGGACTTATCCGTGGTCAACGTCGCACTGCCCGCGATCCGCACCGCGCTGGGGTTCGCACCGCTCGATCTGTCGTGGGTCGTGCATGTCTACGCGCTCACGCTCGGCGGATTTCTGCTGCTGGGAGGCCGCGCATGTGACCTCTACGGCCGCCGACGGCTGTTCGTGCTCGGCTTGGTCATTTTCGGGCTGTGCTCGCTGGCGGGCGGGCTCGCCCAGGCACCCTGGCAACTGATCGCCGCCCGCGCCGGCCAGGGCCTGGGAGCCGCCGCGGCCACCCCGGCCACGCTGGCGATGCTCACCACCACCTTCCCCGAGGGCCCGCAGCGCGTACGCGCGCTCGGGGTGTGGAGCGGGGTGAACGCCGCAGGCGGAGCGCTGGGCGTGCTGGCGGGTGGGCTGCTGACCCAGTACGCGGGCTGGCGCTGGGTGATGCTGATCAATCTGCCCATCGTCGCGGTGGCTCTCGCGCTGGTCCGCGCAGGCGTCCCCGGCGAAGCACGCCCCGCCCGGCGCGAGAGGCTGGATGTGCTCGGTGCCGTCCTGGCCACCGGTGGAGTCGGGCTGCTGGTGACCGGTGTCGTGCGCACCGACGCCCAAGGATGGGACTCCCCGGCCACATGGACAATGCTCGTCGCCGCGGCCATACTCCTGGCCGCCTTCGTCGTCACCGAATCCAGGGCTCCCGCACCGCTGTTGCGCCTCAGCCTGCTGCGCAGCCGCTGGGTCGCCGGCGCCAACATGCTGGTCTTCTTCTCCACCGCCGGGCAGTTCGCGGCGTTCTACTTTGTGTCCCTGTACATGCAGCAGGTTCTGGGCATGAGTGCCGCAGCAACCGGTGCCGCGTTCCTGCCCTTCTCCGTAAGCCTGGTCGCGGGCAGCATCGTCGCGACCCGCGTCACCGCCGCACGCACCCTCCGTGCCTCCCTGGTGCCCGGCGCCCTGCTGGCCGCCGCGGGCTTGGCCTGGTTCGCCTTCATCAGTCCCTACGGCGGCTTCCTCACGGACGTGCTCGGCCCCTGCATCATCACCGGCATCGGCGTCGGGCTGGTCATCGCCCCGATCGTCGCCGCCGCAACCACCGGCGTCGCCCCCCATGAGGCCGGCATGGCCTCCGGCCTCATCAACAGCTCCCGCCAACTCGGCGGCTGCATCGGCCTGGCCGCCCTGGCCGCCATCGCCGCACACCGCACCGGCACGGCAACCGACCCCGCCGCGCTCAACGACGGCTACGCCCTGGGCCTTGCCATCGCCGCCGCCCTTTTCGTGCTCGCGGCCGTCGTGGCGATCGGCGTGCTGCCCCGCCGCCAGGCCGAAACACCCGCCCCGCAACCCCCCACCACCGCAGAGAACCGACTGGAAGGAACGCCCTCATGACGACAACACCCCTCTCACCCATCGACCTGTTCGCCTCGGCGCTGCACATCCACCCCGACGGCGATGTCCGAGCCGCCGAACGGCGGATGACACACAGCGACTCCGGCGCCTGGCAGCTCGCGACGTTCCACGTGGAGACCGACGCCGACGTTCACGCCGACCACTGGGAGATGCACCCGCAGGCCGAGGAGGCGGTGTGCTGCCTGACCGGCGGTGTCCGCCTCTACTTCCGTCCCGCCAGGCCCGAGGACACCCAGGACATGGTGCAGTTGAAGCCAGGCACCGCCGTGATCGTCCCCCGTGGCCGCTGGCACCGTCTGGAGCTGGACGCGCCCAGCGACCTGATGTCGATCACCCTTCGCCACGGCACCCGCCTCGAAAAACGAACCGGCACTTACGGCCTGACCCGCGATTGAAGTTGGGTCGTGTGGGCTTGGCGGTCGGCCGGCGAGTGATTCAGCAGGCCATGGTGCGGACGAGGACGAGTTCGGTGCTCGGCTTGTGCAGGGTGGTCCGCTTGGCCGCGCGGTCAGAGACCAGTCCGGCGATGGCGCGGTGGGTCTCGCCGTACTCTTCCCTGCGCCCGGTGTATCGCTGGAGTGGGCGCCACTGCCGGTGCTCCGCGTTGGCGTGCTCGACACAGATCCGGTTCGAGGACTGGCGGCGGCGCATCTCGCGTCACCCATATTGTTCGGTCAGCGGCGCGTTGTCGGTGTCTTTCGGCTTCCTCGGCGGTGCACTGATCTGGTCGGGGAACTCGTTGGCCAGGCCCCGGTAACCCTCGTCGACCTTGGCCTTTACCGTGGGTTGATCGGCGATGCCCTCCGTGCGCACGGCGGTCTGGTCGTGCATCCGGCCGGGCCGGACGCCTCCGGACCACAGGGTGGGGTCAACCCCCGGTCGCTGATCGTGGTGGTCTTGATCGTGTTCTGCCTGCGCTTGCCGGAGACGAAGGTCCGACGTCCGGGGCAGTGTGCCTTCGGGCGGCGGACCTGGGTCTCGGTGCCGTCGATCCGCAATGTGATGTTCTCAGCCGCTGCGTAGGCGAACACGTTCGCCAGGGTTCGCAGCCGAACGCCAGGCCGGTCAGGCACCGCGAACCCGCGCTCGGTCAGCAGCGGTCGGATCTCGCTGATCGCGCGGCCGATGGCGGAGGAGCCCACCTCGTAGATCACAGCCAGTGCCGCGTGAGACAGACCGGTTCGCAGGTGGACAAGGGTCGCCAGGACACGGTCGGTGAAGACCAGTTCGTACTTCGGCTCGACCCCGGCCTGCCGTCGGCGAGCGCCCCGGCGCCGTTCGCACCGAACGGACTCACAACGCGCCTCCCAGCGTGGCGCCAGTTCTTCGATCAACTCGCCGAGATGATGGCGCGAGAGGCCGCAGAAGGCAGGCTGCGACATGGCCGCGCGGGCTTGCTTGATGTTCACACCACAAGAATCAGCGCGGCCGATGCCATGTCACGGCCCAGCCGACGGAGAGACGTCAGACCCGCTCCAGGGGCCGGTGCGGCCCGCTGGGTAGCTCTGCTTTGATCGTGTCGCCCGGGCGCACCGCGCCGCCCTTCTTCACGATGCTCATGATTCCGGCCTTGCGTACGATGTTCCCGGCCTCATCGCGGCCAACAACCTGCTTCAGCAGCCCGTCGCGGAAGTTGTCGATCTGCAGGCAGGGATTGCGCAGGCCAGTCACCTCCAGCACTGCATCGTCGCCGATGCGCAGCAGCGTGCCGACCGGCAGGCCGAGCAGATCGATGCCACGGGTGGTGATGTTCTCGCCGAGGTCACCGGGTACCACCTTGAATCCCTCTGCACCGACCTCGGCGAAGAGCTCTTCATGGATGAGGTGGACCTGGCGCAGGTTCGGCTGGTTGGGGTCCTGCGCGACGCGTGAGCGGTGCTTGACCGTCACGCCTGCATGGACGTCACCCTCCACACCGAGCCCGGCAAGCAGCGTGATGCTGTCCCGGTTCGGCTTGGTGAATGAGTACTCGCCGTTGCGGCTGACTGCCGTGACTATCCCGCTCATCCTCGGAGCCCCCTCCTCAGAGACAATGATCAACCACGACCCTAACCCTCAAGGCGCAGCAGCCACGGTTAATCGCGGATGAGGCCGCTACTGACAGCGGGATGGCCCAGCCAAGTCTGCCGCCGGGCCCCCTGCGCAACTGTTCGGGGGAAGGCGATCGCCGCAGGATTCCTTCTCGTTGATTCGCCCCGCTGGGATTCGTCCACTCCGGGTAGAGGCTTTAGTCGGGCGCGGGAAGGCGTGCCGGGGCCGTGGCGCTCACCTGCTGGAAAATGACCGAGGTGCGGAAGCCGGTGATTTCACCGCGCTTGCTGAGCCGGTCGGTCAGGAAGGCGTGCAGGTGGTCGAGATCCTGCACCGCGACGTGAAGGAGGAAGTCGTCGCCTCCGGAGAGCACGAACACGTGGAGGACTTCCGTCAGGCCGCTGGCGAAGACCTTGAAGGCGTCGATGACCCCGCGGCTGAGGGGGCGTACCTGAACGGACACGAGCGCCTGGACGCTGCGATTGAGGGCCGCGGGGTCGATGTCGGCGTGGTAGCCGCGGATGACGCCCCGGCGGTGGAGCGCCCGAACTCGCTCCAGACAGGTCGAGGGGGCGATGCCGAATTGCCGGGCGAGTTCGCGGTTGGACTGCCGCGCATCTGTCTGGAGGAGCCGGACAATCTCCGAATCAAGTTCGTCCATGACCGGCAACCGTATCCCATCTCCACTCAAACGTTCGGTTGAGGTCTTCTTCTGGCAATCGTTCGTGCAGCATATCTGCATCTCACCGAACAAACGTAAGGGGGAGGCGGGCTCATGCTCGATCACGAGCAGGTCGCGATCCGCACCGGTCGGCGCTCGGGCCTTCCGGTGATCGTGGCCGTTCACTCCACGGCACTCGGTCCGGCGGCCGGCGGCCTACGGCTCTGGCACTACCCCGACTGGCGGGACGGCCTCACCGACGCCCTTCGCCTGTCGGCAGCGATGACCTCGAAGTTCGCCGTCGCGGGGCTGCCCAGCGGTGGTGGGAAGGCCGTCGTGGCACTGCCGGAGGGGAGGGAGCTCGATCTCAGCCGGCGCCACGACGTGCTGCGTGACGTGGCAGACGTCGTTGACTCGCTGGGCGGGGCGTACTCCACCGGACCCGATGTCGGGACCGGCCCCGACGACATGGCGGTGATCGGGGAAACCACCCCCCATGTGTTCTGCCGGCCGGTGCATCTGGGCGGCAGCGGGGACTCCTCCCCGCACACCGCGCAGGGGACGCTCGCCGCGCTGCGGGCCGTCAGCCGACGGCTGTTCGGCAGTGCGAGTCTGGACGGCCGCAGGCTCGCCGTGGTCGGTCTGGGCCGCGTCGGCGCCCACCTCGCTCGCCTGCTGGCCACCGAGGGAGCCGTCCTGACAGTGACTGACATCGACCCCGGCAAACGGAAGGTCGGCGCCGAGCTCGGTGCGGTTTGGCGGTCGCCCGACGAGATCCTCGCCGCGGACGTGGACATCGTGATCCCTGCGGCCCTCGGCTCCGTCCTGACCAGGCGGACTGTGGCGGAGCTGCGCTGCCGTGCCGTGGTCGGGCCGGCGAACGACCAGCTCGCCACCCCCGACGTCGCAGACCTGCTGCACCGGCGCGACATCATCTGGGTGCCGGACTACGTCGCGAGTGCGGGAGGAGTCATCAACGCCGTCAGCGCCGAACTCCACGGCGTCAGCGCCGACGAGGCCCGCGCTCGGGTCCGCGCGGTCGAGGACACCGTCGACGACCTGCTGGAGACCGCGCGACGCCGCGGCCAGGCCCCGGCGCAGGCGGCGAGCGAGCTGGCCATGCGCCGCCTGCGCGCCGCCTCGGCCCCGCCCGGCTCACCCACGGCGTCGTTGCGGCTGCGGGCAGCGGGGCCCGGCGATGCCGAGAACATGGCGCTGCTGCACGCCGACAGCTGGCGTCGGCACTACCGCGGCGCGTACTCCGACGCGTTCCTGGACGGCGACGTGGTGGCCGACCGGAGGTCCGTCTGGTCCTCGCGCCTTTCCGCCCCGAGTGGTGGCGGCGCGACGGTCGTGGCCGAGGACGACACCGGGATCGTGGGGTTCGTCCACGTCGTCCTCGACGAGGACGGCCGTTGGGGCAGCCTCGTCGACAATCTGCACGTGATCCAGCACCGACGGCGGACGGGCCTCGGCACCGCGCTGCTCTCCCACGCCGCGCGGATGGTCGTCGAACGCGCGAGGGGCGACGCAATGTACCTGTGGGTGCTCGAACAGAACACGGCGGCCCAGGAGTTCTACCGAGCCCTGGGCGGGACCTGCGTCGAGAAGGCGCCGGTATCACCCCCCGGTGGCGTACCGTCCAGGCTCGCGGGCTCCCCCGCCAAGCTCCGCTTCACCTGGCCCGATGCCTCGCTGCTCGCACAGAACGGCGGACGACGTGGCGCACCGACACCCCGGAGGAACACACCATGACCACCGAGACGGGTACCGCCGTCGCCCACTACGAGCGGCTGCTCGCCGAGCACTACACCTGGATGTTGGGCGGCGACGTCCATGAGGTCGCGGACCGGCAGGCCACGCTGCTCGCGGAACTCGGCCTGGCGGGTGGCGAAGACTGCGGCACGGCCATCGATCTGGGGTGCGGTTCCGGTGCGCAGACGCTGGCGCTGGTCCGCCTCGGCTTCTCTCCCGTGATCGCCGTCGACAGCAGCCGCCGGCTGCTGGACGAGCTCGTCTCCTACGTGCAGAACACAGGGGCGGTGCGGCCGGTGCGCGGCGACATCCGCACCGTCCTGCCCGAGGCGGCCGAGCCGGGCACGGTCGCGGCTGTCGTCTGCATGGGCGACACGCTGACCCACCTCCCGTCCAAGGCGGACCTGCCCGTGCTGCTCGGCCACATCACCCATGCCCTCGTCCCGGGCGGGCACCTCGTCGTCACCTACCGCGACCTCACGGCGGAGCTGCGCGGCACGGACCGTTTCATCCCCGTCCGCAGCAGCGACGACCGGCTGCTCACCTGCTTCCTCGAGTACCGCGACGAGGACACGGTGATCGTCCACGACCTGCTCCACATCCGGACGAACGGCTCCTGGCAGCAGCAGGCGAGCAGCTACCCCAAGCTGCGGATCGCGTCCTCCCGGCTGGTCGAACTGTGCCGGGCGGCGGGACTCGACGTCCGCCGCGACACCGCCGACTCCCGGGGCATGCGGATCCTGCACGCCGTAAAGCCCTGACCGCCGTTCACGGCTCTTGTACGACGCCCGCGAGGACGGTGGTGACGACCCTGCCGAGGGCCGCGGTCCCCGGCGGGGTGCCTTTCCGGTCGGCGAACAGCAGATGCCCCGCGCCGACCAGCGTCGCAGCGAGCGTGTCGACGTCCGCATCGGCCGCGAGGCGCCCCAGCTCGCGCTCGGCGGTGAGGTAGGAGGCGATCACGGCCGTGGCCTCAGTCAGCACCGGTACGCCGGTCGGCGTGGCCTGGCGCAGCCGGGCCCGCAACTCGTCCCGGGAGATGACGAGACCGGCGACGGCCACGGCGACCGACTCGAACAGGGTCATCAGCGTCTCGGTGAGGTTTCCGGCGACGGTGCCGGTGCCGGCGCGGTCGCGCAGCTCGGCGGCCCGGGCACGGATCCGGCCGATGCGGTCCAGCACGAGCTCGGCGAGGAAGGCGTCGAAGTCGGCGAAGTGCCGGTGCAGCACGCCCTTGGCGCAGCCCGCCTCCGCCGTGACCGCCCGGCTGGTCAGCGCGCTCGGACCGCCCCGGAGCAGGACGCGCTCGGCGGCATCGAACAACTGCTCGCGCGCATCGCGCATGGCCACGCCTGTCGGCACCGCAGATCCCTCACCTTCACTCACCGGGGCCCACCTTGACGAGTGGGCATGCGCCCACTATGAATGGGCGCATGCCCACTTTATCGCCGGAACCAGCTCCCCGTTCCGAAGACGAGACCCATCAACAGCGCGACGTAGCCGGGTCCTTCCGCGCGGACGCAGAGCGCTACGACCGGGCCCGGCCCCGCTACCCCGACGCCCTGGTGGCCCGGATCGTCTCCGCCGCCCCCGGCCGCGACATCCTCGACGTCGGCTGCGGAACCGGTATCGCGGCCCGCCAGTTCCAGGCGGCCGGCTGCCGGGTCCTCGGAATTGAGCCGGACCCTCGGATGGTCGAGGTGGCGGGTCGGCTCGGTGTCGAGGCCGCCGTGGCCACATTCGAAGCCTGGGAGCCGGCCGGCCGCGAGTTCGACGCGGTCGTCTCGGGGACGGCCTAGGGTCTGTCGCGAAAGTTGATCTTGTTGGTTGGTGATCACGTCCTGTGGGACGTGGGGATCTGACGAACGGGCAGTGGGCCCGGCTTGAGCCGCTGCTGCCGCG
>NZ_JBEYEW010000044.1:0-41776 GCF_040634095.1 Streptomyces sp. NPDC007205
AGACTTCCTGCACACCTACAACCACCACCGCTGCCACACCGCACTCGGCGGCCACCCACCGATCAGCCGTGTGAACAACGCTTCAGGTCAATACAGCTAGCCGGCTCGTCGCGGAGTAACTCCGCCCCTGAACGAGGGCCCGCAGCCGGGCCACCTCCGCCGCTTTGTCGTCGCGGAGCGCATCACCGCACGTTCGCCGGTCACCTCGTGCGCATGGCCCTCGGGGTCGGCGAGGACCGTCCACGGCACATTGCCCTGGCCCACGTTGGCGGGCGTCGCACCGAGCGCCTTCAGGCGCGCGACCAACTCCGCCTGATGCGGACGGCGACCGGGTCCGGTCAGACGGGGCCGCCGCCGGGTCCCACGTCGGTGGTTACGCCGGGGCTGTAAGGGATCATCTCAATGGGCAGACAGGCTCATTGGTGGAGATGAGACAGGACCCCTTCGTTCACAGTGTAGGGACGTTCATGGGGCAGGAGTTGCCGTGCGGCGTCCAGGTCTCCGTCCTGTACATGCGCGTGGATGGTGTGGGCGAGCGATGTGACGTCGGTGATGGAGAAGGTCCACTCATCGGCGTAGAGACGTGCGGCTTCGCCGGCGAGGCCGAGCTGGAGCGACCGGTGGGCAAGCGGCTGAAGGTGCAGGTCGCGTTCGGGGTCCCATTGCACGCGGGCCGGCGCCCGCTTCAATTGGCGCTTCCACGTGGCGCGGTCGGCATGGAGCCCGTGCTCGTAGTGGGACAGGCAAGCGTGTCTCAGGGCCCACTCGAAGCCTTCACGCGAGATCTCGATGGCGAGGACGGTCTCCTGTCGTTCTTTGGTGCCCCACCCGCAGCGGTACATCATCCACAGGAACGACGGCTTGATCCATGTCATCCGGTCCCGCTGCCACAGGGCCGGGAATCGGCCCTCCCGGGCCGCCGGCAGGCCAATCTCCCGGGCGTACGCCTGGTAGACGGTGACCGTGGAGTCCGTGTGCACGGCTCGAATCTGGTATTTGGGTTCTGCCACGGGACCAGGGTGGGCACACTGCTTCGCGCGCGCCATCGAATTACCGCGGTGCGAGGCCGCCGAGCCTGCGACATCCACAAGGCCGCCCGGTACCGCCGTGGGCGGCAGCCTTCACCCGGAACCCCGCTTCCCACCAGCCCGCCGACGACTGGAACACCTGCCCAGCGCCGTTGAGCGCCGTGCTCGCCCGCACCGGCGGCTACAGCGTGGAGGAGAGGCCGAGAAGACCTTGCGCACCGTCCTGCCGGACGTGCCGCGCTACGACCGCGCCAAGCCGGCCGTCTATCCCCACGGCTGCATGTTCACCGACGACGACATCGACTGATCAGTACGGTCGGGTCGTTCGGTCCAGGCGGACGACGACGATGGCGATGTCGTCGACGGCGCCGCTGGCGACCCCCAGACGGGCGAGGAGGGCGTCGGCGAGGTGTTCCGCGCCGAACTCGGTGCAGGTGGCGAGTGTTGAGGTCAGGCGGGTCAGGCCGGCGTCGATGTCCTCGTCGCGGCGTTCGATCAGGCCGTCGGTGTAGAGGATGAGGGTGTCGCCGGGTGTGTAGGTCACGTTGGCCTGGGGGCGGGGGACGTGTTCGGGGCGGGCACCCAGCGGTGGGTCGGTGGCCTGGTCGAGCAGCTCGCAGGAGCCGTCCGGGTGCAGTAGGACGGGCGGGGGGTGGCCGGCGCTGCTGTAGATGAGTAGTTGGCTGTGGCAGTCGACGAGGACCTGGACGGCGGTGGCGGCCAGTGCTCCTTCGACCGAGCGGGCGTACAGCCCCAGGACCTCCAGTGCTTGGGCGGGGCCGTGGACGGTGCGGGTGGCAGCGCTCAGCGCGCTGCGGAGCCTGCCCATGACGGTGGCGGCCATCAGCCCGTGGCCGACCACGTCGCCGACCGTGACGGTGAAGCGGTCCGCGGGCAGGTCGACCGCGTCGTACCAGTCGCCGCACACGTTCAGTGATCCGGTCGCGGGCAGGTAGCGCACGGCTATGTTCGGGTGCTGGGCCAGGTCCGGGGAGTGGAGCATGGCTTCTTGGAGGGCGACGGCGATGTGCCGTTCACGGGCGTGGGCCTGCCGCAGTTCCTCGTTCAGCTGCTGCAGTTGCCGCGCCCGGGCGTACAGCTCGGCTTCCATGGCCGCTTCCCGGCCGGGGCTGACCGATGGCAGGTGCGCCGTGCGGCGGGCGCGGACGACGTCGGTCATGTCCTCGGACCGGTGGATGATCCAGGCGACCTTTGCGTCCGGGCCGAGGACGGGCACGTTGATCGCGGTCCACCACCGCTCCTTGAACACCTCGGGATTGCCGGGGATCGAGATGTCGTACTTCTGCAACGCCATGTGATCGGTCTGGCCGGAGGCCAGGACACGGTGCAGTGAGGCTTTCAGCGTCTCCATCCCGTCGGCCTCCGGGTCGGCGGGGTTGTCCCGGAAGGTGTCGAAGAGGTACTGCCCGACCAACTCGGCCCGGCTCCGTCCGGTCACCTCGCAGAAGGCCGGGTTGGCGTCGGCGATCACCAGGTCCGTGCCGAGCACCAGGCACGGGCTCGGAAGGGCGGCGAACACCCCAGGGTAGTCGATCTTCGGTGTCACACGCGTTTCCTGCCAGTCGCTCGCTCTTCAATCTACGAAAGGTCCAGCTCCCGCGCCCGCCGAGCCCGCTCGTGGGCACCGGGGGACGCTGCGTACGCTCATCGGACGTACGCCGTGATCAGGACCCGCCTCGCGTCCGAGGCTGGAGGGATCTGGAGCCGATACGCCGCTGGCAACCACAGACGGTCAGCAGCGGCCAGCCGCCGCCGACCAGCTTGAACCAGTGCACGAGCGGCTCCTGCGCGGCCGGCGGCAACGCGGCCGCCTGAGCGAGGTCTCCTCGAGGTCTTCCAGAAGCGCCGCACGGAGCGGCCGCGGCTCGTGCTCGACGGGCGTCTGCCAGAGCACGCCGCAGCCCCGGGTGAAGGCCGCCACCCCGACGTCAGCCACACGTCCCGACGGGTCGGGCTAACCGGCTCGCACGGACGGACAACCACGCGGTACGACGGCCCGCCGCACCCCCGCACCCCGGCGTAGTCAGCACATCACCGCCGCGCGACAGCGTCAGGTGCCCGAGGTGGTACGGCGCACCGACCGCACGGGCGGCCGGCTGACCGGACAGCCCACCTCGATGGACAAGAACCACAGCCCGTCCCAGCCGTCCCGCTCACACAGTCGCCGTACGGGGCGGGGCGGGGCAGCAGCGCCACGGGCTGAGGTTCCACATTGAGGCCGGCCTCACCCGGCGCCTGGGGTGACGTCCGAGCCGTCAGCGGTGGCCCGATCCGGCGAGACCAGGCGGTACGACCGGCTGATGCCAGTCGGGGGTCGGTTCAGCACCCGCAAGCCCCCTGTAGCTGCTCCGTACGGGACTCGTTCGTGCGGGAGCGCCAGCGGTGGGTTCGCATCTCGTCGAGCTGGTCACTCGGGCGGGTCGACCCGCGTCTGGAGCTGCTGCCAGCAGTGGTGGACGTGCTGTTCGGCCTCGCGCACGGCGAAGGCTGCAGCGTCGTCCGAGAGCGCGACTGCACAGAGCGCGGCCTTGTCGGGACCGGATGTGGCGCGACCGCGCGCCCGGTGGGTAGGACAGGCGACTCGGCCGCTCTCGTGGAGGACAACTGCCCGGGCAACCAAGATCGTGGCGATGATCGTGGCGATGACTGCTGCAGCGGTCAGCGCGGCGGCGGCGTGCCAGTCGGACATGGCGGTGGGGGTCCTTCGCGTGGGTACTGGTCGGGGGGAGGGAGGGCCGGTATCCGTGTCGTACCGGCCCTCCCGGATCCCTATATGCGTCAGCCGGGCCAGGTACCGGTCAGGCGGCGGGTGGCGGTGGCGCCGGCGCGGTCGACGGCCGCTTTGACCCCGGCGAAGATCGCGCCTTGCAGAGTGGCGGCGAGCAGCACCTCGCGCCAGGAACGCTCTTCGTCGGTGGCGTCCGGGGCGTCCTCATCGTGGCCCAGCATCTTCCACGCCTGCTTGGACAGCGCTGCCGCGGCCATGCCGCTGACGGCACCGAGTGCCAGACCGACCGGCTTGTAGGCGATCTTGGATGCTTTCACCCGGCTCACCCCTTCCGGCGACGGAAGGCCAGCCACACCCCGACAGCCACGCCCGCTGCCGCCAGCAGGACCTTCCGGTTGTCCCGCGCCAGCTGCGCTCCCTGAGCCGTCTTCTGCCGCACGGGCTCGGGTGCCCTCTCCTCCCAGATCTGACCGGCCTGGGCCGCCTTCGCCCGGGCCTGCTCGGCGCCCTGGGCGGCCTTGTCCTTGACCGGGTCGGGCAGCCTGTCCTGCGCCTGGTGGGCCAGGTCGGCGGCCTTCGCCTTCAGTTCCCCGGCCTTCGCCGCGGCGTGGTCCTTCAGCTCGCCGGCCCTCGCGGCAGCCTGTTCCTTGATCTCGGCGGCTTTCTCCTGAGCGCGCGCCTTGACGTCCGTCTTGGCCGCCAGCGCCTCGACCGTCTGTCCGAGTTCTTCGCGGGTCTGCTCGACCTGCTCGCGCAGTTCGTCGGGGCTGGAGGCGGTGGGCTGGTCGTGAGGAGGCTGAGTCATCGCTTGGCACTCTCCTTGATCTCGGCCACGTCGGCCTTCACGTTCTCTACCGTCTGCTCGGGCGTGGGCGGCGCGGCTTGGTCGACCTGCTTCTTTCCACTCACGGCCATCACCGCGGCGATCACACCCAGCACCGCGGTCACGATCAGCCCGGCCGCCCATACCGGCAACAGCACGGCCAGCGCGGCAATCGCGGTGGCGACCAGCGCCTGGAGCATCAGGAAGCCGACGACTCCGGCTCCGCCGAACAGTCCACCGCCCTTGCCGTAGTGCTTACCCTTCTCCTTCATCTCCGCTTGCGCCAGCCTCAGCTCGCCGCGCACCAGCTCGGTCAGTTGCTGCGAGGCCCGCTGCACCAGTTCGCTCACCGGCTCCTGGCCGGAGCGGTCCGTGCCGGTTCCGGCATGGTGCGGTTGCGTGCTCGACACGGCGGTCACCTCCCGTCCCTCTGAGTTTCTGCAGCCGGGCTGCGCCGTGCGCCCGACCATCCGATGAGCGCGCGAGTACCCCGAACAGGCGAGTTCAGGGCACACGGCGCCGCCCGCTTGCGACGCCGGACGCCAAGCCCGTCATTCGCCGAACAGCTCCGGCGCAAGATGCCCTTGCTGGGCAAACGGTGACGTTCCAACGAGAACAGTCAGGTTGCCGGCCCCGGGCTGAAGGGCGGGGCCGGCCAAGGGAAGGGCAGCAACCGAGGTGCTGGTGCGCAAGGGAAAGGTCGTCGAGGCCGGTCGGCGCGATGGCTATCCCCTCGCACCCCGGTGCTGGTGGTGATCGACGCTGAGCTGCACATCAACGGCAGGGCGTGAGCCGTGGCCCACCGATACGAACTGCCACAGCCTGCACTCACCACGTCGGTGGCGTGACCTTCTCGGCCGCAGACGCGTTGAACGGGAAGCACATGCACGTCCCCCGCGGCACCCATGCGGGGCGAGCCTCCGGTTCCTGCCGGTCACCGGGGCCCGCCCTCTGGGACGTACAGGCGGTCGGGTCAGCACCGGTTACCGGTCGGACGTTGCTCGCCGTCCTCGTCCTGGCCGTGGTCCTCGGTACCGTCGGGTCAGCGGCTGAACGGGCCGATGTCGCCGGGCTGTCCGGCGCCCAGCACGTCCGGCCCCTTCGTACGTGCGACCGCTCGAGCGCCACCATGGTGGCCGGCCGGGCACACGCTGCGCCGGCCGCCGGCCACGTGGGTGCCACGGCGGCGGTAAAGGCCACGGCGGCGGTGTGCCGGGAGGGGAAGGAGGAGGAGCCGGGGCGGTCCTCGACCTCGTCGTGAGGGAATGGGCTCATCATCGCAGCCACCGCGCTCCCCCCTATACCTGATCAGTTGTGCAGCCTTGCAGTGATTGTCTCCGGCCATCTAGGGTGGGCGGGCCGTGGTGTTCGGGAAGACCGGTGAAAGCCTCTCAAGGGCTCAGTCCGGAGCGGCCCTCGCCACTGTGATCGGGGAGTTCTCGCCTCATGCATTGCCACTGGTCTCGCGGCCGGGAAGGCAGGGGCGGGCGCGTCGACCCGTCAGCCAGGAGACCGGCCACGGCAGCACGAAGCTGATCCACGAGGTGCTGGAGCGTGACCGTATGACCGTGTCCTCAGGCGTGCCCGAAGCCGCCGCCCCTTCCTTCCGCTGGCGACGCGAGGACACCGTCCGAACCGTCGGCCTGCTGGCCGTGATCGTCGCTCTGCATGTGGTGGCCTTCGGGATTCTCTTCGCGCTGGTGATCCCGCGTCACTACGAGGTCGGTTCCAAAGCGTTCGGGATCGGCCTGGGCATCACGGCCTACACCCTCGGCATGCGGCACGCCTTCGACGCCGATCACATCGCCGCGATCGACAACACCACCCGCAAGCTGATGGCCGACGGTCAGCGGCCGGTGTCGGTGGGCTTCTGGTTCGCGCTCGGCCACTCCAGCGTGGTGGTCGCCATGGCGGCACTGGTGGCCGGAGGCGCCAAGCTCGCCGGCACCCTGATGAACGACAACTCGCGAACCCACCAGGTGCTCGGCACCGTGGGCACGACGGTCTCCGGCAGCTTCCTGTACCTCATCGCCGCTCTCAACCTCGTGGCGCTGTTCGGTATCATGCGCGTCTTCAAGGCGATGCGGGCCGGACGTTACGACGAGGCGGAGCTGGAAGCGCACCTCGACTCGCGCGGCTTCATGAACCGCCTCCTGGGACGGCTGACCAAATCCATCCGCAGGCCCGGCCAGATGTTCCCGCTCGGTTTCCTGTTCGGGGTCGGCTTCGACACCACGACCGAAGTCCTGCTCCTCGCCCTGGCCGGCAACGGCGCCGCCGCCGGGCTGCCCTGGTATGCGGTCCTGTGCCTGCCTCTGCTCTTCGCGGCCGGCATGAGCCTCTTCGACACCCTCGACGGAACGTTCATGAACTTCGCCTACCAGTGGGCGTTTTCCAACCCCGTCCGCAAGGTCTTCTACAACCTCACCATCACCGGCCTGTCCATCGCCGTGGCCTTCTTCGTCGGCACCATCGAACTGGTCGGCGTCCTGCACGACAAGCTCGGTCTGAGCGACGACGTCACCGGCTGGATCGCGGGCTTGAACCTGGACAACGTCGGCTACGTCATCGCCGGCCTGTTCGTGGTCGTCTGGGCCGTGGCCATCGGCTACTGGCGCCTGGCCAGGGTCGAGGAGCGCTGGAACGCTCGCACCACAGAGACTGGTTGACGGTACAGGGGGCGGGTTCGAAGGCCCCGGCAGGCCACCCGACGCTCGGATTCCTTGCCCACGGACTCGGACACACACAGACGCGGCCCGAGGGCAGCTGGGGAAACCTGGCCTGCGCCTCCGTCTTCGCCTGTCTCAGCCGGTCCATCAGCCGGGTCGTCAATGCCCAGGCCGTGAGGCCGTTGCTCGCGGCGGGCGTTCCCGGATGAAGACCTCCAGCTTGCCCAAGGTCTTGGCCTGCAGATCCCTGCTGCCGCCGAGTATGGGGCCGAACGCGGAGGATCTGACGGCAAGTTGGGCCCGCGGGAGTCTCCCGCCCCGGCATGACAGCCGAAAGGCTCCCGCGAGGATCTGCCTCGCGGGAGCCTTCCTTTGTGCTGCCTGCCGGTGAAGGGTGAGAAGACGATCACGAGCAGGACATCTGCGTGGCTACGGCGTCACGGCTTGAGGAGCAGGCTGTCGCCGCGCTCCTTGGCTGCGGCGTAGCGCTTCGCCACGTCCTGCCAGTTGACGACGGCCCACATCGCCTCGATGAAGTCCACCTTCTGGTTCTTGTACTGCAGGTAGAAGGCGTGCTCCCAGGCGTCGAAGACCAGGACCGGGGTCGAGCCCTGGCCGACGTTGCCCTGGTGGTCGTAGACCTGCTCCACGATCAGGCGGCCGCTCAGCGGCTCGTAGGCGAGCACGCCCCAGCCGGACCCCTGCGTGGTGGCGGCGGCCTTGGTCAGCTGGGCCTTGAAGCCGGCGAAGGAGCCGAAGGACTCGGTGATCGCGTCGGCCAGGTCACCGACGCCGTCCTGGGCGAGGGGCTCGCCGCCGCCGTCCTTCGGGCCGCTCATGTTCTGCCAGTAGATGCTGTGCAGGATGTGGCCGGACAGATGGAAGGCCAGGTTCTTCTCCAGGCCGTTGATCGAGCCCCACGACTCCTTGTCCCGCGCCTCGGCCAGCTGCTCCAGGGTGTCGTTCGCACCCTTCACGTACGCCGCGTGGTGCTTGTCGTGGTGCAGCTCGATGATCTCCGGACTGATGACCGGGGCGAGCGCCGAGTAGTCGTACGGAAGTTCCGGGAGCGTGTAAAGCGCCATGTCCAACATCCTCCGACGTTATTGCGAATCACATGCAGCTGCACACTAGCAGCAAGAACGGCATCTTGCGATCAGGCTGGCCAGCAGGCGTCGAGGAGGCCGGGGCGGTGAGCCCGCCGCCGACGAACACGGCTTCGGGCCTGGGGAGTTCGGCCAACGCAGCAGGAGCGGCACCGGCGACGACCCGAAGTCCGGGTACGGCGAGGCGCTCTGCGCTGCGGAGGATGCGTGCGGCACGTACCGGCTCACGTTCGACGGTGACGGCCCGGATGTGCTTCTTGGTGAGCTGTCCGTCGTGCTCGTGCGCCTCGTCCGGCAGCCCCGGCGCCGCACCCGGTCGCAAGGCGTCCGGTGCCCGGCGGCATTCGACGGGCACGATATTGATCGGATCGCCGGACTGCTGTGTTCGCGCCCAGTCGTCGGCAGTGATCACTGCGATCTCTGCGGTCGTACCGTCCTCATCGGGAGGCCGCGCCAGCTGGACGAGCACGCCCGCTTCGGCGGAATGGTGCCCGAGATCGCGTCCCGTGCCCACGTGCAAGCCCTGCGCCCGGTGGTGCGTCGGGCACTGGACCAGGCCGGGCTGCGGCTCTCGGACGTCGGGGCGGTCGCCGTGACCACGGGCCCGGGCCTGTCCGGCGCGCTACAAGTGGGCCTCGCGGGGGCAAAGGGCATCGCCTACGCGCTGGGCGTCCCGCTCTACGGCGTGCACCACCTGGCCGGTCACGTCACCGCCGACACCCTGGAGCACGGCCCGCTGCCCGACCCCTGCATGGTGCTGATCGTCTCCGGCGGCCACACCTCGCTGCTCCTCGTGCGCGACCTGGCCCGCGACCGGATCGCCCACCTCGGCGACATCCTCGACGACGCCGCCGGGGAGTGCTTCGACAAGGTCGCGCGGGTCTTCGGCCTGCCGTATCCCGGCGGTCCGGCCATCGACCGTGCCGCACGCGAGGGCGATCCACGCGCTGTCCCCTTCCCGCGCCCGCTTCCGGGGTCGTACGACTTCTCCTTCTCGGGGCTGAAGACGGCGGCGGCCCGCTGGGCCGAAACCCACGCCGGGCGCGAACTGCCCGTCCACGACGGGGCCGCTCGCTGCAGGAGGCGGTCGCCGACGTCCTGACCCGCAAAGCCGTGGCCGCCTGCGGGGAGCACGAGGTCGGCACGCTGGTCGTCGTCGGCGGAGTCACCGCGAACTCGCGGGACGGTCACTGGCCGAGGAGCGCTGCAGGGCAGCCGGCATCGCACTGCGGGTACCGCCGCCGAGGCTGTGGCACGGACAACGGCGCGATGATCGCCGCCGTCGGCGACCTCCTCGTACGGGCCGGGGCGGAGCCGGCCCCTGTCACATACGACGCTCTCCTGCCGCACAGCGCAGCCCTGCGCTCCGTCTACGCCGACACGTTCCGCGCACCGCCCTGGAACGAGGACGAGGAGAGGGCGGACGCGTTCGTTGCACGGCTCGGCTCGGACGTCCGGCGTCCGGGGTTCACCGCCGCACTCGCCTTCGACGGAGGGGACGTCGTCGGTTTCGCCACCGGTTGGGCCACGCCCACCCCCTTTCCGGTTGACCGTTGCCATCCACAAGCGATCCGGCTCAGCGCCCGGGGCACCGGCATCGGCGCCGGCCTGCTGGCGTCGGTGACCGAGGACGCCCCCAACGGACGTGCAGCTGGACCCAGGCCACCCACCCGGCACCCGGCGGCCACGGCGTCGCCGTCTTCCTCGGCCCCCGCCATCCCGCCCGAACCCTGGCCGCCCGAACCCTGTAGCCGGCCGAACCCGAAGCCATCGACACCGGCCTCCGATCGAGGGAATGGGCAGCCGCATCCGGCAACTTCCCCAGCCCGGCTGGTCGACAAGCTCACGAAGATCGACGGCACGATCGACGTACGCGCTCGGGACCGTTCGGGACCCTTGGGGACCGTTACGTCGACGACGGCGACATCGTCATCAGCGCAGGGGTTCCTTGTCCGGCGGAGGGCTCAGAAGCCTCGTACCGGATTCCGGCACGTGTGGCTTCGCGTCCTCCTCCCTGCCCTCCACGCCGGTGAGCGGCTGGGCCGCGTAGGTGATGCGGACGACGCCGTCAGTGTGTCGTTCCGCGGACGCCCGCACGCCGAAGACGTCGGCCAGGGTCTGCGGGGTGAGCACCTCCAGGACCGGTCCCGCCGCGACCACTGCTCCCTCGCACAGGACGACCAGGTGGTCGCAGAGCCGGGCCGCCAGGTCGAGGTCGTGCAGGACCGCCAGCGTGGTGACACCGGTGGCGCGGATCAGGTCCAGCAGCTCGAACCTGGCGCGGATGTCGAGGTGGTTGGTCAGCTCATCGAGCACGAGGAGCTGTGGGTCCTGTGCCAAAGCCCTTGCCAGGAGGACTCGTTGACGTTCACCTCCGGACAGGGAGGCGTAGTCCCGGTCCGCGTAGGGACGTACGCCGCACCGGTCGATGGCGTCCTCCACGGCGCGGTGGTCCTCGGCGCCGTCGCGCCCGAGAAGCCCGTGGTGCGGGGCGCGGCCGAGGGCGACGATCTCGGTGACCGTCAGGCCGGTGGTGTTGCCTGTGGCGTCCTGGAGGACGGCGGCTGTGCGGCGGGCCGCGGTACGGGCGGACAGGGCCCACACGCTGTCGTCACCGACCCTGACCACGCCGCCCGCCGGGCGCAGCGAGCGGTAGACGGCGCGCAACAGGGTTGATTTTCCGCTGCCGTTGGGGCCGACGAGGCCGACGATGTCGCCTTTTCCGGCCTCCAGGCTCACGGCGTGCAGGATCGGCCGGCGGTCCAGGGTGATGTGGAGCTGGTCGACGGTGAGTTTCATGCGTTAGTCCAGGCCCTTGTTGCGGCGCAGCAGCCACAGGAAGAAGGGTGCGCCGAGCAGGGCGGTGAGGATGCCCAGCGGTAGTTCGTTGGGGCGGTTGAGGGTGCGGGAGAGCAGGTCGACGAGGACCAGGTAGAGGGCGCCCAGCAAGGCGGTGAGGGGCAGCAGGCGGCGGTGGTCGGCGCCGAGGGTGAGACGGACCAGGTGCGGGATCATCAGGCCGACGAAGCCGATGCTGCCGGCGACGGCGATGACCGTTCCGGTCAGGAGTGCGCTGAGCACCAGCAGCACGGCGCGCAGGCGGTTGACGTCGACGCCGAGCGCCGTGGCGGACTCGTCACCGGCCAGCAGAACGTCGAGCCGCCGGCCGAAGAGTGTGAGGAGGGCGGTGCCGGCCAGGACGACCACGGTGACCGCGGGGAGTTGGTCCCACTGGGCGCCGGCCACGCTGCCGAGCATCCAGAACATCACCGTGCGCAGCTCGGTCGGTGTCGCCTGCAACTGCACGTAACTCGTCGCCGAGAGGAAGACGTAGCCGACCGCGACCCCGGCCAGCACCAATCGAGTGGGTGCAATACGGCCCCGCCGTTGCCCGAGCGCGAAGACAAGTGCGCCCGCCGCCACCGCGCCGAGGAATGCCGCCGCCGACACCCCGAGCCCGGCGAGGGCCACGCCGCCGCCCAGGGTGATGACCAGCACCGCGCCGAGCGTGGCGCCGTAGGAGAAGCCGAGGACGATGGGGTCGGCGAGCGGGTTGGACACCACCGTCTGCAGCACTGCTCCGGAGACGGCCAGGCCCGCGCCGACCAGGGCGGCGAGGACGACCCGGGGGGTGCGGAAGTTCCAGACGATCTGATCCGTGGCGAGGTCGCCGGTCGCGCCCTGCCCTGTGACGTGGTGCCAGACGGTCCCCCACACGTCGGCGACGGGAACGTTGACCGCTCCGATGCTGATCGCCACGATCATGGTGACCACCAGCGCGACGGGCAGGAGGGTGAAGGCCAGGCCGACCCTCAGTCGGGTCGGCCGGCTCAGAACGCGTCCGGGTGCAGCATCCGCGCGATCTTCTGCACGGCCAGGTCGTTGCTCGGGCCGAGGTACATCGAGTCGGACAGGACGACGTACTTGTTGTTCTTGGCGGCCGGCCACTGGGGGAACTCCTTCAGCAGTTTCTTGGCGTAGGCCGCCGGGTTGGGGTCGTTGTAGCCGATGACGACGAGCGCGTCGACATCGGTGGCGGCCACTTTCTCCTTGCTCAGGTCGGCGAAGGAGGTCTTGGAGGCCGACTCGAAGGCGTTGGCGCCGCCGGCCCTGGTGAGGATGTCGTTGTAGATGCCGTGGGCGACGACCGAGCTGAAGGCGTTGCCTCCCATGGACATGTTGGAGAAGAGCACCATCACCTTGGGGGCCTTCTTGCCCTTGACCTTGGCGGCCACCTCGTCGATGTGCTTCTGGGAGGCGGCGATCAGCTTTTCCGCCCGAGCGCTGACGTTGAAGATCTTCCCCATGTCGCGCAGCAGCGTGTAGCTGTCTGCGACGGTCATCTTGGAGGTGTCCTGGTCGCAGCCCTGCGGGGAGACGTAGGTGTTGGCTGCCACCTGCTGCAGCTGGTCGCGGGTGGCGAAGCCGTTCTTCTCGTCGAAGCCGTACGACGTCGTGGACAGCACCAGGTCCGGGCGCAGCCCGAGCATGGCCTCGCGGGGGATGTCGTAGGCGTCGTTGAGCTTGATGTTCCTGGTGGGCAGGGACTTGATGGCCTTGGCCCGGCCGGGGACCTCGCTCGAACCGTAGCTCTGCTCGTTGGCGACGATCTTGTCGCCGAGGCCGAGGGCGAGCAGGGTCGAGACCTCGGCGACCGAGGCGCCGTTCATGACGACCACTCGGCTGGGGGTCTGCTTGAAGGTCTCACTCCGGCCGCAGTTCTCGATGGTCACGGGATATCCGGCCTTCGAGGCGGCGACATCGGCCTGCTTGCCGCTCGATTTCCGGTCCGTGGAGGAGTTGGCGCATGCCGCCGTGACCAGACACAGGGCCGCGGCCAGGGCTGTGGCGACCGGCCGTTTGATGGACATGCTGGCTCCTTGCTTACAGGCGGTGGTGTTCCGTAGCAGTAGTCGTGGCGCGGTGGCCGTGAGTTCCCGGCCAGGTCCAACTACTTTGTGGAGTGCACCGGGTGGGGTTCCTTTGCGGCCGGTGCGGGAAGTTCCCCGGCAGCCACACAGTGGTCGAGGTACCGGAAGACCAGGTCTTGGCTGATGGGCGGGTGCGTGACGCTGCTGCCGCGCAGTCCTTGGCGGACGTTGTCGGCGTGGACGTCTCCGAGGCGCAGGTCGGGGGCATCGCTCCCGGTGGTCTCGTTCGAATCGAAGAAGGCGAGCGTGGTGGCGGCCACGCCGGCCGAGCGCGGCAGCTGATCACGCCATTCGGTCAGCGGCAGACGTCGCACGGCGTATCCGTACTGCTCGACCCAGTCATAAAGGTCGCTCAGCCGTACCCTCGGTCCAACCGCGTGGTTGAAGACGGGACCGGTGGCGGTGAGGGCGAGGTGCACGACGGACTTGGCGACGTGGTCGACCGGTGTCCAGATCTCGTCCTCGAACAACTGCGGGAGGATCCCGGCGGGGATTCCCGCCCGTAGCACGCTCCACAGGAAGTCGCGTGTGTTGACGTATCCGGTCCCGGCCCGTCCTACCACTCGGCCCAGACGGTGCACGGTGACCGGCAGACCACGCTCGGCCGCTTGTTCAAGCAGTCGTTCGGAGGCCCATTTCGACTGCTGATAGCCGTAGCGCAGACCGGCGTGGGGCGGCAGGAACGCCTCCGGCACCTCGGAGCTCAGGCTCGCCGGCGGGGCCACGGACAGCGTGGAGACGTAGTGCAGCGGGATCGACCGTGCAGCGGCCAGCCGCAGCAGGTGCCGGGTGGACTCGGTGTTGACGGCGCGCAGGGTGCCGTACTCGCGCATGATGCTGACCGTCGCGGCATTGTGGAAGATCGCGTCGCAGTTCTCGGCCAGTTCGCCGAGGAGGTCGGGTGTGAGACCGAGGTCGGGGCGGGCGAGGTCGGCGGGGACAGCCGTGATGCGGTTCTTCGCGGCTTCGGGGAGCGTGAGGCGGTGGTGCTCCAGGGCCTGGTGGATGCGGTTCACGGCTTCACCGCTGGTGCGCGCGCGGACGGTGCAGACGATGTCGCCGTCGGTGGTGGCCAGGAGTTCTGCCAGGAGGTGCGCCCCGACGAAGCCGGTGGCGCCGGTCAGCAGGACGCGCCGGAGCGTGTCCGGACGGTGGCCGGTACCGGGCCGGATGTCCGGGTCGAGGACGGTGTCGGTGTGAAAGGCCGACGGGAGGCCGGTGGCGGGGGGCGGCCGGTCGTCGAGGAAGCGAGCGAGTTCGGCAGGGGTGGGGTACTGGAAGAGCCAGGCGACTCGTACGTCTCGGCCGAGTTCCACACCCAGCCGGTTCGCGGCCTGGATGGCTTGCAGGGACTGGGCGCCCAGGTCGAAGACGTCGTCTCCAGCGGTGATGTCGTCCGTGCCCAGGATCTGCTGCCAGATGCCGATGACGGTCCGCTTCAGGGGGCTGCCGGCGGTGGGGGCCTGGGGCGCGGACGGCGTGCTCAGCGCGGATCGGTCGATCTTGCCGGATCCGGTGCGGGGCAGGCGGTCGTGGAGTTCGACGGCGGAGGGGATCATCGCCGCGGGCAGCCTCGCCCGCAGGTAGTCCCTGACCTCGGAGCGGGAGGGAGCCGGAGGTTCCGCGACCAGGTGGGCCGCGAGGCGTCGGGTGCCGTCCGGCAATGTCTGTCCGACGACCGCCGCCTCCCGGATCCGTGGATGGGTCAGCAGGGCGCTCTCCACCTCGGCAGGGTGCACACGATGACCGCTGATCTTGAACTCCTCGTCCGCCCGGCCGTGGAACCGCAGTTGCCCGTCCTCGCCGATGTGCACCAGGTCTCCCGTGCGGTAGGCGCGGGGACTGCCGGGGAGCGCGGCGAGAGGGGCGAACCGGGCAGCGTCCGGTGTGCCTGCCCCTCGGTAGCCGAGGGCCAGGTTGTCGCCCAGGAGGTACAGCTCCCCGCCGACGACGGCAGCCTTGGTACCCGGCAGCGGCAGCCCGATCGGAACGTCGCCGGGGGCGAGCGCGGGGTCGTGCAGGTCGGTGACGGTGGCGACCACGGTCGCCTCGGTCGGGCCGTAGGTGTTGAACAGGTGGACCGACGTGCCCACGGCCTTGCGCCAGCGCTCCACCCGTTCGGGGAGCGCAGCCTCGCCGCCGATGACCACAGCCCGAACTCCTGCGGGCAGGGCGGTCGTGCCCGTCGAGAGTGCGTAGGCGAGTTCGTGCCAGTACGCGGTGGGCAGGTCCAGCACGCTGACCCGCAGGCGTGCGCACTCGTCCAGGAACCGTGGTATCGACTCGGTCATGTCGTCGGTGCGGACGACGAGGGTGCCGCCGGCGCACAGTGTGAGGAGGATTTCCTCCACGCTGGCGTCGAAGTGGAGCGGCGCGAACTGCAGGACCCGGTCCTCGCGGCGCAGACCGTAGCGGTACGTGGCACCCGCCACGAAGTTCGCCAGGGCGCCGTGGCTGATCTCGACGCCCTTGGGGCGGCCGGTGGAGCCGGAGGTGTGGATGACGTAGGCGGGGTCCTGGGGTGACGGCGGCTTGGGAGCTGGGCCGAGAGCCGAATCCGTCTCACCGAAGGTGAGTACGGGCACCATGCCCGCAAAGGTGTTCGCACGGGTGGCCGTCGTCAGTACCAGGGCGGGTACGGCCTCGCTCAGCAGCTGTGCCGTCCGGTCGGCGGGGGCGGCCGGGTCGAGGGGGCAGTAGGCCGCGCCCGACAGCAGCACGCCGAGGATGGCGGTGGCGGCGTCGATCCCCCGGGGCAGCGCCACGGCCACCAGGTCGCCCCGCCCGATGCCACGGGCTGTCAGACGGCGGGCCACGTCGTGTGCCGTGCCGTACAGCCGAGCATAGGTGACGCTGTCTCCGGCGTGCTCCACGGCGACGGCTCCGCCCCGGCGCTCGGCATGCTCGGCGATCAGGCTCAGCACCGGCCGGGACGGACGGGGCAGCGGCCCGCCGTCCAGGACCGGTATGGACGCCGGGTGCAGGGGCCGGTCAGGGGCGGCCACCGCCTCGTCGAGCACCGCGAGCAGCCCCTCCTGGAACGAGAGGACCTCTGCCTCCTCGTACAGGTCGGGATTGGCGTCCACCGCGATCCGCAGACCGGTGCCGTCGGAGCGGTCGTAGACGTTGACCGCCAGGTCGTCGACGGGACCGGCGGAGACGTTGTGGACGGTGCTGCGGTGTCCGGCGAACCGCAGATCGTACGCGAACGGCATGATGTTGACGCCGGGCCCAGAGAGCCTGCGCTGTCCGCCGACCAGCTTCAGGTCGCGCCGCAGTTGTTCGTAGCGGTAGCGCTGGTGCGGCAGACCGGCGCGCAGTTCGCGCGAGACGCGGGCCGCGAGGTCGCGCAGGCTGTCGTCGGCGGAGACGGCGACCCGCAGCGGCAGGATGTTGCGCACCATCGCCGGCACGCGCAGCGACACGGAGCCGAGACGGCCCATGGCCGGCAGGCTCAGGACGATCTCCGGCGCTCCGGTGACCCGGTGCAGATGGACGACGGTCGCCGCGAGCAGCACCTCGGACCAGGTCACCGAAAGCTCACGGGCGACCGTGCGGAGGGAGTCGGCCCGGGTCGCGTCGAGATCGGTGACGCGGCGATGGAAGGTGCGGGCGGGCAGGGCCGAGCGACCCGCAGGCGTGGCCACCGGGGGGCGGTCGGCGTACCGGCCGGTCCAGTAGGCGCGGTCCTTGGCGTGACGGGCGCCCTCCCGGTAAGCACGTTCCTCGGCACGCACGGACTCCAACGTGCCGAAGCCGCTCCCGGGTACGGGCTGGCCCGCCATGAGGGCCGTGTAGACCTGGGCCACGCGGCGGGCGACCAGGGAAAGTCCGAAGCCGTCGAGGGCGATGTGGTGCACACGGTGGTACCAGAGGTACTGGTCGCGCCCGGTCTTCAGCAGAGCGTGTCCGAACACCGGGTCGCAGGCCAGGTCCACGGGGCGGGCCATGTCGGTGGCCATCCACGCGAGGGCGGCGGAGTGCGGGTCTGCTTCCCCGGTGAGGTCGGCGGTATGCAACTGCCAGTCGCGGACCGGAGCCTCAACCTGCCAGGGGCGCCTTTGCCCATCCACTGCGAAGGTGACGTTGAGGGCTTCGGTCTCGGCGACGACGTGGTGGAGCGCGGCGTCGAAGACACCCTGGTCCACCGGGCCGTCCACGCACACGTACTCGGCCGTGTTGTAGGCGGGGCTTTCCGGGTCGAGCTGCTGGCCGGTCCAGATACCTTCCTGGGCCGCCAACAGCGGGTGTCGATGCGTGGGCTCAGGTGTCGGCATGTGCCGCACCTCCCTGGCGTCCGGCCAGCAGCTGCCACCACTGCGCGAAGGACGTGCACTCGGCGAGGTCCACGAAGCTGACGTCCGCACCGGCCGCCTGCCACCGTTCGAGCAGGGTGACGATGCGCAGCGAGTCCAGTCCCGCGTCCAGCGGGCTCTCTGCCAGATCGACTTCGTCGGGCTGCAGGTACAGGAACTCCGAGAGGTCGGCGCGGAAGCTCTCAGGGGTGAGGGGTTCAGGCATGGGCTCTCTCTACGACGGTGTCGACGGCGTCAGTTGACCTTGCGGGCGGAGCCGCCCCAGAAGCGGTCGCGCAGTTCGCGGCGGAGGATCTTGCCGCTGGGGTTGCGCGGTATCCGGTCGATGAACTCGTAGCGCGACGGGAGCTTGAAGGCGGCGAGACGCGGAACGAGGAAGGTGTGCAGGTCCCGTGGGCTCGGCTGCGGCCCCGGGGCGGGGACGACGAAGGCGTGGACCCGTTCGCCCCAGCGCTCGTCGGGGGCTCCGACGACGACCGCCTCGGCCACGCCCGGGTGGTGCTCCAGCACGTTCTCGATCTCGGCCGGGTACACGTTCTCGCCCGCGACGAGGATGGCGTCCTTGATCCGGTCGCGGATGAAGATGTAGCCGTCCGGGTCGAGGTACCCGGCGTCGCCGGTGTGGATCCAGCCGTCGACCAGGGTCTCCGCGGTCTTGTCGGGCAGACCCCAGTACTCCACCATCCGGGCCGGGGTGTGCAGGCAGACCTCGCCGATCTCACCTGGCGGCAGTTCGTTGCCGTCGTCGTCGATCACCTTGGCGCGGACGCCCGGATAGGGGTGGCCGGCGGCCTGCATGCGTGATCCGCCGGGGACATGGTCGGCCGGCGGCAGGCACACGGCGGTGTTGCCGGTCTCGGTGAGCCCGTAGATCTGCGCGAAGTCGCAGTCCAGTACGGCGAGGCTCTCCTCCAGCAGGCTCTCGGAGATCGGGGAGCCGCCGTAGACGGTCTTGCGGAGTGTGGTGAAGTCCTTGGCGCTGACACCTGGTTCGGTGAGCATCATGCGGAGCATCGCCGGTACCACGCAGGCCGTGGTGATGCCGAGATCGCGGATCAGGTCGACGGCATGGCGGGCGGCGAAGGCACGCATGGCCACGATGGTCGTCCCCGCGTTGAGGTTCTGGGTGGCCCACCACAGACCGCCGATGTGGAAGCCGGGTATGCCGACGAGGGCGATGTCACCGTCCCGCCAGTCGATCCAGTCCAGCCCCTCGCTCTGCAGGGCCTCGCGGATGGCGAAGAAGCTGCGGTGGGCGAGGACGACGCCCTTGGGCAGGCCGGTGGTACCGCTGGTGTAGAGCTGGGCGACGGGGGTGTCGGCGCCGGCTTCGACCTTCGTGTCGGTGTCCGGGTGCTCAGCCGTCCACGCCGCGAAGTCGGGGCCGAGGGCGACGACCCGCTCGGGCGGTGCGCTCGGCATCCGCTCCACGATCGGCGCGAACTCCGGCTCCAGGAACAGGAGTCTGGTGCCGGAATCCTGGAGGACATGGCTCACCTCGGGCGCGGTGAGCCGCCAGTTGACCGGGACCAGGACGGTGCCGCTCTTGGCACAGCCGAACAGGATCTCGTAGTAGTGCTCGGACTCCTTGCCCAGGTACGCCACGCGGTCGCCCTCGGTGAGTCCTGCGGCCCGGATGGCGTGGGCGATGCGGTTGCTCTCGCGGTGCAGGTCGCCGTACGACAGGCTGCGGCCCTCGCACAGCACGGCCGGGGTGTCGGGCCGGCGTTCGGCGTGGAAGCGGACGGTCTGGACGAGCGTCTCCATGGGCGATCCCTTCGTTGGTTCAGGGCACGTTGACGAATGCGAGAGTCGCCTCGCCGCCGCACCGGCCGCCGTCGGCGTCCCAGTAGCGGTAGGACGTCTCGGCATGGAGGAACGGCTTGCCGCCGGCGGGCGCGCGCCGGGTGACGGACAGGAACTCCATCTCGCCCGAGAACGCACGTGGGTTGACGGGACGCCGGAAGTTGCCCGTGAAGCGGGCGATGAGGATGTCCGGGAGCTGATGGCGCCAGAAGTCGTCCAGGGTCCAGTTCTCGAACCCGGCCAGGAGTCCTTCCTGCACGGACTTGGCGACGAGGTAGTACATCATCTGGTTGTAGGCGATGTTGACCTCGACCGAGTTCAGATGGCCGGTGTCGTCGATGTAGCAGGACTCGGGGATGGCGAACTCACAGCGTGTGGCGGCGCGTTCGGATCCGGCGGTGACGACGGCTGACCTCAGGTACTTGCAGTGCGCCTTGTACGGCGCCAGGACGCGCTCCAGCAAGTCGGTGTCGGTGGCGTACGAGCGCTCGACGGAAGCTGTGGTCATGCCGCTGGTATCCCGTCGTGCAGCTTGCGCTCGTCGTGGACGGTGACGCGGTAGGAGACCGTCGGCTCGGGCGTGGCGCTGTGCCGGGCGCGGTGGATGAGGCTGCGGTTGTCCCAGATCAACAGGTCGCCCTGCTCGAAGCTCTGGAGGTGGATGTTGTCGTGCTCGAAGGTGTCGTCGAGCTGGCCCGTGGCCTCGAAGAGGCGCTGCAGCAGGTCGTCGTCGAGCGGTGTGCCGTCCGCGTCCTCGATGCCGACGGTGAAGCCCTCGCTGATGTACAGGACCGTCTCGCCGGTGAGGGGGTGGGTGAACGTGGTGGGCTGGCGGACGGCCGGGGTCTTGCGCTCGACCTCCTCGATGATCTCGGAGAGCGGGCGGTAGACGTCCTGCGGGCGGATCTTGAAGTACTTGCGGACCGAGTGCCGGCAGCAGGTGCCGGCGACCTGCTTCCTGAGTTCCTCGGGCAGCTTCTCGTAGGCCCTGCCCATGTCGATGAAGTAGGTGCCGCGGTTCTTCTGCGGAATGACCTGTGGGTAGATCAGGGTGATGCCGAAGGGGTCGGGCATGAACTGGTAGTCGGCGTGCCAGAACGTGCCGGTCTTCGGCACACCTATCTGCTTGCCGTTCTCCGGGACGTTGGAGGAGACGAAGATCTCCCGGAGTCCGGGGTGGTGGTACATCGGCTCGTAGTACGTCTCCGGACGCCCGAGGCGCCTGCCGAGGTCCAGGAACTGCTGGGGGGAGAGGTTCTGTCCCTTCAGGACGGCGATCTTCTTCGTGTAGACGGTCTGCTTGAGCGTCTCGATGTCCGTGTCAGAGGCGCCGGCGTGGTCGAAGTCCTCGACCGTGGCGCCGAGGGCCGAGCCGAGCTGTTCGGTGATTTTCATGAGTGTCGTCCTCTGTGAGGGGGTCAGCCGGCCCGCTTGGCGTCGATCAGTGCCGCGGTGCCGCCGAGGGTGAGGGTGGGTCGCAGCTCGCTGTCGTGCACGGTCACGCCGAGGTCGCGTTCGATGCGGATGCTGAGGTCGACCATCGTCAGCGAGTCGACGTGGAGGTCGGCGAAGGTGGCCTCGGGGGTGAAGCGCTCGGCCGGGGCGTCGTGCAGTTTCGTCAGGATCTCGACCAGCCGGTCGTAGGTGGCGCTCATGGGGCGGTTTCTTCTCCTCGGTCGTACGGGTGGGCGGGCAGCGGCAGTTCGGGCCAGGTCAGCAGGCAGGAGCCCCAGGTGAGTCCGCCGCCGAAGGCGGTGAGCAGGAGCCGGTCGCCAGGGCGGACCACCTGATCGGCGACCGCGTCGGCGAGAGCGAGTGGGATGGACGCCGCGCCGGTGTTGCCGACCGAGTCGACGTTGGCCACGCAGCGCTCCGGCGGCAGGCCCAGGTCGTCGGCGACCGCGTGGAGGATGCGCAGGTTGGCCTGGTGCGGGACGAAGCGGTCGATATCGTCGATCTTCCAGCCGGCCGTACGCAGGACGGTGCGCGCGGACTCGGCCATCCGGGTCACCGCGTGGCGGTAGACCTCGTTGCCGCGCATGGCGAAGTGCCGGTCGCGGGGCGGTACTTCGTCTCCGCCGGCGCGCTGGCGGGAGCCGCCCGCGGCGACCGTGATGAGATCCTCGTGCGTGCCGTCACTGCCAAGGTCGAACCGGCCGACGGCCCCGGGTTCGTCGACGCGTCCGGCGCGCAGGACGACGGCGCCGGCGCCGTCACCGAAGATGATGGCGTTGGCCCGGTCCAGCGGATCCACGATCGTGGAGTAGGTGTCCGCGCCGATGAGCAGGACCCGTCCGGCCACGCCGGAGGTGATCAGCCCGGCGGCGGTGGCGAGGCCGTACACGAAGCCCGTGCACACCGCACCGACGTCGAAGGCGGCCGCTCCGACGAGGCCGAGCCGGGCGGCCACCGCGGGCGCCGTGGCCGGACAGGGCCGGTCCGGTGTGGTCGTGGTGACGATCACCGCGTCGACGGAATCGACTCCGGCACTGCGCAGGGCCCTGCGCCCGGCCTCGACGGCCAGGTCCGAGGTCGCCTGGCCGGGCTCGATGACGTGGCGGCGCAGGATTCCGGTGCGGGTGCGTATCCAGGCGTCGTCGGTGTCGAGCCGGTCGGCCAGCTCCTCGTTGGTGACCACGCGGGGCGGCACCCATCCGGCCAGTCCGCACAGGACGGCGGCGGGTGGACTGGGAGCGTTACTGGGCACGGCTGTTCTCCAAGTGTGGGAGTTCCGGGGGCACCCGGAGGGGACGGGGACGACAGTGGTGGTCTATGGACCGGTGGTCGTTCTGCGTACGGCGAGGGTCAGCGGCACGGCGCAGGCGATTCCGGCCGCTATCGCGAACACGGCGGTCCTTATGCCAGTCAGCGAGGTGCCGTCTGCCGGGTGCTGCCCGGCAGCACCGGCCAGCGCCACCAGCACCGCGAGGCCCACCGCGCCGCCGACTTGGAGGCTGGTCGAGGCGAGCCCCGAGGCCACGCCCTGGTCATCGGGAGCGACACCGGCGGCAGCGGTGATCCACATGCCGGTCCAGGCGGCACCCTGGCCCAGGCCCAGCAGCACGATGCCCGGCAACAGCATCGGGTACGAACCGTGCCGGGTGAGCGCAAGGCCGAGAGCAGCGGCGCCCACCGCGCCGAGTGCCATGCCGCCGACCAGCATGCGGCGTACGCCGACGGCCGCGACGGCCCGTTCCCCGGCCTGAGTACCGGCGGCGACCACCAGCGCCGGGACGAGGAAGGCGAGGCCGGTCGTGAACGCGCTGTAGCCGCGCACCGTTTGGAAGTACAGGGTCAGGAAGTACGGCAGGGAACTGAACGTGGCGCTGTACACAGCGGTCACCGCCATCGCCGCGACGAGCCCGCGGTTCCTGAACAGCCGGCTCGGCACCAGCGGGTTGCGCGAACGCGTCTCGACGACGGCGAAGAGCGTGAGCAGAGCCAACGACAGCACCGCGCTCGCGAAGGCGGACGGGCTGCTCCAGCCGGCCGCCGGTGCGTGCACCAACAGGAACACCAGGAGGGTGATGCCCGCGGTCCCGGCCAGGGCGCCCGTCAGGTCGAATCTCCGCGCACCCGGGGGCGGGACGTCCGCCGGGAACAGTACCCGGCCCGCCCAGGCCATGGCTCCCGCCACGGGAACGTTGACGAAGAACACCGACGGCCAGCCGAGCGCGTCCACCAGGACACCGCCGAGGAGGGAGCCGAAGCAGAGGCCGCCGGCCCCCGCAGCGCCCCACACCGCCAACGCCCGGTTCCGCTCCGGTCCTTCGGCGTAGATCGTGTTGATCAGGGACAGGGTGGCCGGGAACAGCAGGGATCCGCCGATGCCCTGGAGCGCCCGCATGGCCACCAGTGCTCCCGGCGCCTCCGTGAGCCCTCCCACCAGCGAGGAACCCGCGTAGATCAGTGCCGCGGCGACGAACATCCGGCGCCGGCCGAGCAGGTCCACGGCCCGGCCGCCCAGCAGCAGGAAGCCGCCCGTCGTCACGACGTAGGCACTCACCACCCACTGCAGGTCATGGTCCGAGAAACCGAGGCCGGCACCTATGTCGGGAAGCGCGACGTACACGATGTTGTAGTCGAGGGCGATGACCAGTTGAGCCAACGCCAGGACGAGAAGGGGCAGCCGTGCCGACATTGTCCGGTCCCCCTCACCAGCAGAAAGGAAAAAGCAACGAATATCGAATCCGTCGATCATTTTCGGTCACGATAGCACCCCCGAAGAGGACTTGAGAATGGCCACCCTGCGGGATTCCCCAGGGCTGGATATGAGATTTTCGGCAGCACTGAAAACCGACAGCGCATAACTGCCGGTTTTCTTTCCAGGAGTTTCAGGCGGTCAGTTCTCCCCCATCAGTCGCCTGATTTCCGAGATGAGCGCTTCCAGCGCCCGCCGTTCCGGAATGGTTGTTTCCGGGTGCCAGAGGTCCACAAGGAGGCAGGTGCGTGGACGATCACCGTCGTTGCGCGCCGCATGCTCGAAGGAGTAGTCGAAGAGCAGACAGTGGCCTTCCTGCCAGGTGCGGGTCGCACCGGCGACGGTGAGACTGCACCCGGCGGGGATGTCCACGGCGAGATGCAGGTTGATGCTGAAGTTCCACAGGTCGCAATGCGGGGCTATGGACGCCCCGGGCAGCAGAGTGGAGAAGTGACTTTCCAGGAGCGGGCAGATCTTCTCGGTGTCGACGGCGGACTCTTTGAGCACCTTGTAGGCGGTGGGTACGGTCGCGGCCGCTTCCTCGACCATTGCCCCGTTGCGGTAAAGGTAGAGAGCCTGCCAGTTCTCCTGCCGGGTCAGATAGTGGTCGTAGTCGGAAAACGCCTCCCGACGCACTTCCCAGGCCGATTTCAGTTCGTCCTTGATGACCGGATGAGCGGATTCCAGTGCCTCGACGACAGAGATCAGTTCCGGGTGCGCGCGGGGATCGTGCCACGGGGTGGGAGACAGGCCCGGCAGGATCCACTTGGCTCCCTTCTGGAGCGGGTGCCGCGCCCCTCCCCCTCCGGGTTCCAGCATCCGCTCCACCCGGCCGAGGGATTCCGCACCATGGTCGCTTCTGATCGCCGCGAACGCGTTCTCTATCTCGGGTGTCATGAGGCCCTCCTGGCTACTGCCGCGACCGCGCGCTGTGCCGCGCCGTCGCATCAGTAGTCGGACAGGTGACCGAGTGAGTTCCCGCGACTTTCGGTCAATTGCCATGCGTTCAGGGGAATTGATGCTTCCGCTCACCCCGTCGATCCAGGGGCCGGCTGGGTGGACACTTCGCGCCGGACGGCCTCGCCTGCTCCCGCTGTCACGCAACTGATCGCGCGGGTGAGATGCAGCCACTGGCGCGTGAGAGCGCTCGGCGGACCGTCCAACAGTCCACCGGCTCCCGACCTGTCCGCGGCGTACGACAGAGCCGCCGCCGGTCCTGCGGTGCGCGCCGGCGTCATGGCGGCGCGCACCGCTGGGCCGGCCGTGTCGGTCACGCGCGGAACCCATGCACATGCCCTGTTGCGCCACGCACGTTCCGCGGGGTTCCGGTTGTCCCGCCCTCCCACGGTGATCCGACCGCGGCTCACCTGGTGGAGCCCCACCACCGCGCGCAGCAGCGCCGTACCGGCCGACGCTGCCAGGCCGTTCAGTGCGACGCATTCGCCCGCGCGTGCGTGGAGTGGTACGCCCCGAATCTCGGTCGTCGCGTCCACCCGGCAACGGACGTCAACCAGCCGCACGTCCAGCGCGACCGGATCGTCCGAGTGCCAGGAGAGCCGCTGCTCGGCGCGACGTGACCGTCGCCTGATCTGTCCCACGACCCAGTAGTCGTGCGGCTGCCCCACCGAGTTCCCGCCTTCACGGGAATCGGGCCGGGAACTCAAGGCCACCGGCTTCCGACTACTTCTGTGTGACCTGGAACACGACATGCTTCGCCACTCTCGTCCGAAGAGCCGCCGGTCCGGTTCTTGCTCCCCTGGCCGCGTGCGGCGGAGCACTGGCTCTGCTGGTCGCCTACACGGCTGCCGGGGCAGCCGGTGGCCCCCCGCCGAAAATCGCCGTCGTGGACGCGCGACTCGTCGCCCCGACCGGAGCCGCCACCGCCGTCGCGTACTTCGAGATCCGGAACACCGGTGCCGTCGGCGACACGCTGTTGTACGCCGACTCCCCGGATGCGGGGATCAGCATGATCCGCTCAACCGGGCCGGGACGGGCCGACCGGGTGCGGTCCGTCCCGGTCCCGGCCGGCGGCCGTCTACGGATGGCCCCGGGAGGTCTCGGCGTGGTCATCCTGGATCCGCCGCCTCTGGCCCCCGGGGCGACGGTCGACTACAACCTCTGGTTCCGCTACGCGGGCAGGGTTGCCGTACGGACGCCGGTGGTCGCGGACACGAAATGACAGGCCCGCGGGCGTCGAGCGCCGGCGCCACCTCGCACGCCCGTCCGCGGGTGACGCCGGAACCGTCCCTCTCAGGCCGCCGTGGCGGCCGGAGCGGTCGTCCGACGAGCGGGCTCCCCCGCGCCGGTCTCCGCGCCGGGTCTGTCGGCCTCGTCGAGCAACCGCATGAGGGTCATCCGTGCGCGGGCCACGCGGGACCGCACCGTGCCGAGAGGGCAGCCGCAGAGCCGGGCGGCCTCCTCATAGGACAGCCCCACCACCTGGGTGAGAACGAATGCCTCACGGCGTTCGTCGGGGAGCGCCTCCAGCAGGTCGAGAAGCGCGATGCCGTCGTCGAAGCCCGGCAGACCGTGCGGCTGGGCCCATTCCACGACCGACTGCCAGTCGTGGGTGTCCGCCGTCCGAGGGCGGACGGCCGCACGGCGGAAGCTGTCGATGACCGCGCAGCGGGCGATGGACAGCAGCCAGGTACGGGCCGAGGCGCGCCCCTCGAACCGGTGCAGGCTGTCGAGCGCCCGCACGAACGTGTCCTGTGTCAGATCGTCGATGTTCTGGGGGTCCGCCCCCAGGTACGCGACGTAGCGCAGCACGTCGGAGTGCAAGGCCCGCACGAAGCGTTCGGCCGCGTCCGGGTCACCGCTCCGGGCGGCCAGCGCCCAGGCGGTCGCCGACGCGTCCGCCGAGACCCTCTGCGTTCGGGAAGCAGGCAGGGCAGAAGTGATCACGAGGAGTCCTTCTCAAGTCATCCGGGGCCCGGCCATGGTGAGGCCACGGCTCTCCGGTGAGTGGGGTGCAGCCGTAGGGGTTGGTACGGCGGTGCCCGGGGCCCGCGCAGGCTCGTGTGGGCGCGGCCGGTGCGCGCCGGTTCCTCAGGAACCGCTCACGGCACGGCTCGCAGAGGCTTCCGAGGAAGGCTCAGGAGACCTGCGGAGAGAAAAGAAGGGAGAGCCCCGGTGGATCCAGCTGTCTCAGACGACAGCGGTCCGTGCGGGCGGCCCTCGGGAGATGATGGCGTAACAGAGAAGGAGTCGTGCCAGGACGCGATGACCGGTGTGCCGGCGCCTTCGCACGGACGGCCTGCGTGGCGGCACGGGCAGGGCGAGCAGCATCCGCAGGGGTGCCACCAGGCGGGTGGCCGCGGCCCGGAGGATGCGGAAGACCGCGCGCTCGCCGTACGCCAGCCACAGGCCGCACAGGACCGCGGCGAGCAGGTGAGCGGCGTACATCCCGAACCCGGCCGTGCCGCCCATGCTGTGGGAACCGTGCATGCCGTCCCCCATGTGGGTCATGGATTCCGCCCCCATGTGGCCCGTGCCGGCCATGTGCATCCCGGCCACGTGCATGGAGCCCATGTCCATCGAGCCCATGCTGTGCGAGGCAGCGGTGTGGCCGGATGCGGCGGACTGGGCGAAGGAGAAGGTCTCGTGGAGCACCGCCTGAGCCGCGACCACGACAGTCACGATCAGCGCGGTTCCACGCTCACGGCCGGCGAGGCACCAACCGGCCGCACCTGTCCCGGCGCCGCCCGCCGCCATGGCCCACCAGGGCACCGAGGCAGCGGACATGAGCACGTGGCCGAGGGCAGCGAGCAGCACGCAGGCGGCGGCGAACACACCGGCCCGCAGTGTGCGGCACCACCCTCCGACAGTCATGACGCGCCCATCTTCGCACCCGTGGTCCGATCGTCGTCAGGGGGTACGCAGAAAGACCTGCCCCCGGACTCAACCAGAGAAGGGTGACACACGCCACACTCAGAAGACGGGAACTCGGCGGGCATCGCAGACGACTTCTGTATCGCGAGGGTTCCAGGACGGACGCTGCTAGAAGGCGACCGTTCCAGGTCGGACGACGACCGCGGGGAGCTTCACCTGTCCGCTGCGGCTGAACGTGAGGGTGAAGGACACGAGGTCACCCGGTCGCCATTCGCCGGTCGGGGCCGTCACCGTGAGGTCCACCCCGTAGGGCGACAGGGCGACGCTCTTCCCCGCCTGTATCTCGACCGACTCGATCGAGGTCCGGTAGGCCGTCGCTCCGCTCCCCATGTGATGGCGGGCCAGACTTACTCCGCGGGGAGCGTCGGGCGAGGTGACCCGCACCAGACGGTCGGCCGAGCCGCCCTCATTGGTGATGCGGAAGAACGCCGCCGTCTCGGAGGAACCGGTGACCGGGAGAAGGACGCGCCCTTCGGTGACGCGTATGCGGGCCGGGCTGCCCGCACTGCCCGTACCGACCCAGGTGGTCAGGCACGCGAGGGCCAGGCTGGACGCGGCGACGGGCACAAGGACGGCAAGGAGGGTGTCGGTCAGCCGACGACGATCACCGAGCCGGGCCGCCAGGCGGACGAGTCGTCGGTTCACCGGTGACCGGCCCTCCTCTGGCGTCGCTCGCGCGCCGGGGCGGGCGCCGGCTGCCAGGCGCGCAGGCGCAGGCTGTTACCCACGACCAGTACGGAGCTGGCCGACATGGCGGCCGCGGCCACCATGGGGTTGAGCAGGCCGACCATGGCGAGCGGCACGGTGACGACGTTGTAGCCGAAGGCCCAGACCAGGTTGGCCCGGATCGTGCCGAGCGTGCGCCGGGCGAGCAGGACGGCGTCTCCCAGGGCTTCGATGTCCCCGCGTACGAGAGTGAGGTCGGCCGCGCCGATGGCCACGTCCGTACCGCTGCCCATGGCGATGCCCAGATCGGCGCCGGCGAGCGCTGCGGCGTCGTTCACTCCGTCGCCGACGACCGCGACGCGGCGGCCCTCCTCCTGCAACTGCCGTACCAGCGTTGCCTTGTCCTCGGGCGTGCAGCGGGCGTGGACCTCGTCGATGCCGAGCCCGTCGGCCACGGCCCGGGCGGGTGCCTCCCGGTCGCCGGTGGCGAGTACGGGGTGGATCCCGAGCCTGCGCAGCCGGTCCACGGCCCGGTAACTGCCGGGGCGCACGACGTCGCCGACCGCGATCAGCGCCTCGGCCGCCCCGTCCACCCGCACGAGGACCGGGGTGTGCGCGGCGGTCTCCGCCGCGGCGAGGGCGTCCGCCAGCGCGGCCGGCAACCCGTCGTCGGGCGCCAGCACTTCCACCGTGCAGCCGTCCACGCGACCGTGTACTCCCCGGCCCGGCGTGGCCACGAAGTCGCTGACGGCGGGCAGCGGCTCCTCGGCCGCCGAGCGCCGTGCGTATGCGGCGATGGCCCGGCCGAGGGGATGCTCCGAGCCCTGTTCCACGGCACCGGCCAGGCGGAGCACGGCTTCCTGCCCGAGTCCGCCCGGGGCGGCCGTGACCCGGGCGACGGTCATGCGGCCACTGGTCAGAGTGCCGGTCTTGTCCAGGACGACCGTGTCGATGTGCTGGAGTGTCTCCAGCGTCTGTGGGCCGCTGACCAGCACGCCCAGCTGAGCCCCGCGGCCGGTGGCGGCCATCAGGGCGGTCGGCGTGGCCAGGCCGAGCGCGCAGGGGCAGGCCACGACCAGTACGGCCACGCACGCGGTGATCGCCGCCTGGGGGTCGGCTCCGGCGCCGAGCCAGAACCCGAGCACCGTGACGGCGATGGTCAGCACGACGGGCACGAACACACCGGCCACCGCGTCGGCCAGCCGCTGTGCCCGCGCCTTGCCCGCCTGGGCCTCCGTCACCAGTCGGCTGATGCGGGCCAGCTGTGTGTCCGCCCCGACCGCGGTGGCACGGACGAGCAGCAACCCGCCGGCGTTCACGGCTCCGCCGACCAGGGCCGAGTCGGGCCCCACCTCTACGGGCTCGCTCTCACCGGTGACCAGGGACAGGTCCACGGCGGAACTGCCCTCCACCACCCGGCCGTCGGTGGCGACCCGCTCGCCCGGACGCACGGCGAAGATCTGCCCCACCCGCAACTGCTCGATGGGGACGGAACGCTCGCCGTGTTCGTCGCGAACGGACACCTCCTTGGCGGCGAGCTCCGCCAGCGACCGCAGGGCGGCCCCGGTCCCCCGCCTGGCCCGCGCCTCCAGGAACCGCCCGGTCAGCACGAACAGCGGCACACCGACCGCGGCCTCCAGGTAGACATGCGCCGACCCGTCCGACGCGGACGGCAGCAGACTGAACGGCATCCGCATGCCGGGGTCGCCCGCTCCCCCGAGGAACAGCGCGTACACCGACCAGGCGAAGGAGGCCACCACGCCCAGCGAGACGAGGGTGTCCATGGTGGCCGTGGAGTGCCGCAGCCCCCGCACCGCCCGCACATGAAACGGCCAGGCACTCCATACCGCCACCGGTGCCGCCAGCATGAAGCACAGCCACTGCCAGTCGCGGAACTGCAGGGACGGCACCATCGACAGCACCAGGACGGGGACGGCCAGCAGCGCGGTGACAAGGAGCCGCTCGCGTTCCTGCCGGGTGGCGGCCTCGGAACCGTCCTCGTCGCCGGCCGTCTCGTCACGCCCCTCCGGCGCGGGGGGCTCGGGGAACGCGGCCTCGTACCCTGCCTGTTCGACGGCCGTGACGAGGTCCTCCGGAAGGATGTCCGCCGGATGACTGACCCGGGCGAGTCCGGTGGCGAGATTGACGGTCGCGGTGACCCCGTCGAGCTTGGCGAGCTTCCTCTCCACCCGTCGCACGCAGGCCGCGCACGTCATGCCGCCGACCGTCAGGTCGGTGACCAGGAGTTGTGCCGGCGGTTCGACTCCCATCACTCACCGCCCCCGTGCATGCCGGGCATGCCACCCGTGTCACCGCCACCAGCGCCCCCGCTGCCGCCGCCGCTGCCGCTGCCGCCGTCGGCTCCGGTGCCGTGTATGCCCGGCGCCACAGGGCCGACGGCTGATCCCACGGCGTACGACACCGTGAAGACGAGCGCCAGCAGCAACAGGAAGCCGCAGAGCGCGGGCGGGGGCATCCATGTGCGGGGACCCATGTCCGCGCTGCGGGACGGGTGTCGGGACTCGGCCATGCTCGACCTTTCCTGGTCGCGTCGAACCGTCGTACGGCGGCAAGCAGTCCAGCCGTACCGCTCTAGGAGTCGGACGGATCGAAGGCCGAGTTCCAACATCGAGTTATGACGTGCGCCACATGGCCGACACCCGTGCCACGCGTCCCCGCCCCCGGTGGAACGCGTGCGCACGACGGCGAACACCGCCGCGGCCAGGCCCAGTACGCCTACCACCAGACCGGCGATGCCGAGGTCCCGTGCGGTCGAGTCGTCGGACGCGCTGGAGGCGGAGCTCGCGGCGCCCTTCGCGGGTGCGGACGGGGCCGCCGACGTGGCACCGCCTTCCGCGGCGCCCTTGGCGGTCAGCTTGAGGACCGGCGCGGGGTTCTCCGGCTCGTCGTTGCCCTGGGCCTCCTCGATCCACCGGACGACCTTGCCGTCGGAGTAGCTCTGGAGGGCCTTGAAGGTCAGCTGGTCGGTGTCGTCGGACAGCTGGCCGAAGGCCACTCGGCACTCGGAAGGTCAGGACACCGTCCGTGGCTCCCTTGGCGTAGCTGTCGGGATGAACGGTGACGTGCGCGGACGCGACGCCCGCGGCAGCGAGAAGTCCGGCGGCGGTCAGGGCGGTGAGGGCACCGGCACGGCGCAGGGTGATGCGGTTCGGGGACATGAGTGGATTGATCTCCGTACTGAGAGACGGCTGCGTCGGGGGCGGATCGCGTACCACGTCCCCGCAGGCGGCCCGCGCCGGTGGACGGCGTACCGCAGGAGCACCGCCCTCGGTCGCCAGGGCTCCGCGGCGGGCGGCCGGACGAAGGGTGCGCCAGGAATGCGCCGCGCCCCTCCGATCACCTGCCACCAGGCGGCGAGCCCGGGGATGAACGCGACGGCCCGTCGCAGGAGCGACCACAGCGCGGCCTCGCCACGCCGCAGCCACCACGTCAGTACGAAGGCGGCCACGGCATGCGAGACGGTCGCGTGTGACGTCACCGCCTGCGCATGGTCGTGGGGCGACCGGGCGACCGGGCTGAGACAAGCACTCGCCGGACCGTCCTGCCGCACGGTCACGGTCACGGTCACGGTCGCGCCGGTGTACCGGTCGGGGCTCACCACCTCAGGCCGCGATCCCGACTCCCTGACACATCACCCCGCCTCCGAGCTCCCGGCTCCCCGGCTCCTACTTCGCCGGGAAGTACCCCCTCTCGGCGAAGAACTCGACGTGCTTGCCGAACAGTTCGCGGGTCGCTTCCGGGCAGCGGATGCCGCTGCCCGCCAGTGCCTCGACCGTCTCGCGGTCGTCGATCGGCGGGTAGAAGGCGTCCGGAGCGGCGGCCATCACCTCGAACGCGTCGAAGAGCGGGACCATCGCGTTGTCCGGGTCGGCGGTCACGCGTGCACGCCAGCTGTCCCAGTCGAGTTCATCGAGCGTGTACCCGTGCGCGCGCAACTCCTCCACCATGGTGCCCAGGGTCAGTCCGGTGTGGCTGCACACGTGGAACGTCCGGCCGTCCCTCCCGGCTTGCCGGGAGATGTGCAGAATCGCGGCGCTCGCATAGTCGACCGGCATCAGACGGAACCGCACCGGGATGTCACCCGGCACCGCCGCGGCCTGGAGCAGCCCCTTCAGGCTGAGCCACACGAAGTCGCGGGTCTGGCAGGCTCCGCTCTCGTGGTCCCCGGCGATCAGGTCGACCCGGTAGACGGAGACCGGCAGGCCCCGCTCCCTGGCCAACTCGATGATCTGTTCCGCCACCCACTTGCTCTGGGTGTAGCCGGTCGGCAGGGTCTCGCCGGGGCCGCTCGGGTCGGAGACCTTGATGCCGGCACCGCTGGTGTCCCGGCCGACGTACACGCCAAGGGTGGACACGTAGTGGACGGGGACCGTGCGGTGGCGGGCGGCCAACCGGAGGATCTCCTCGGTGCCCGACACGTTGGCCGCCTTGACCGTCGCATACGGCTGGACCCAGTTGACCATGGCCCCCGGGTGATAGACCGCGTCGACCGCCCGGGCCAGCTCGTCGAAGCGCTCAGGAGCGAGCCCCAGGCCCGGCAGGCCGAGATCGCCGACCACGACCGACAGCCGCTCGTTGTCGACCTGGTCCCAGATTCCGTACCACTGCAGGTTCGCCCGCAGCCGCTCCAGCGCCACCGTCTCGTCGGCGCCCCGCACCAGGCAGTGCACGGTCGCGTCCGTCGTACGCATCAGATCGCGCAGGAGGTACGCGCCCAGGAACCCGGTGGCGCCGGTCAGGAACACCTCCTTGGGGTTCTCGGCGACGCGGTGTACCTCAGTAGCGGGGCGGATGTCGTCGGGGAGGCGTATCTCCGCGGCGAAGTCGACCGCGGAACGGTCGGCCGATCCGTCGTCCGCGCCCGTCTGCCCCACCAGTTCGCCCCACAGGTACTCGGTGAGTCCGGCAAGGGTGGGGTGGTCGAAAACGAGCGTGGTCGGCAGGCGCAGCCCGGTCAGCGAGCCGAGCCGGTTGCGCAGTTCGACGGCGGTCAGTGAGTCGAAGCCCAGCTCGGTGAAGGGCTGGTGCTCACCGATGCTGTCCGGTGCGGCATGGCCGAGCACCGCCCCTGCTTCGGCCCGCACGAGATGGAGCACCCGGCCTCGCTGCTCCTCCTCCGGCAGGCCGCTGAGGTCGCGCGCCAGAGAGCCGACGGGGACATCGCTGTTCCGGGCGGCGGGACGCGTGGGTACGCGCACCAGGGACCCGAGCACCGCGGGCACCTGCCGCGGCTGTTCGCGCAGCGCCTCGATGTTCAGCGGGGTGGCCACGGCGGTGGCGCGTTCGAGGCCCAGCGCGAGGTCCAGCATCGCCGGGCCCCGTTCGGAGGCGATGGGCGGATAGCCGGCGCGCGCGATGCGTTCCAGGTCGGCCGCCGACAGGTCACCCGTGGTGCCGGTCTGCGCCCACAGGCCCCAGGCAACCGAGGTGGCGGGCAGGCCGAGACGGGCCCGGTACTCGGCGAGGCCGTCGAGGAAGGTGTTCGCTGCGGCGTAACTGGACTGGCCGGCCCCGCCGATGACGCCCGCGAGGGACGAGAACAGTACGAACGCGGACAGGTCGAGGTCGCGGGTGAGTTCGTGCAGATGCCACGCCGCGTCGACCTTCGGCCGCAGCACGCCGTCCAGGCGCTCCGGGGTCATCGCGGTGATCAGCCCGTCGTCCAGGGTGCCGGCGGCATGCACCACGCCGGTCAGCGGACGGTCCTGCGGAATCGCGGCCAGTACGCGGGCGAGCGCGTCCCGGTCGGCGGCGTCGCAGGCGGAGACGTCGACCTCGGCGCCGAGTTCGGTGAGCTCGGCCGCGAGCTCGGCGGCGCCCGGCGCGCCGGGGCCCCGGCGGCTGGTGAGCAGCAGCCGGGTCACGCCGTGCTCGACGACGAGATGACGGGCGAACAGGCCGCCCAGGGTGCCGGTGCCGCCGGTGATGAGCACGGTTCCGCTGGGGTTCCAGGACCCGGAGGGCGATCCCGTGGGAGTCACCGGCACTCGGCGCAGCCGCGGGAGCAGCACCTTGCCCGCCCGCAGGGCGAGTTGGGACTCACCGGAGGTGACGACCGCCGAAAGAGTCTCCGGCGAGGGTTCGCCGTCGGCGTCCGCGGTGTCCACCAGCACGAACCGGCCCGGGTTCTCCGACTGTGCCGAGCGGATCTGGCCCCACACGGCCGCCGCGCCCAGATCGCGTACCCCTTCACCGGGTGCGGCGGCCACCGCTCCCCGGGTCAGTACGAGCAGCGGTGTGTCGGAGAGGGAGTCATCGGCGAGCCACGCCTGGATGAGGGACAGCACCCGGTGGGTGGCCGCGTGGGCGGCGCGAACGGGGTCGTCCGCGTCCCGCGACCTCAGGCGTACGAGGACGGCGTCGACGTCTCCCGTCCGCGCCGGGGAGATCTCGGTGTCGCCCAACTCGGCGAAACGGAGCGGCTCGTCGGGGTGCGCGAGCGCGATCGGGGTCCAGTCGGTGTGGAAGAGCGCGTCGTTGTCGCGGGCTCCGGCGCGCTCGAGCCGGCCGGCCGCCATGGGTCCGAGCGTGAGTGAGCCGACGGCGGCGACCGGCTGCCCGCTCAGGTCGGTGAGCAGAGCGGACAGGCTGCCGTCGGCTGCACGGGTCAGCCGCGCGCGCAGCGCGGTGGCGCCGGTGGCGTACAGCTGGACGTCTCCCCAGCCGACGGCAGTGGACGCCGGCGGCCGTGCCGCGGCGTCGGCCGCTGCGTCCGCGAGCTGCGCGGCGTGCGTCAGCGCGTCGAGCAGGGCAGGGTGCACACCGAACCGGGCGGCGTCGCCGACGGACTGCTCCGGGAGCGCCAGCTCCGCGTGCACGACGGAGTCGTCGGCACGCCAGAGCGCGGTCAGCGCCCGGAACTGCGGGCCGTAAGCCAGGCCCGCCGCGGCGAGCCCGTCGTACGCCCCCTCCAGGTCGATCGCCTTGGCCCCCGCGGGCGGCCACTGTGCTGTGGTGGACGGAGCGCCTCCGCCGCGGACGCTCAGCCGCGCCCGGGCGATCTCGGCCCACTGGACGTCGCCGTCCTCGGGACGGGCGTGCACGGTGACATGCCGCACGCCGTCCTCGTCCGCGGCGCCCACCACTACCTGGAGCTGCACGCCGCCGTGCGCGGGCAGCACGAGCGGTGTGCCGGCGCGCAGTTCGTCGACGGCCGTGCAGCCGAGTTCGTCACCTGCGCGCAAGGCGAGTTCCACCAGGGCGGACGACGGCAGGACGACCGTGCCCGCGACGGTGTGGTCGGCCAGCCAGGGATGCGTGTGCAGCGAGAGCCGGCAGGTGAACAGCGTCTGCTCGGTTCCGGCCAGGGCAACCGCGGCGCCGAGCAGCGGATGGCCGGTCGCGCTCATCCCGAGACCGGTGGCGTCGAGCGTGTCGGAGCCGGACTCGTACCAATACCGTTCGTGCTGGAAGGCGTACGTCGGCAGCTCCACGCGACGAGCGCCGGTGCCCGCGAACAGCCGCGGCCAGTCGACCTCCCCGCCGCGCACCTGATAGTCGCCCAGGGAGGCGAGGAAGCGGTCGATGCCGCCCTCGTCGCGCCGGAGAGTGCCGGTGACGACCGGTTCGTCGCCGAGGTTCTCCTGAAGGTGCGAGGTCAGCACCGGGTGGGGGCTGACCTCGACGAAGGCCCCGTACCCCTGCTCGGCCAGGGCCAGGGCCGAACGGGCGAACTCGACCGTCCCGCGCAGGTTCGAGTACCAGTACGCGGCGTCCAGACGGTCGGTGTCCACCCAGTCGCAGGTCACCGTCGAGAAGAACGGAACGGTGCCCTGCTGCGGCCGTACCGGCGCGAGCGCCTCCAGCAGCTCCTCCCGTACGGCCTCCACCTGCGCCGAGTGCGAGGCGAAGTCCGTGGGGAACCGCTTGGTCCGCGCCCCGTCCGCCTTGCACTGGGCGACGAGCTCGTCGAGGGCGTCGCGGTCCCCGGCGACCAGCACCGAACTGGGGCCGTTCTCCACCGCGATCGACAGCCTGCCGTCCCACTGCTCCAGGCGTGCGGCGACGTCCTCGCGCGGCAGCCCGACGGCACCCATGCCGCCGGTGCCCTGGAGCTTGAGGGCGATGAGGCTGCGCAGGGCGACCACCCGGGCGGCGTCGTCAAGGGACAGCGCTCCCGCGACACACGCGGCGGCGACCTCGCCCTGCGAGTGCCCGACGACGGCCGCGGGCTCCACGCCGTGCGCACGCCACAGCTCGGCCAGTGACACCATGACCGCGAACAGCGTGGGCTGCACGACGTCGAGCCGCTCCAGCGACGCCGCGCCCTCGGCTCCGCGCAGCACGTCGTCCAACGACCAGTCGACGTACGGCTCCAGCGCCTTGGCGCACTCCGCGATCCGTGCCGCGAACACGTCGGAGGCATCGAGCAGCTCGCGGGCCATCTCGGGCCACTGGCTGCCCTGTCCGGGGAAGACGAACACCGTCTTGCCGCGTTCGCCGGCGGTGCCGGTGACGACGTTGTCCGCCTCGGTCCCGTTCGCCAAGGCGTCCAGACCGGTCAGCAGTTGTTCCCGGTCGCGGCCGACCACCAGGGCTCGCTGGTCCATCGCCGTACGGGTGGTGGCGAGCGACAGCGCCACGTCCAGCGTGCCGGGGCCGGTGTCACGGGTGGCGAAGGTGTGCAGCCTGCGGGCCTGCGCCCGCAGCGCGTCGGGGGTCTTGGCGGACAGCACCCATGGCACGGCCGGCAGGTCGGCGGCGGGCGGGTCCACGGCCGGCGTCGGCTCGGGCTCGTCCTCGGGCGCCTGTTCCAGGATGACGTGCGCGTTGGTGCCGCTCGCTCCGAACGCCGAGACCGCGCCCCTGCGCGGCGCACCCGTCTCGGGCCACGGCCGGGCCTCGCCGAGCAGTTCGACGTCACCCGCCGACCAGTCCACGAAGGGCGTGGGTTCGTCGAGGTGCAGCATCCTCGGCAGCACGCCGTGGCGCATGGACTGAATCATTTTGATCAGCCCGCCGACGCCCGAAGCCGCTTGTGCGTGGCCGATGTTGGACTTGAAGGAGCCGACGAGCAGCGGTCGCCCTTCGGGCCTCGCCCTGCCGTAGGTGGCCAGCAGCGCCTGGGCCTCGATGGGGTCGCCGAGCCGGGTGCCTGTGCCGTGCGCCTCGACCGCGTCCACATCGGCCGCCGTCAGCTTGGCGTTGGCCAGCGCCTGGCGGATCACCCGCTCCTGCGAGGGACCGTTGGGCGCGGTCAGGCCGTTCGACGCGCCGTCCTGGTTGACGGCGCTCCCCCGTACGACGGCGAGGACCCGGTGGCCGTTGCGCCGTGCGTCCGCGAGCTTCTCGACCACGAGGAGGCCGACGCCCTCGGACCAGCCGATGCCGTCGGCGGCGGCGGAAAACGGCTTGCACCGGCCGTCCTCGGCGAGTCCCCGCTGCCGGGAGCCGTCGATGTATCCACCCGGGTGCGCGGAGATGTACGAGGCGCCCGCGAGCGCCAGCGTCGACTCGCCCGACCGCAGCGACTGCACCGCGAGATGCAGGGCGACCAGCGACGACGAGCAGGCCGTGTCGACCGACACCGAAGGGCCCTCCAGGCCCAGGGTGTACGAGATGCGGCCCGACGCCATCGAGCTGAGCTTGCTGGTCATCTGGTAGCCCTCGAACTCCTCGGGGCTGTCCAGGTCCAGATAGCTCTGTTCGACAAGACCCGCGAAGACACCGGTCCTGGACCCCTTGAGGGTCGTGGGGTCGATGCCCGCCTGCTCGATGGCCTCCCAAGCGGTCTCCAGCAGCACCCGCTGCTGCGGGTCCATGGCCAGGGCCTCGCGCGGCGAGATTCCGAAGAAGGCGGCGTCGAACCGGGTCGCGCCGTCGAGGAAGCCGCCCTGGCGGATGTAGATCTTCCCGGGCCGGGTCGGATCGGGGTCGTAGAGGCTGTCCAGGTCCCAGCCGCGGTCGGTGGGGAAGTCCGTGATCGCGTCGCCCTCGTCGATGACGAGCTGCCACAGCTCGTCCGGCGAGGTGACACCCGGGAACCGGCAGGCCATGCCGACGATCGCCACGGGCTCGTCCTGTCCCGCCTCCAGTTCGGCGACCCGTTGGCGCGTCTTCTGGAGATCCGCGGTCACCCACTTGAGGTACTCGACCAGCTTCTCTTCGTTCGGCATGGGGAACCCGCTTCTCCTTGGATGGCTGAGGGGTTGGTGGAGCTGAAGGGACAGGGACGGACCGCTGGGTCGAAGCGGCGTGCGGGGACGGTCAGTTCGTGCCGCGGCCCAGCTCGCTGTCGATGAAGTCGAAGATTTCGTCGGCCGATGCGTCGGCGAGCCTGCTCGCCGCGTCGGGCGCCTGCTCGTCCGCCGTCCGGTGGGAGTCCAGCCTGGCCAGCAGCACCCGCAGACGTTCGGTGATCACGGTCCGGTCCAGGCCGTCGGGGTCGGCCGACGCGATCGCGGCCTCCAGTCCGTCCAGTCCGGCCAGGACCGAGGTGGCGCCGGGCTGCTCGTCGGCCGCCGCCTGCGCGAGGATGAACCGCGTGAGCGCGGCCGGCGACGGGTGGTCGAAGATCAGTGTCGCGGGCAGCGGCAGCCCGGTCTCGGCCTTCAGCCTGTTGCGCAGGTCGACGGCGGTGAGCGAGTCGAAGCCCATGTCCTGGAAGGGCCGTTCGGCCCCCACGGAGGCCGGATCTGCACGCCTGAGTGTGTCGGCCACCTGCGCACGCACCAGGTCGAGCACGAGCCGGTGCCGTTCCTCGTCGTCGAGTCCGGCGAGACGTCGTGCCAACGGCTCTGCCCCGGCGCCGGCGTGGGTGGCAGCGTGCGCCGGGACCCCGGCAAGCGTCCGGAACAGCGAGGGTACGGAGCTGTGGGCGCGCATCGCCGACAGGTTCACGGGCGCGGCGAGCAGGACGGCGTCGGTGAGGGCGCCGCTCCCGGACACGGAGAGTGCCGCGTCGAACAGTGCCGTCCCCACGCGCGGCGTCAGCGGCCGGAAGCCGTCCCGGACCAGTCGCGCCCGACTGGCCTCGTCGAGGCCGGCGTTGATGCCGCCTGCTCCCTCCGGGAGATCCCACAGGCCCCAGGCCAGCGAGGTGGCGGGCAGCCCGAGCGCCGCCCGGTGGCCGGCCAGCGCGTCGAGGCGGGCGTTCGCCGCCGCGTAGCTCGCCCGGCCCGCACCGCCGAGGGTCCCCGCCGCATCGGAGAAGAGCACGAAGGCCGCCAGGTCCATGTCCCGGGTGAGTTCGTGCAGATGCCAGGCCCCGTCCGCCTTCGGACGCAGTACGGAGCCGAGCCGGGCGGAGTCCGGCGCCGGGACGACGCCGTTGTCCAAGGTGCCCGCGGCGTGGACGACCGCGGTGAGCGGATGCTCGGCCGGTATCGCGCCCAGGACTGCCGCGAGCGCTTCGCGGTCCGCGACGTCGCACGCGGCGAAGGTGACATCGGCGCCGAGCGCGGCCAGCTCGGCCGCCAGCTCCTCGGCGCCGTCGGCCTCCTGCCCTCTGCGGCCGACGAGCAGCAGATGCCGCACGCCGTAGCGGGATGCCAGGTGCCGGGCGAACAGGCCGCCCAGCGCACCGGTGCCGCCGGTGATCAGCACGGTGCCCTCGGGGTCGAAGGTCCGGGCGCGTCCGCCCTCGCGCGGGACCCGGCCGAGGCGCGGCGCCAGCAGCCGTCCGCCGCGGACCGCTGTTTCGGGCTCGCCCGATGCGAGGGCCGCGGCAAGGGTGGCGAGCGGGGTGTGGCGCGGCTCGGTGCCGACCGGCTCGCCGTCGGCCGGCTCTGTCCCGACCGGCTCGATGTCGACGAGGATCAGCCTGGCCGGGTGCTCCGCCTGGACGGAGCGCAGCAGCCCGCGGACCGTCGCCGCCTCCAGGTCGACGGAGTCCTGCGCGCCCACCGCCGCGCCACTGGTGGTGACCACGACGAGCGGCGTGTCGCCGAGCCGTTCGTCGGCGAGCCAGTCCTGGACGAGTGCCAGCACACGATCGGTCGCCGCGTGGAGCGCCGTACCGCTCTCGGCCGCACCCGATGACCAGTACGTCAGTACGGTGTCGAGCGGCACTCCGGCGTCGACGGCCTTGCCGACCGCGGCCACGTCCTCGTGACGTACCAGGTCGTGGGCGGTGTCCGGGCCGGTACCGGTGCCGGCTCCGAGCAGGGCCCAGTGGAGCGCGTCGCCGGATTGCGGAACGGTGGCGGTGACCGGTGTCCATTCGACGCGGAACAACGCGTCGCCGTACACCCCCGAGGCGTCCGCGAACTCCTCCTCGGCAATCTCCCGGTAGCGGACCGAGTCCACCGTTGCGAGCAACTCCCCCTGCTCGCCGATCAGTTGGACGGCGACGGTGTTCTCTCCTGTCTCGGTCAGGCGCGCCCGAGCCGACTCCGTAACGGCGGAGTGAATCCGTACACCGCGCCACTCGGCGGGTACGAGCACGGTCCCTGCGCCCGCCGTGAACGGGTGGTCCAGGAGTGCGGAGTCCAGCACCGCCGGGTCCAGTGCATGGGTGCCGCCGTCACCGGCTGCGAGGTGCCCTTCGGCATGCAGGGTCCAGGAGGCATCGGCCGTATCGGGTCGGGCGTACACAGCGATCGCCCGCCGCCCGGCGCCTTCCGGGCCTTCCGGGCCTTCCGGGCCTTCCGGCTGCGGAGCGCCCACCCTGACCTGGAGCCGTACAGCCGCCTCGACCGGCAGCACGAGCGGCGTACGGAGCAGGAGTTCGTCCACGCCGGACGCCCCCACCTCCTCGCCCGCACGCGCCACCAGCTCCACGAAGGCGCCGGCGGACAGCACCGGACTGCCGAAGACGGTGTGGGCCACGAGCGATGGCTGGTTCCGCACCGAGATCCTGCTCGTGAACAGCGCCTCATCGGCCCCGGCGAGGTCCAGCGCGGCACCCAGCAACGGATGACCGGTCGGGCTCGCACCCGCTCCCGCGGCCTCGTCGTCACCGATACCGGCATCGAGCCAATAACGCTCCTGCCGGAAGGCGTAGGTGGGGAGATCGACGCTACGGGCTCCGCTGCCCGCGAAGAAGGCGGGCCAGTCCACCGGGACGCCTGTCGCGTACAGCTGCGCGAGACCCGCTACGAGTGTGCCGGTCTCCGGCCGGTCGCGTCGCAGCAGAGGCAGCGCGAGGTGTTCGCCCTGCTCACCGTCGAGTGTGTCCTCGACGAGCGCGGTCAGTACGCCGTCGGGGCCGAGCTCGACGAAGTTCGTCACGCCTTCGCGGGCGAGGGTCCGGACGCCGTCGGCGAAGCGGACCGCCTCGCGGACGTGCCGAGCCCAGTAGTCGGCGGAGCCTAGCCGGGCGGCGTCGGCGAGTTCACCGGTGACGTTCGAGACGACGGGGATCCGGGGGGTGTGGTAGGTCAGTTGGGCGGCGATCTGGCGGAACTGCGTCAGCATCCCGTCCATCCGGGGTGAGTGGAACGCGTGCGAGACGCTCAGGCGGCGTGTCTTGCGGCCCAGCAACTCCAGCTGCTCGGCGACCGCGAGGACGGCATCCTCATCACCCGACACGACGACAGCCCGGGGCCCGTTGACCGCCGCGATCGCCACCCGGTCGTCCCGCAGCAGCCCCAATACCTCCTCCTCGGTGGCCTGGACCGCCACCATCGC
>NZ_JBEYEW010000045.1:0-38378 GCF_040634095.1 Streptomyces sp. NPDC007205
TTGAGACTTCAGACATCTCGCTCAACAGTCCGAGGGCCTCGCCCGTTACTCGACCGGCCTCGTCACCCGATCGGTGGCCAAATTGAAAAGCCTCCGGGTTTGCCGGACCGCTCCTGTATGACGAGCATGGTGTACCGCTCGGCGTCGTCGTCGCCCTGGCCGTGCACCTTCACCACGTGGCCGGCATGCGCGGTATGGGGAGTGGCCTGAATCGAGATGTCGCTCTTCGCGAACGCCGGGGATACCGCCAGTACTGCTGAGGTCACACCCAGCGCGGCGACTGCCGCGAGCCGCTTCATACCAAGCTTCATGCTCGGGTCTCCTTGGATTTCTTCGTTCCCTTTGAACCAACTAGCCTGACGTACTGCCTAATTGCCACGTACAGCGAAGAAGAGCAGTCGGCGCGCCGAGAAGTTGGCCCCCGATTGTCACTACCTCGTAACTGGTGTCGGATGACCACCGTGCTGCCTCACGGTGCACATACCGAGATGGCCTGTTTGACAGCTAACCCAGTCCTCCCAGGAGAGGCACTGCCTCCGACTGACTTCGTCGCCAAAGGGCGCATGACCTGCAGGTCCTCACAGCCCTTGGTATCGACCCAGCCGCCTTGGCGTCAGCCCCCGACGGGCCGCTGCGCTATTGCGGAGCCCGCGAACGCGGCCTCCACCCGGCCCCCGGGGCAGCTGATTCCTTCGGTCAGTCCTCGGCGCCGTCGCTGCCGGCGGCGCGCATCTTCCGCTCATGACGGTGCTCGCCGTAGGCGCCGGCCTCCCAGACGCCGTCGCGGGCCGCGTCGATTCCCTCGCTGCCGACGCTCGGCGCAGACTCGACGGCCAAGGGCCCCGGTGGTGGCTGGATTGCCTCGGAGGACGTCCCTGGGCTAGGAGTGCGCTTCCCCCACGATAGCGGCCGCCTGCTTCATGCTGACCGCCATGTGCCGCGAGGGCCGCCCTCGAACTCGGTGAGTTCGCCCCACTGCGCCGCCCCATGCGAATCATCACCACGTCCGAGCAGGCCGAACATCGGCTGCCGCCCCCGTCAGGCCGACTTCTCGAGCGATCCGCATGCCGATACCCGTACATGCCCTCCTGCAGCGCCCGTTGACCACCGAGGCCGTTACGGAACTCCTTGCACTGCCGAACATGTCCCCCATACCCCGGCAGTTCGACGCCGTCGACGAGGAGCTGCGACGGCGCGGATGGGAATGACAGCACGAACTGCTCTGCGATTCCTTCCGCACCGGGCACGGACACGTGCTGTGCAGCGAGTACGGCAGCCCGTTCGGAGAGCCGGACGCACGGTGTTTCCTCGTCTTCGGCGAGATCTGCCCCATCGACCCTCGCGACGAGGACGTGAGGAATGAATAGTGGCTCAACGGCTATGTCGAGGGCTGGCAGCAACTGCCCGGCTGGACATGCCACAGGCCGTCCACCGACCAGGACTGCGAGGCCGTGCTTGCGCAGGCGGCGCGGGCGGTCACCGAGCACCTGGGCACGGTCCCGGAACGGACCCTGGTGTCCGCGGCGGTGGCCGCCGGCCCGGCGCTGACCCACCGCATCTGGCGCACCGCCACGCACGCCCCGGTCCTCGGGCCGGCGGAGGACCACGGCCCCTATGGCTACCTCACCCACCTGCGGCTGCCCTGCACCCTGCTCGGCTGGGGCCCCGACCTGCCACCCGCCGACGACGAGGACGCCCTGCTCCGATGGATCCTGGCGCACACCAGCTGGTGTGACCCGTGCCTGGGCCGGGCTGAAACCCGGGCGTCGCGGTCGAGCGGGTCCATCCAGCAGTTCGAGCAGCCTCTGGGCGCCCGACCGTGTCCCTGGGCCTATCGCGTCGGGTCAGTGGGGCCCGGGGGCACGAGGCGCTCGCAAAGCCGCTGGGGATCGCGGAGCAGACCGACCCCGCCGCTGCCTCCACGTCCCGAAACTTCTCCGACGCCGACGCAGAGATACGCGTCGACCTGCCGGTGTCGCTGGCCTTCTCCCGGGGCCTGGTCGCCGATCTCATCACGCAGAAACTCGCCCTGGAGGGCGTGACGTTTTCCTGGCACCCGGCCGGACGCAAGCCGTACGTGCTGGTGAAGAAGACCCGCCGTCCGCCGAAGAAAGCCGCCTTCAGGGACCCCAAAGTCCGCGAGCTGGTGACCAGGGCACCTGGTCCAGGCGGTGATGCGGCTGGCCGTCCGCGCGATACACTGCACGCGCAGACGGCAGAACAGGTGTCCGGGCAGTGGAGCCAGTCCTGACATCTCGATGATGACGAAGCACGCGGAACGCTGCAGCACCGGCAACTCATGCAGGCTGATGTACTCCTCCAGGGCGGGCTAGGCCTGCTCCACCTGGTGTATCACTTCGGGCCCTGTGACCATGAAGAACTCCTCCACGCCTGCCCGCCACCGCAGCATCTGCCCGGGCGGCACCATGCGCCGGCACCGCTGCGCCAGATTGTCGGGGATGCGGCTGGGAAGCCGGTCGGGTTCGCGGAGGATCTGGGTGAACTTCAGGACGTTGCGGGCGTAGTCGATCTGCCGTCCCTGCATGGGGGCGCGTTCCACGTACTCGTCGGCCAGGAGGAAGGTGCACGATCAGTTCAGCGCCGAATGTGGTGATCTCGACAGGGCCGCGGGGGAAGACACGGGAGCCGAGGATGCCGTATCCGCAGGCGCGGGCGGCCTGTTCCTCCTCGGGGCTGGTGATGTACCCGATGCGGGTCAGCCACTGGATCAGATGCTCTTCCACCTCCTGGGCCTGGGGGCGGATCGCGGGCGGGATCGGGCACCACAGCTCGAGCACCCGCAGCTGGTTCGGTTCGCCCGCTGCGTCGACACCTCTCCCGGGCCGGGGCGCAGGCGTGCCGCGGAGGTGCCCAGTCCCCGATGCTTGCGCCGCAGGGGCGCCGCGGGAGCATGTGTCCTCTGTGGTACGGCTGCGCTCCCCGAGCCCTCCTCCCACCCGGCGGCTCGGCCATCCCCGGGGTGAGTACGGGGGTAGAGCTTTGTCGACGAGGACTTCCGCGCCAAAGGCTGCGTACCCGAGGACGGCTTCACGCGAGCCCTCACCGGCACCTGGCAGCGCGGCCGCGGAGGTCCCCAGTCCTTTGGGCTTGGCCCACGATGGCGCCGCGGCAGCATGCATCCTCTCCGACCTGTCCGTTCCCGCCGGGTCGCGCCGGCATTCGGCGGATTGCGGCGCGCCGGCCAGTGCGGAGCGGGGTTTGACGACCAGGGTCTCCCCGACGGCCACTCCGGAAGCACAGCCGTATTCGGATTCACCGCCAAGGTCCACCTGAGCGCGGACGGCCGCTATCCCCCTCCCTCCTTGGTCGTCACGGCAGGGCAGCGGGCGGACTGCACCCAGTCCAAGCCCGTGCTGGAGAAGATCTGCGTTCCCCGCTTCGGGCTGGGCCGGCCTCGCAACAAGCCCGACAGTCTTGCTGCGGACAAGGCCTACAGCAACAGGCTCTGCCGCCAGTCTCTGCGGCGCCGGGACATCCGGCACGCGATTCCGGAGAAGACCGACAGCCCGGCGACCCGCCTGCGGAAAGGCTCACGCGGCGGACGGCCCCCGGCTTCGACCAAGAGCGCTACACCAAGCGGAACACCGTCGAACAGGCCATCAACGAACTCAAGCGCGCCCGAGCCGTGGCCACCCGGTACGACTGTGAGGATGTTGGGGTGCCGCCTCGGGCGGTGGTCTGGCCCGCGATACGACTGGCCCTGGTGCCTTGCGTTTGATCTGCCGACTGCTGTCTGAGGCGGTGCGTGCTGCCACCGAAACGGTGGGCGTGTCCCGATAGGGGCCTTCGCGACAGGCACCGTCACAGTCCTGACCGCCACACCGTTCCGGCGTCGGCCACCGGTGTTCCCGAGGCGATCAGGAGACAGGCGACCGTGCCCAGCATGACTGAGCAAACCCATCCGCGTCACGACACAGCTGATCAGCACGAGCAAGTCCTGGTCGGCGTCGACACGCACAAAGATGTCCACGTGGCTGCGGTCATCACCAGCACCGGAGCGCTGCTGGACACTCAAGGGTTCCCCACGACCCGGGAGGGCTATCGCCAGCTCCTTTCCTGGGCGCGTTCCTTCGGCCAGTTACAGCAGGCCGGGGTCGAGTGCACCGGCTCCTACGGGGCCGCGCTGACCCGCTACCTGCACCATGAAGGCATCACGGTCACCGAGGTCAACCAACCTGACAAGGCCGCCCGCCGCCGGCACGGCAAGTCCGACGACATCGATGCGGCAGCCGCCGCCCGGGCAGTGCTCTCCGGCCCTGCGCTGGGACACCCGCACCCGCTCCTACGTGGAACGACGGGTCAGCGAGGGCAAGACACGACGCGAAGCCATCCGATGCCTCAAACGCTACGTCGCCCGCGAGATCTACCAAGCCCTGCTCACAACGCGGAGCCAATCTCCCGCACCAGCCTCCACTGGTTGACATCCATAGGGGCATCAAGCGCGGTTACTTCTTCCTCCGCACCGCCACCGCAACCGCCCTCATCATCTGGCTCCGAACATGGCCGCCCGAACAAGTCCTAGGCTCGGCCGCGGCTCTTGGTCATACCGCTCTCGCGTTTCCCTCGCCGGGCCCCATGACCCGATGCGCGCGAAAGGTGCACACCACACGGCTACGTCAGTAGGGCTCTTCGCGACGGCCCCTCCTGCCGCCGGCCCCGGCCAGACGTCGGCCTCCCGACTGCCGACGGTTTGGCACGGCCGATCAGCCGACGAGCAACGGGCGGCCAACGGTGCACAGGTCACCAGGAGCGCGGACGAACGCGCGGTGGGCGAGCATGTCCCGCTTCGGCTGCGCGGCGGAGACCTTACGGCAGTGCCGGGCAAGAGCGTCGCGCAGCTCACCGTCGTGTTCGTGCCAGCCTGCACCGTGCAACGGCACTGACCTCCGCCACACCCACAGGGCGCCACTGCTCCCCCGACCTCGGGGGTTGTGCTCGAGCCCGGCATAGAACCAGCGGCGCAAGGAGTTTAGGGCGATTGATGCTGCTGCGTGGTCATCGGCTGCTCCGCGCAGCCCCCGCACCATGTGATCTCGCTCAAATAATCGATCATGTACACGATCGCACCCCCAGTACTGCAACGGTGCTTGTCGTGACTGATGGCCAGGTCGGTCATTGGTGTTGTTGTGGGTGGGGACCTTGCTGATGTCAGGTTGTGGGCGCGTGAGCCGGACGGTGTGCATGAGCGGTTCGCGCACCGTTTCAGCAGGTCGGAGCCTCGGGAGTCGGCACTTTCCTATACGCGGGGCCTGATCGCATCGCCGCGACGGAAGAACGGCTGGACCCTGGGCGGCGGAGGCCAGCCATGCGGGGCCGGACCGCATGCACAGGGTGCTGAACCGGATCGAGTGGGACGCCGATGAGGTACTCGACGACGTGGGTCAGTACGTGGTCGACAACCTCGGCGACCGGGACGCCGTCCTGATCGTGGACGACACGGGCTTGCTGAAGAAGGGAACGCGGTCGGCTGGGGTGAGCGCCAGTACTCCGGCACCGCCGGGCGGACGGAGAACTGCCAGGTCGGTGTCTTCGTCGCCTACGTGTTGCGGGTCATGACGTTGATGACGGCAGGGTCGGCAACACATCGCTGCTGCACCGCGTGGAAAGGCCGATGGGGGGACCACTCGTCTCTTGAGCCTCCCAGCGGGTGGGCGGCTCAGGCTTCACGGACGAAAGTCGCGCAGTCCGGACAGTCGTCGAGGTAGCGATGCCGACACTCAACGGTGTGTCGCAGGAAGGTAATTGCCTCCTGTCTCCGGACGACTTCGCCTTCGAGTTCGGCGATCTTCGCCCTCACGACCGCCTGCGCCGCCGACTTCTTCGGCGCCATGGCGGCGGTGACCTCGGGCAACGAGAGCCCGACGCGCCGCAGTTTCAGTACCGTGCGTGCCTGTTCCACAGCGTTGTCGTCGTAGATGCGGTAGCCGTTGCCATCGCGACGCACGGTGAGTGCCCCAACGTCTTCCCAGTGTCGCAGCACGTGGGCCTCGATTCCGAGTCCTGCGGCTACTTCTCCGATCGTCTTCACGATACGCGCCTTGCCTTCATGTCGACCTGAACCCTTAGCGTCTCGATCATGCCTGATGTCACTGGCCCCACGGGCTCCCCTTGCCGTTCATCGATCCTGGTCACCGGCGCGGTCGGCAACCTCGGCCGGGAGGTCGTCGACCGCCTCCAAGCACACGGCGCGCGCGTACGATGCCTTGTGCGCCATCAGGCCGGTCCGCGCCCCGGCGTCGAGTGGGCGGTCGGCGACCTCACAGACCCCGCTGCCGTGCGCGCGGCGCTCGTGGGAATCGACGCGGTCTTTCTGATCTGGCCACTGCTCGACTCCGCCCCTGCCCACGACCTGGTTGCGGAGCTCATCGCAGCGGCACCCCGTGTCGTCTACCTGTCCTCGACAGCCATCGACGACGAAGCCGCTCGCCAAAGTGATCCCATCGTTCAGGTACATGCGGATATGGAAGCCCTGCTCCGCACTGCTGGTCTGCGCCCCATGGTGCTGCGTAGTGACACGTTGGCGTCCAACGCCCGTGGCTGGATCCCACAGGTGCGGGCGGGCGACGTGGTGTCTGGCCCGGACATCGCGCGCACAGCCGTCGTCGACGAGCGCGACGTCGCTGATGCCGTCGTAGCGACATTGCTCGTGCACCACAACCAACTCGAACGCGAACCACTCCTCCTGACAGGGCCCGAGGTACTGAGTCGCGCCGACCAGGTCGCTCTTCTCGGTGTCGCGCTCCGGCGCCGTCTGCGCTTCCAGGCGCTCCCCGCTGACCTCGCGCGGTCACGCATGCTCACAGACGGACGTCCGGAGCGGCTGGTGGAAGCGCTGATCGCTGCCTCGCTGCGCCGACCAGAGTCAAACCGCACCACCGACCATGTTGAGCGCCTCACTGGCCGACCGGCCGGCACCTTCGCGAGGTGGGCCATCGACCATGCCGTCGAGTTCAGCTGACGGAAGGATCGCGGCACGGCACTGACGAATGTGCGGGTCCCCTCGGCGTCTTGACGGTACCCGATCCGATCACGTACTACTTCATTATGAAGCACGTAACTAATTCCGGGCAGCTCGCCCAGAACGCGGACGGGTTGCTCTACGACCCTCAAGTCCGCGAGGCCATGGCCGAGTTCATGGGAGGGCGTGACACCCTGCGCCTGGAGGCGGCTGCCGCGGCGCGCGCCGCGCACAGGTCCGTTGAGCGGCTTCGCACCCACGGATCGGAAGGCCGTGGTCTCAGCGCGGGAGCCAGCGATGTCCTGATCCGGCTGCGCACGCTCGGCGAAGCCGGTGCGAGTCTCGGCGACCTCGCCCGTTCCGCAGGCATGACTCCCCGCAACGCCACCGGTCTGGTCGACACACTCGAACGCGAAGGGCTCGTCCGGCGCGATCCTGACCCCGATGATCGCCGGTCCATCCTCGTGCGCATCACCCCGGCCGGCCTGACGTGGCTGGACGAGTTCCGGACACCGACACAGCGGGCGATGGCGGCACTGTTCCACGGATTCACCGACACCGAACTGCACCAGCTCCGCCACCTGTGCCTAAGGCTGGTTCAGAACCAGCAGCGCATCGCCACCCACCTCGCTGCCACCGAAAGGATCAACCCCTCATGACGACGGCCACGACACGCACCACCGTCCGCGCCTACCACCAAGCCCGGTTCCATGGCGACATCCCGGCCGCCGCCCGAACTCTCAGCGAACCCTTCCACTTCCAAAGCCCCCTGCTCACCTCCGACAGCACACACCAGCACCTCAGCGGCCTGGAAGCGTTCCTGGGAATCGTGACCGGCGTCGATCTGGTCAGCGAACTGTACGGCGAGACCGAAGCGACCTTGGTCTACGACGTCCACACCTCCGTCCCGGCCATCGGAAGTCAACGCACCGCCGAACACTTCCACCTCACCAACGGCCGGATCGACACCATCCGCCTGATCTTCGACGCCACTCCCTGGCACGCGATCATGCAGGCAGCCATCCCGTCCTGACACCACGGCAAGCTGTACCGACACCAAAGGAATCAAACAAACCGATGTCAGCGATCAAGAAGTTCCAAGTCACCTTTGACTGCGCGGAACCTGAGCGCCTTGCTCGTTTCTGGTGCGAGGTGCTGGGATACGTCGTACCGCCGCCGCCGGAGGGGTTTGCCACGTGGGACGATTTCAAGCGCTCGCAGCCACCTGAGCAGCGGGATTCATGGTTCGCCTGCAGTGACCCCTCAGGTGTGGGCCCGCGACTGTACTTCCAGCGTGTCCCCGAAGGGAAGGCCGCCAAGAACCGGGTGCATCTTGATGTGCGGGTCGGCACCGGGCTCGTGGGTGAAGAGCGCCTCGCCGCACTTGAGGCGGAATGCGCACGACTGGTCCCGCTCGGCGCGGTACACGTGCAAACGCTGTATGACGGCAATGATTCGTGCATCCCGATGCTGGACATCGAGGGCAACGAGTTCTGTATCGACTGAGCATTCTTCGAGCCGGAGAGGTGGGGAGCCGCCTCCCTTTGGACCTCTCTGGTCCCGTATGGGGCGGGAGTTGTCGCGTGAGAGCGAGGTTGTGCAGCCGGGCGATGCCGAGCATGGCGGTGTGAACGCCGTCGCCTTTCAGATGGCAGTCGCGAAGGATCTTTCAGGCCTTCATCCGCGCGAAGACGTGCTCGACGCGGGCCCGGACCCTGCGGCGGGTGGTGTTGTGCTCCTCCTTTTATGGGTATTGGACGCCGAGCCGGCTTGGTGCCGGACATCACTGCCGCCCGCTCGCCCTGCCTGCCCGCCCTGTACAAGGCGGCCGTCGATGGCCTGCCCGCCCTCGTCGAAGCCGGCTGCCAGGGCGCCGACATCGGCGTCCACCATCCCTTCAAGAAGCCCTGCGGCAGCTCCCACCTGCGGCTTCACCCCGACCACCCGCACCTACAACGCGCTCCTGTGCGGAGTGCGGGCGCTGGGTGAACGGGCCGCAGCCGAGCTCAAGGAACGCTGGCGAACCCTCAAGAGCGTCACCCTCAGCCCCGGCCGGATCGGTGCCATCGCCAAGGCCGCCCTCGTTCTCAACAACGCCTGGTGATGACTTTCGTTGAGAAATCCTCACTGCGTCCCGGCCCATATCCACCAGATTGGTGCCGGTTCGTTACCTACGGAGCTTTACCACTGGTTCCTCGCGTACACCTTCTCGTCTCGCTTGTCAGCTCCGTACCGTCTGGCAGTGCCAGCACGTCCCGGCGTTGTCAGAGCTGCTTCCCACCCTCGCCGACGTCCCCCGGATGAGGCTGCCCTCAGAGAGCGTTAAGTCCGTTTCCTGCAGAGGCTTCGTCCGGACTGGGTGAGGATGCCTTGGCGACCGAGTCGGCCGAGTCGGAAGCGGGTGACGTTCAACGTGGACTCAGCTTCATGGCCGGGGCCGAGTCGCTTACGCGGCGGCCTGCCTTTCCTGCGTCTCCGACGGATCGACAGCTGTGACATGGAGAAACGGCAATCAAAGGACCGCTCAGCTGCCCAAGGCTTGCCACTCCCGCGCCAGCACCGACCAGACCTCGGCGTCGTGGCGGACGCCGCGGTAGAGGTAGATTTCGCGCAGGACGCCCTCACGGGTCATGCCGAGTCGCTTGGCCACGTTGATGCTGGGAATGTTCTTCGGCGACACCAGCCACTGCACACGGTGGATGCCGCGCTCGTTGAACGCCCAGTCGATGATCAGCCGTGCTGCACGTCCGACCAGGCCCCGGCCTGTGGCGGCAGGCTCCAGCCAGCAGCCTGCCTCGCAGGTGCCGGCGGCGGCGTCGAATTTCGTGAAGGAGACGCCGCCCACGAGGGTGCCGTCGAGCCAGATACCGTACAGTCGGCCGGTGTCCGACGCCGCCTTGTCGGCGTAGCGCTGGAGATAGCTGCGGGCGGAGTCGAGGTCGGCGGCGAGGTCGGGCAGTTCCATGTGCTCACCGACGAAGTCCCGGCCCCGGTCCATATGCGCGAGGAACTCCTCAGCCCGCCACGGCTCCAGTGGCCGCAGCTCGGCCCCGTCCCCCAGGGAGATCGCGAACATAGCCGTCCTTCGAAGTGCGTTTATCCGACCGTTGGATCTTCACATGCGCGCCCCCCGGTAGGCTACGGACGGCGGCAGGGAGCCGCGTTTGCGAGGGCGTTGAGCCCGATCCATCTCGATTCGTGACCACTCGATCGCGGTACTGATCGTCACGCAAGCCGCCTGCCGGGCATGTCCATGTCGAGGTATGGGGCATGAAGAGAGAGGCGTACCTCAGCGACCTATCGGACGAGTGGGTGTTGATCGAGCCGGTGATCACGGCCGGGAATCAGGACCGGGTAACCCGGTCGGCAACCGGAGACCCTGGGGCCTGTGATCTCCGGGAAGTCGTGAACGCGATCTTCCACCAGAACCGGGACGGGCTGTCAGTGGCGTTATCTGACCCACGACTTCCCGGCCTGGTCGGCGGTGTTCTACTGCTTCGGCCTGTGGCGCGAGGGCGGGCTCGACCAGCAGATGCAGGAACTGCTGCGCTGTCAAGTGCGGGAGAAGTCACGCCGATTGGAGGATCCGCCCCTCGTGATCACCGACACCCAGTCCGTCCGCGCGGCCGCCGGCGTTCCCAAGGCCACGACGGGACTGGACACCAACAAGAAGGTGTCGGATCGCAAGCGGGGACTGATCGTCGATGTGATGGGGCTGATCATCGGCGCCGTCGTGCTGGCCGCATCCGCCCACGACAATGCCGCCGACACCGCCCTGCTCGACCAGGCGGCCGAGCGGTGCGGGAACCGCCTGGAGAAGGCCCTGGTGGACCCAGGCTTCAAGGACGAGAACCATCCATCAACCTCACCCGCAGCCGCCTCGGGCGCCTCACTCGACAAGGCTTCCTCGCTCAACCCGGACGAGGCCGCTATCAGAAACGGGCTTAAGTGTTCGCCGCGATCCGCAGCCGCCCGGCACGCACGGTCGCAGCGGCCGCGCCCCTGATCCGGTGCAGTTCCTCCCGAGTGTGGGCCTGCTTGCGGGGCTGCCCGCGCCGGGCCGGCGGCCGGCGCCGCGGCGTCTCCAGGAACACCCGGGTCGCTTCCGGCACCCCGAGCGCCCGCCGGACGACCGCGGCCAGAATCCGGCGGACGTGAACGTCGCCGGCCCACTGCTTCCACCACTCCACCGTGATCTGCCCGGTCGCAGCGACGGGCGGCTCGGCCGCCGCGGCGTCCCTGAACAGCAGCCGTAGCGTGCTCGCGTTGGTACCGAAGGCGTCCTCGCTGCTCCAGCCCCGGCCCTGCGCGGCCAGCCCGGCCACCAGTGACTGGCCGCGGTTCGGGCTGCGGCCCTTTCACTGCTGATGGTGACCGCTGCGGCCCGATCGGGTGATGGCCCGACCGCGGACCAGTGTCGGCGTTGGCGCGGCCGGCAGCGCGGGCCAGTCTTGTCGCGGATGGGAGGCCCGCCACACATGACCGTGCACTGCTTCGGATCTCCGCGCCCCGCCCGCGACGGAGTGAAGTTCCGCCAGGCGCGGCTCACCGCCACCCTCCAGGTCGACGGCTACGAACTGGGGTCCTCCATCGACAAGCACCGGGAACTCAGCATGGACACACACCTCCAGGTCGGCGGGAACGGCCCGGCGTCACGGGACCCCGGCAGCGCCGCCGCGACGGCGACCGGGCAGTAGCGGTGGCTCCCGGACCCGGCGGCCGCCCGCACCGCACCGCCATCAGCAGGCGCACATTCGTGCGCCTGCTGCTCCAAGCGGTGACCGCGGCCGCACTGGCCGTGGACGCCTACGTGCACGCCAGCCTCGCCTCTCCGTATGACCGGGTCGGGCAGCAGATCAGCCAGGGAACGGTATTCCGCCTCGAAGCCGCCGTAGCGTCCCTGGCCGCGCTGCTGGTGCTGCTCCTCGGTCGCCGGCGGCCGGTGTGGGCGTTCGCCTTCCTGGTGTCCGTCTCCGCCCTGGGCGCCGTGCTGCTCTATCAGTTCGTGAACGTGGGCACGCTCGGTCCGCTGCCAAACATGTACGAGCCGGTCTGGGGGCCGAGTAAGAACGCCAGCGCGATCGCCGAGGCCGTCGGCGCCGTGGCCGCGCTCGTCGGCTTTCTGATCACCGGCCCGCCGCGCTCTGCGTCCACTCGGGCCGGCGCTGCTCAGGGCGACAAGGCCGACGGCGGAGGCGGCTGATCACGTGCCACGCCTCACCCTCCGCACCGAACCCGGCAGCTCCTGGGGCTGCTGTGGCTGCTGCCCCTGGCGGTGACCGCCGCTCTGCTCTGGTACGGCCGGGTACACACCCCGGAGTACCGGCGCAGCTTCTTCGGGGCGCACGGCCACGCCGTGCCCCTGCTCAAGGCCCAGTTGTGCAGCGCCTGTTCGGACTGGCTCTGATCCAGTTGCTTCTCGCGCTGTGGATGTACGGCCGGCTGCCCGACCCGCGCGCCGCGCCGCACCCGGTGGGCACCGGGCACCGCTGATCGGTATGTTCGCTTTCCTGTTCTCCGTCCCGATCGCCCAGCAGCGCATCATCGCCTACCGCGTCAGCCTGACCGGGCCCCGCGAGGCGCTGCACTCGCTTGCCGGCTGCTTTCTCTACGGGGCCTTCGTCGCCAAGGTCGTCGTGGTGCGTCACCGCCGCTGGCCAGGGCTGGGCGCTCCCGCTCGCCAGTGGCGCGCTCGTCACGGTGATCGCCCTGGCCTGGTACTCGGCGGCGTTCTGGTAGCTGAACGGCTTCCGGGCGCCCGGCCTATAGGCGGACGATGCCGAATCGATCCCCTCGTCGGCCACTGTCGGCAGTGATCACAGCCCGCCGACCCGCCGCCTTCGCGAGGCGCGAGGTGACCGGTTCGCGTGAAAGCCGTTCCGTTTCCTTCGGGGCGTTGGTGCCGCCGGCCTTGAGGTGCCGGGCGCCGCCACACCTCGCGGCCGGGGGCGGCACTGATCGCCGGCACCGGGGCGACGCTGGCAGGCTGCAGGCCCGTCCCTCAAGGACGCGCCTTGTATCAATGTGCCATATGCGAAAAAATAGGATGTATGGTAAATCGTGCGGAAGGCAAGCGAGAGGAGTGTCTCATGATCGCCAAGCTGCTCGCCAAGTTGTCTTTCACCCGCAACTACGGTGCGTACGGGGCCCACGACTGGGGCACGCACACCGGCGGCGACAGGGCGTGACCACACGTCGGCGGGCGCCCCCGGGCTCCCGCCGGCTCCTGGCCACGCTGCCGACGATATCGGCCTGACTGGTGCGAGAAGTCAGGGGCGATTCCATGGGCCGAGCGAATGAGCCGCCGCGGCTGCCCGGAGGCAGCTTCGCAGCCTGGAGCCGCGACCGGCTTGCACTAGCGCGCCGTGGCGCTGACGAATGCGGGGACGTCTGGCAGCTGGAGCCGGGTATCTACGTAGCCGCTACGGCCGGGGTGTGTGAAACGGTCCTGCACCGCGCGCAGGACTTCCCCAAGCCGTCCTCACCCCTCTTCCCGCCGCTGAAGCGGGCCGGCGGAGCGCCAATGCCCGAGGAGCGGGCGCACGCTCGCGCCGCCCGCATGCACGGACTGCGCCCGCAGGCGGTTGCGGCCCGGATCGGAGAGATCGCGCCCGGGACCGCTCGGTTTGCCGACCAGTGGCCCACGGGCCGGGACGTCGAGATTCTGCCCCTGGTCCGGCCCGTCCTGGCAGAGATCGGCGTGCGCTACCTCTTCTCCGAAGACGCTCCCGCCCTGCTGCCCTTCGCCTGGCAGCTCTTCGTGGCCCGGGAGGTGCTCGTACGCCCCACGCACTGGGTCTGGCCGCGCTGGGTCCCCACACCGGCACGGCGGTTCCGCACACGGCAGCAAGTCGCCTTCACCAACGCTTTGCGGCCCATCGTCCGCCAACGCCGTTCATCGGGCCAGCTCGGTGACGACGTGCTGGGACAGATGCTCCGGCCCTCCCCCCGCTACGACCCGCTGTCGGAAGAAATCATCCTCGACACCCTCCCCGGAATCACCGTCGCCACCTTCGAGACACCCTCCCGGGCAGCCGGATGGATCCTGCTCCACCTGGCCCGATACGCCCAGGCCGCGGACCGCGTCGCGGCCGAAGCCGCCCTGCTGCCCGCCGACCCGGCCACGACGACCAGCACCCACCTCGACAACCTGCAATACACCCAGGCGCTGGTACGCGAAGTGCTCCGACTGCACCCCCCGAGCTGGCTGCTCACCCGGCGCGCCCCGCGACAGACTCAGCTCGCCGACTACACCATCGACGCCGGATCCACCGTTCTCGTCTGCCCCTACACCGCCCACCGCGACGCACGGGAACACCCCGAACCGGACCGGTTCCGGCCCGAACGCTGGCTCGACGATTCGGGCTCGCCGGCGAAACCCGGGGTCTTCCTCGGCTTCGGTACCGGGCCGCACGGCTGCGAGGGAGCCGCTCTGGCCATGGCCATGCTCACGCTCATGACCGCGCAGACAGCGCGCCGCTACCACTTGAGCGAGCCGCTCGGCGCGGAACCCGGCTACCGGGTCACCACCTTCGAAGGTCTCGCAACCGCCGGCCTGCACCTGCGTGCCACCGCGCGCGGCTGAGGGCAGTCATACTTTCGGTGGCAGGCCGCCTCCACCCGCGAACAACGAACGTCGATCAAGTCCGAGTGCCGTTCCACACACGCTCGGATCACCGGCTCATGGTCCGCTCATCGTGTGTCGCCGGTCGAACTCGTCGACGAGCATGCCCATCATGACGAGGTCGTGGTGCCGGCCGACGAAGAAAACGTATTCCCGCAAGCGCCCCTCCTCGGTGAAGCCGAGCCCACGAAAAAGCGCCAGCGATGCCTCGTTGGCGGCCAAAACCGCCACCAGGCATTTGTGGTAGCGCCGCTCGGCGAACATGAAGCGCAGCAGCAGCACCACGGCTTCCGCCGCGTAGCCCTTGCGCCGGTGGCCGGCACTGACGGTGATATCGAACTCGAACCAGCCTGAGCGAGGGCCGGTGCGATGTGAGCCGACTGTACCGACCAGCTCTCCCGTGGCCGTCGCTTCGACCGCCAACCGGAACCGGTCGTCATCGCACTCGGCAACGGCCTGCTCCTTCGCCCAGGCACGGTAGCTCTAGGCGGACCTCGGCAGATCCAGCGGGCCCGCTCGCGTCCCGTCCTCGTCGGCGAAACGCGCGAACGCCGTCCAGTCGTCGGGCTCGAGGGCGCGCAGGCGTACCCGATTACCGGTCCAGCACGATGCCATGCCCCATTTGATCACGCTGCTGTGCGCGCAAGGCCGACAGGCACGCCGATGCAGGCGTTGCCCGCCGTGCCTCTCTCACCGCTGATCGTCGTCCTCGTCCGGAGCAGCGAGGTCGTGCAGCGGTACGACCCGAACCCCGACGACGCCCAGCGCGACCAGGTGCTACGCGCCGCGGCGGCCTGCCCGGTCCAGGCGATCCTGGTCGACCAGCTGGAGGCGCGGCACGCACCGGCGGAGGCGTCACCGTGATGACCGGTGCCGACAACCTGCGTGCGTTCAAGCGCGATGGCCGCATCGTGGTCGTCGGGGCTTCCCTGGCGGGGCTGCAGGCTGTCGAGGCGCTGCGGGACGAGGGCTTCACCGGATCGCTGACCATGATCGGTGACGAGCTGGGCGAGCCCTACGACCGGCCTCCCCTGCCCAAGCAAGTACTGACCGGCTGGGTGCCGGCCGGGGGCACCACTTTGCCCCGCCGTCGTGGCATCGACGCGGAGTGGCTGCGGGGTGTGCCCGCCAGCGGGCTGGACCTCGTGACGAAGTACGTGCGACTCGCCGACGGACGCGAGATTCCCTTCGACCGGCTGCTGATCTCCACCGGGGTACGGGCCCGGCCGTGGTCCGTCGAGTCCGAGGCGGCCCTGGACGGCGTGTTCGTCCTACGTACACGCGAGCATGCCGAGAGCCTGCGGCGAGCCCTCGCCGGCGGACCCTCCCGCGTGCTGGTCATCGGTGCGGGCTTCACCGGCTCCGAGATCGCCTCCATCTGCCGCGAGCGGGACATCCCGGTCACCGTCGCCGAACTCGCGCCGGCCCCACTCGTCGGGGCGCTCGGCGCCATGATCGGCGATGTCGCGGCCAGCATGCAGCGCGCCCACGGTATCGACCTGCGGTGCGGTGTCAAAGTCACCCGGCTCGAGGGCGACGCGCAGGGACGGTTCCGCCGGGCCCACTTCGACGACGGCAGCACCGTCGACGCCGACGTGGCGGTGGTGGCACTCGGGAGCATCCGAAACACCGAGTGGCTGCGGGAATCGGGACTGGCGGCAGACGAGTGGGGGGTCACCTGTGACACGGGCTGCCGCGCCCTCGACATCAACGGCCGCGTCACCGACGACGTCTCCGCCTCGGGAGACGTGGCACGCTGCCTCAACCCGATCTACGAAAACCGGCTCATCTCGATGGAGCACTGGGCCAACGCCGTGGAGCAGGCAGAGGTCGCGGCACACAACATGGTCAGCGCCACGGCGGACCGCCGGCCCCACCTGTCCATCCGCTGCTGCTCTCCGAGCTGCGGGCCGCGGACCTGCCGGACTTCTCCCGCACGGCGGTCGACTCCAGCCACGTCCGCGCGATGAAGGGCAGGCCGGCCACCGGTCCGTCCCCGGTGGACCGGGGCAAGGCCGGCAGCGAGCACCACCTGATCGTCGAGGCGCACGGCATCCCGCTCGCCGCGATCACCACCGGCGGCAACCGCAACGACGTCACCCAACTGACCCCGCTGATCCAGGCCGTCCCGCCGCTCCACGGCAAGCGCGGCCGGCCACTGCGGGGCCGGGCAGTGCGCCGCCCCGAGCACCTGTACGCCGACCGGGGCTATGACCACGAGGTCTACCGGGACAAGGCTCGCCGGTTCCAGATCACCCCGCACATTACCCGGCGCGGCACCGGGCACGGCTCCGGCCCGGGCGTGTACTGCTGGGTCGTGGAAGGAGCGATCGCGCTGCTGCACTGGTTCCGCCGCCTGCGCCTCCGCTGGGAGATCCGCGACGGCATCCACCACGCGTTCGTCACCCTCGGCTGCGCCGTCATCTGCTGGCGACGACTCCGCACCGCACTTTAGTTAGAAGTGAGGGCAGGCGACACACCCCAGGAGATGGCCTGCTCGATGCGTCAGAACGCACTCATAGCAGCGGCGCCGCACAGCCTCACATCCGGGATCTCAGCACGTCGACCTCACAGCCCGGCGCGAACGGGTCGAAACCGTGCTCGACCAGCCAGCGAACCCCCAGCAGGCTCCGCAACGACCACCACGCACGGATCACGTCGAGATCGACGTCGGTGCCATAACCGGCGACGACGTCGCCCAGCTGCTCCTCGTGTCCGAGCGTCAAGGTGGTGAGGTCGAACAGGGCACTACCCCGGCCCGCCTCGGACCAGTCGATGATGCCGGTGACCTCGCCACCGTCGACAAAGACGTGATCGATCTGCAGGTCGCCGTGCGTGAACACCGGAGTCCATGGCCGCAGCGCGGCCTCGGCGACCTGGCGGTTGCGGGCGACCAGGTCAGCGGGCAGGACACCGTTCGTCACGAGCCACTCGCACTCGCCGTTGAGTTCCGCCGCCAACTCGTCGGGACCCCGGCGGCGCCGGCCGGGCCAGGGCGGCAACGGCGCCTCGTGCAACTTCCGGACGGCGGCACCCGCCGCGGCCCACGCCGCCGGCGACGCGGTCGACGGCTCGCCGAGGCGGCCGAGCGCCGTCCCCGGGACCGCGGCGATCGCAAGCACGGACGGCTTGCGCCACAGGACCTCCGGGGTGGGGACCGGCGCCAGAGCCATCGCCTCAACCTCAACGTCGATGCGCGCCTGATCGGCGTCCACCTTCAAGAACACATCGCCGACGCGCAAGGTCGCGCGCTCGGAATGGGCGACGACAACTTTGACCTCATCCATGGGCGACCAGTATCCCGGGGATGATCTCCGACGTCGCCGGGTTTTCGCGTGCGATTACGCGGCTGACCGCGTCCCGCTACCCGGCGGCCTCGTGCACGACACCGGCCTCTGAGCAGGTCAAGCCCACCACTTTTGTTAGGAGTCCTTATGCGGGGACAGTTCCAGAGACGGTGACGCCGGCCTGCCGGAAGTCTTCAAGGGTGGCTGCCGTGGTGTCCTGGGCCACACCGACGGAGTAGTCCAGGCGTACGCGTGCCCGGAAGCCGGCCTTCACCGCGTCCAGCGCGGTCGCGCGTACGCAGTGGTCGGTGGCGATACCTACCACGTCGACGTCCTCCACTCCGCGCTCACGCAACCAGTCGGCCAGAGGGGTGCCCTGTTCGTCGGCGCCTTCGAAGCCGCTCTTGGAGGCGCTGTGCGCACCCTTGAAGAAGACGGCGTCGACCTTGCCGCCGGTGACGGCAGGGGCGAAGTTGGGGTGGAACTCGCCGCCTTCGCCTCCGGCCACGCAGTGGACGGGGAAGCTGTCCTTGAAGTCCGGGTGTTCGGAGAAGTGGCTGCCCGGATCGATGTGATGATCCCGGGTAGCCACGATGTACTCATAATCACGTCCCGCACTGTGCTCCACCAGGTCCGCGATGGCCGAGGCAATCCGCGCACCACCCGCGACGGGGACGCTGCCTCCCTCACAGAAGTCTTTCTGCACATCCACGATGATCAAGCCTCGGCTCATCACAAAACACCTTCCAGGACGGCGGCACAGGAGAAACCGTTTCGGGAACCCTTCCGATGCTGGTCGAGCACGGTCGATAATTCCCAAAAAGTTACGTCGAACGGGTGATTTAGGTGAGGCAGAATGTGCGCCGTCGCGGCGGCGGCACCTGGTTTTCACGGACACACATCGATGGGTACTCCGCTCTGGGCCAGCGAACCCCTGCTTCTGATCGGCTGACTGGGGGCAGGCCTCCTCATGAGGTGCTCCGTCATCTCTCGTGAGCATTTCCCGATCCTGTCGACCGCCTGCTGGCTCCCGAACCGAAGAACAAAACGCTGCTCCGGCGCGGACGTCGATCGAGACTCGGCGGTGTGCTCCGCTGTCGACACGTCAGCGTGGGACGCGACGGTGTCGCCCCGGAGAGCCAGACCTGCCGGGTCGGGCCCTCTGGTTACGGCTCCTGCACGCGGCCGAGCCGGCTCGGCGCCGGATGGGAGTTGCTCAGTACAGGGCGTCGCCCATGGCGGAGCCGTCACCCGTGACGTACGCGCGGATCGATGCCAGGTACTCCTGGCGGCTGACGCGTCCGTCGTTGTCGTTGTCCAGCGCGTCGAAAGCCGCGTCGGCGTTGTCGGCCCGGTTGCCCAGTGCCTGGCGCAGCGTGGTGAATTGCGTCCGGTCCAGGGCACCGTCCTGGTCGGCGTCGGCAAGGTCGAACAGGGCGCCCAGTGCGTGCTGGCAGATGGTGTCGAATTTCTCGGCGTCCACCCAGGCGATGTACTCCTGGTAGGTCATCACGCCGTCGCCGTTGGCGTCCATCGCAGCCCAGGCGCGTTCGCCCGTGGTGCGTGCGGCGATGACCAGGGGGTCGTCGTCGCTGCGTCCGGTCGCTTGCTGAGCCCGTTCGATGCGGACGAAGTAGTCGTGGCGGGAAGCGACTCCGTCTCCGTCGGTGTCCAGCATGGCGTAGATGCGGGCCTTCGGGGTGGTGGGGTCGGCCGGGGCCGTGTGCGGCCTGGTCGAAGGGATCGGCATGCCGGGTGTTCCTTCCCGTGTGGGGTGTGTACTGGTCAGCGCGGCTGGTCAGTGGGTGAGGCGGAGCACGAGGGTGGAGTCGACGGCGGTCTCGCCGGCGGGGGTGCCGCAGCCGGCGCCGGTGCTGGTGCCCACGGCGTTGATGGTGTCGCTGGCGAAGCGCGTGCTGTCGGGGGTGACGGTGCCGGTGACGACCAGTGAGGCGGTGCCGTTCACCTTCACAACGTCGATTTTGTCGAATCGGAAGGTGGAGGTGGTGTTGTCAGTCCAGTGGACGGTCGTGGTGGAGGTGTCCCCGTGTTCGTCGCCGGTGCATTCGGTGGCCGGCATGGTGACCGTCCGCTCGAAGGTCCCGGCGGCCACGGGTGCGCCGGTGGCGTCCACGCACGTCACGCTGCCGGTCATGGCCAGCGTGTCGCGTACTGGGAGGTTGATCCCACCTGGATCGACCGCGTTGGCGAAGACGCCGTGGGCATTCAGCACACAGGTGGAACCGGTCGTGGGTGCGGCGGAGCCGGCGTAGGCCGAGGCCCCGGCGAGCAGCGATACCGCGGCGAACAGCGACGTGGCGACCAGCAAGACACTGCGGGCTGCGATCTTCATGTTGGTCTCCGTGCTCTCTGCTGTGGGGAACGTGTGTGTCCGTGGCCAATGAGGACGGCGGGCGGCAAGTCAGGGGCGCTGTGATGCCGGATGATGTCCTGCGCCACAGCGGTCACTGGGTGATCACCTTCCGTGAATCCGCCCTACTGCCCCCCAGCGTGGGCCACGATCTCCTGACAACGTGCCGGCCTCGCAGATGACCACCCGATTCGGTGATCGCTCCTCAGCCACCAAGCACTGCGGTGTGACCGTGTCAGCCCTGCCCGCGCGGTGCCCGCTACGACGACGGCCCCCCACCGCGCTGGACGTCCCATGCGGCGAGGATCCCCCGCCCCCGGGCGAAACTCAGCCGTCGAACTCGGCCTAACTAACACGCGCCGTTCGCAGCCGTTCTCCAGCCCCATACCGACCCTTCGCTTCTGGACTGATCGTCCCGTCACCTGATCACGGGACTCCCTCAGTAGTTCGGAAAGGCCCTGGAGAGCCAGTCTGGGCAGGAGCCTTCGGAGCGGGCACGTCAGCGCGTGCGGCTCGCACTCGAAGACGCTGCCGATGACGACCCCGGCTTCGCCCTGGCCCTCCAGCCGCTGTCGAGCATGTGCGGCCAGGACGAGCCAGGTCCAGCGGTCGGCCGCTTCCGAGTCCCGCAGGCGGGGCCGGGTCCACCCGAGCGTTTGCTTGAGTAGCCGGAACGTGTGCTCCACGTCGAACCTTCGCAGGAATGCCTGCCAGCACCGGTCGACGTCATCCGTGGCGGCACCGGTGCCCGACCACCACAGCCAGACGGGCTTGTTCACCCCTCCACTGGGCAGCTTCTCGACCGTCAACCTGATCACGGTGCCCTCGATGATCGGCAACGGTCCCCCGTGGTCGCCCCAAGCCGCTCGGCGGGTGAGCCGTGGGTGGAGCCGGTCCCAAGCCTGGGCGGTTGCGGTCCCGTAGCGGTCGGTGTTGGTGACGGTGACCGCGGTGGCCTCGCCCCGCATGCCCGGTCACCGAAGACGAACTCGCCGCCGTGCTTGGGCGGCGACCACCTTGCGGCGGGCAGATCCACGGCACCGGGACAGGCTTGCGCATCACCCGGTCCGATCGGAGCCTGCCCAGAACCTCGACCGGCAGATCACTCAGGAGGTGGGCGATGCGGGGCGCGTCGTAGCCGGCATCGAGGACGACCAAGATGTTCGGGCCCCCTCCTGCCACTGGCCGGCTTCCATGAGGCGTTCGACGACGTCGCCGACCTGGCTGGCGGTGACCGCAGCCAAGTCGGCACCGGGCTCCAGCCGGATCGCGTCCAGCAACGCGGTCCACGAGGTCCGGCCGGTCTCCAGCGCCGCGACGATCGAGTACGGCCAGCCAGGCACCATCTGGTGCTTGCCCAGGCCACGGCCGAAGGTATGGCAGAAGGAACGGTCCGAGGAGGTGTCGGCGTCCGGCCGCAACCACGGAGAGACGCCCACCGCCGGCACCAGCCGACCGCTGCTGGCTCGGGGAAGCGAAACACTGGTCGGTGCCCGCCGTAGCCGGGCGACGTCGATCCGACCGTGGTTGACCCCGGAGTACAACGCCCCGTGCCCGCGCCGATGCTCGGGAGCGAGCGCCAGGTCCACGAGGGTGCGGACCGGACCGTCAGTGCACAGCAACGCGTCGCACAGCTCGAACAGAGCGTCGCTCCGCGCAGTCAGGCACGCGTACAACTCCGACCGGAACTCCGCCACCACCGTCAACGCGTCTCGTTGAACCTCATGCTCGACCAGTCCCACGATCCCGGCCTCCGTGCTGCGTTGTCGCTCAGCACAGGATCGGCCCGTGGCCCCTCACACATCTGGTGAACTGGAAAAACACCGAACAAGTTCGAGCCACGATCGACGCCGGACCAACGACAAGGAGCCTGTTTTCGAAGCGCGCTGCCCGTAGTTCTGGGCATCTGCTGTAGCCCGTCTCAGGATGTGATGTTCGTGCGTGCGGAGACGATCACGGGATTATGGTGCTGGGATGCCCCTGGCGCTCTTCGATCTGGATGACACGCTCATAGATCATCATGCGGCCTTTCTCGCGTGGGCGGAGGAGTTCGCGGCTGCCCGTGGCCTCGGCAGCCAGGGTGTCAGCTGGTTGCTGGCGGTCAAGGCCAAGTACGCGGGTCCCAAAGACCGCCTGTTCTCGATGGTCCGGGACGAGTTTGATCTGGCTGAGCCAGTCGACCTGCTCTGGAGGCAGTACCGTCGCCGGATCCCGGAGCTTGCCGCGTGCTGCCCCGAAGATCTGGATGCGTTGGAACAACTCCGTGGTGCTGGTTGGCGGATCGGCATCGTCACCAACGGGATGGCTGACAATCAGTTGGCCAAGATCCATCGAACAGGTCTGGCTAGTCTGGTTGACACGTGGTGTGTCTCGGAGGAGGTGGGCATACGCAAGCCCGATCCGCGGATCTTCCGCCTCGCGGCGCAACAATGCGGGATGCCAGCGGATCGCACCGGTTGGATGGTGGGTGACAGCCTCACGCTCGATGTCGCTGGAGGTCGGGCCGCCGGACTGCGGACGGTCTGGATCAACCCGTCGCAACGCGACGTACCGCCTGAGCAGTGTGGTCCAGAGCTCACTGTTGCTGCTGTTGCCGAAGCGGTTCAGCACCTGATGGTGGCTGTTTGAGTAGCTTTAGGCTGTCGGTGGCTCGGCCCGGCGGGCTGGTTTGCGGGTGAGCCGCCTGGTCATGAGGGTGATCGCGGCCCAGGTGATCAGCGTTTTGGAGTACTGGACGAGTCGTTCATAGTCGCGGGCATGTCGGCGGGCGTGCATCGAGTTCCTGCGCTGCCGCCAGCAGTTCGAGGACGACGGCCCCGAGTGGTCCTCGTAGGCCCGCTCAGCTGGTGGGATTCGGCTTCTTTGCCCAGCTGCGGGCTGGCTTCTTCCGGGTCAGCCGCCTGGTCATGAGGGTGATGAGCGACCAGTTCAGATGAGCCTCGGAATGCTGCGGGAGGCGCTCGTAATCTCGCGCGTTGCGGCGGGCGTTCATGATCCACCCCAGCGTGCGCTCAACGCGCCAGCGACGCGGGAGGACGACGAACCCTTTGGCCCCCTTGGGGCGGGAGACGGTCTTGAGGGTGATGTGGAGGAATTCCTCGGCCCAGTCGACGAGCTTGCCGGCGTAGGCGGAGTCAGCCCAGACCTGGGTGATCTGCGGGTGGGTGAGACGCAGTCGCCAGAGCAGTTCGCGGGCGGCATCCCGGTCCTGCATGTCGGCGGGCGTCACCGTGATCATGACGGGGAAGCCCTTCGTGTCCACCGCGATGTGTCTCTTCCGCCCATTGATCATTTTCGCGGGATCGAATCCGCGAGTCGCCTTGCTCACCGTGGTGGCGCCCTTGACCGACTGCGAGTCGACGATCAGCGTGACCGGGTAAGGGCATCGCCCCAGGCCAGTGCGGAGACGACGGCGGAGTTGGTCACGGATGAAGCTGACGACGCCGCGGCGGTTCCATCGGGCGAAAAACCCGTAAACCGTCTCCCATGGAGGGAAATTGGACCGCAGAGCTCTCCGCTTCGCGCCGTTATCGGTGATGTAGCGAATGGCGTCGACGATCTGCCGGCGGGGCCACTTCTCGGGATGCCCACCAGTCTTGGTCTGGCAGGCCGGGACCGGCAACAGGGGTTCGAGAAGGGCCCACTCGGCGATCGTGATGTCGGACGCGTAGCGGCGACGGCGGGCAGGGTTCGGCATGGCGGACTCGTTGCATGGCGCGGAAGAGGAGGGCGGGCGGTGGTTACTTCGAGAGCCGGGCGAGGGTCGCGGAAACCCCAGTGAGCTGGGCGGCTACCAGCTGAGCCCATTCGTCGTCGGGGACGAGCAGGGTGCGCGGGATCTCGGGGCGGCCGCTGTAGTAGGGCAGGGCCAGGGTCCTGACGATCCAGTCGTCCAGGGACTCACGGACCGGGTCCCAGGAGGAAGCGGGCAGCAGGACCGGCAGGGGACCACCGGGCGCACGGTCTTTCAGCAGACCGAGCGTGAGCAGGATCGCGAGCACGCTCTTGCCGGATCCGGGCTCGCCGAGGATGACGAGCCGCCCGTTCGGCAACTGTCGGTAACCGTCGGCGAGTTGGGCAATGGTCTCCTCGAAACGGCCGTCAAGTCATCCGCTGAGCCGCATGCGCAGCACCCAAGGCCCTGCGACCACCGGGGCCGCAGACGCCACGCACACGCCGAGCGGAAGTTGTCTCAACTCCGACTCCCTCCTTGGAGTGGATGCCGGGCATCGCCGGTGCGCACCCGCGGCATCGGATACGCGGCATCGGGGGCACTCAGTGGCCGGCCTCCCGGCCGCGGCGCGGTCCGGGCTGCTGCGGGCGGTGCGCCTGCTGCTCGTCCTCGCGCACCGGGTGCACTGCGTCGGCCACGTCCCGGTCGGCGTAGCGGTCCGCGCGGGAGTCGTCGACCGCCTTGGTGAACGCATCCTGGAGGCGGCGCAGCCGCTCGGCCGTGAGATCGAGGGCTTCCACGTCCGTGCGTGACTCCCGCAAGGTCCGCAACGCCGTCAGGTCGATCGCCTCTCGGGATCCAGCCTCCAGCTCCTGGTCGGCGTGCTCCGGGCCGGCGGCGGGGAGTGCGAGCAGTTGCTCGGGCATCGCCGCCTGCTGGTGCGCGCCGACGTCGTACGCCCCGCCCCGCGCGGCAACGGTGCGCAGCTTCTCGCGGACCACCGCGCCGGCGAGGACGGCCCGCTCGTACTGCAACGGGAGGCGGGGTATCTCCCACTCCCCCGGCTCCAGGTCAAAGGGCCGGGGCGCGGCCGGTGTGCCCGGGTCGGCCGGGGACTGCCGGTCCGGGTCCGTGCGAGGGGTCGGCGGGCGTCGGACGGGTTCGAGGTCGGCCAGCGACCAGCGGGCGGTGTAAAGGCGGTAGGCCGGCATCAGGCCGCGCAGCGTCCTCGGCTCGCTGATGTCCACGCAGTACGTGGCAAGCGCGGCGTCCACGATCCGCTCGTCCAGACCCGGCTCGCGGCGACGGCCGCGCAGGACGAGAGCGAGGTGACGGCGGGCTTCGGCGAGCAGGTGCCGGCGGTGGAACCAGCCGATCGTCGGCGCGGTCACCGACACACTCGCCTCTCCGCGCACCCCGCTGCTCGGCCGGTTCGACGGTCAGGAGCTGATCCAGGTGGGGGGACGGTGACGGGATGGGGGCCGAGGGCGAGACGGACGCCTTCGTCGGTGGTGAGGACCTGGCTGGTGGTGAGGCTGGCGACTCCCTCACCGACGAGCACAACGGCGCCCTCGCGCTCGGCTGAAGTACCGACCACCCCTGGCTCCTGCCCGGCACCCACCCGGGCCGCCCCGGCAGCCCCCGCCAACTGCGCACGCGCCTCACTTCCTACGGCATGCCCTCCCGGAGCGGACGCAACAGCGCGCTGATGGACCTCGCAGCACAGATGCCCCCCGCCGTCCTAAGCGAGGTCCTCGGCGTCTCCGTTGGAGCGGCGACCTGCTGGGCTGTCGTCGCAGGCGCCCCCCGCGCGCAGTACGCCGCCGAACTCAGCCGTCGCTCGACGAGCTGAACCCACCAATAGCGGAACCCACAAGATCCATAGGCGTCCCAAGGGACAGACATGAGCGCCCGTGCTCCAGCATGCGCAGCGAGAGCGCGGGCCGTCTGCATCGCGCGCCGGGTCACGCTCCCCTTGCCACCGGTCGCCCACGGGCCAATGGTGGATACCGTGCCGAGTGGTGTGCGGAACGTACTGGGGGGCGTGCGGGCGGCCATGCGGTCTCGCCTGGCCCGCGGACGCGCTGTGCTCATGATCCAGCTGGCCGATTCGCTGTACGCCAAGTACGAACAGACCGGCGACCCCGCCGACCTTGACGAGGCCATCAGCACTTCCCGCACTGCCGCGGCCATGATGCCTGCCGGGCGTGTCCACCGGGCTCACGCACTGTCCAACCTCAGCATCGGCTTGTCGACCCGGTTCGAGCAGACCGGCGACCTCGCGGACCTGGACGAGGCCGTAGCACTCGGCCGGGCCGCGGTCGCCGCCATACCCGCCGGCCATCGCTGCCGGGCGCTCGCCCTGAACAGCCTGGGCTCCGCGCTGTGGGGACGGTTCGAACGCACCGGTGAACTGACGGATCTGGGCGCGGCGATCGACTGCGGTCGCGCCGCCGTGGCCGCGTCCCGCACCCGCGACGACCGCACGCTCTACCTGTCCGGCCTGAGCGCCGCCCTCCTCGCGCGATCCCAACGGACCGGCTCCCGCACCGACCTCGGCGAGGCCATCGACGCCGGCCGGGCCGCCATGGCCGCCATGTCCGCCCGCCATCCCGAACAGGCGCACCGGCTGAACAACCTCAGCGCCGTGCTCTACACGAAGTACGAACTGACCGACGACCTCGGCGACCTGGACGAAGGCATCGCACTCGGCCGCGCCTCGGTGGCCGCGACCCCCAGGGAGCACCCCAGCCGACCGCACCGGCTGAACAACCTCACCATCGGCCTGCAGAGCCGTTACGCCCGGACGGGCGACCTCGCGGACGTCGCGGAGGCCATCGAGTGCGGCCGGGCCGCGCTGGCGGCCACGTCCGACGGCCATCCTTACCGGGCCGCGCTGCTGAACAACACCGCCGCGGCACTGTGCGCCCGGTTCGACGTAGCGGGCGACGCGGCCGACCTGGACGAGGCGATGGCGGTGTGGCGCGAGGCGGCGGGATCCGTGACGTCCCCGGCGCCGACCCGGCTGCTCGCGGCGCGGAGTTGGGGATCCACCGCCGCCCAGGCCGGCCGTTGGCTGGCCGCGGTCGATGGTTACACCGCGGCCATCAGCCTGCTCTCGCTACTGGCCTGGCGCGGACTCGGCCGCGAGAGCCGCGAACAACTCCTCGCTCGCGGAGCCTGGCTGGCCGCCGGCGACGCGGCGGCCGCCGCCCTCGCCGACGGCCAGCCGGACCGGGCGATCGAACTGCTCGAAGCAGGCCGTGCCATCCAGTGGGCGCAAGTGCTGGAAACCCGCGCCGACCTGACCGGCCTGAGCCGCACGGCACCCGACCTGGCGGCCCGCCTCGACGCCGTCCGCGCTGCCCTCGACCACCGCGATCCGGCCACCCCAGACCCGGAGCCAGCCATCGCAGACCCGGAGCCAGCCGTCGCACACCCATCTCCGGCCGCCGCACCTGACGCGCCCGGGTGAGGATGTCCCGGCTTCCGGCCGACCACGCGCGCGAACCGCCAGAACCGACCGACCCACCGACCGCACCCGGTCACACCCCAACTCTCCGAGAAACAGGAGGCGATCCGTGGCGACACCGACAGGGACAGTGGCGTACACCTCGGGCGGTGTCGCGCCCTGATGCCCGAGGAGCCGGCCGGCCCGCCTCATCTGGTCGATCGACGGATGGCCCTGGCCAGGGAATGGGATGCCCTGGTCGAGCAGGCCCGCACGCTGGACGGATACGAGGACTTCCTCAGACCACCGCGACTGGAAACGCTGCTGCCCGCTGCGGCCAACGGTCCGGTCGCAGTCATCAACGTCAGCCGTTGGCGATGCGACGCCCTGATCGTGACCACGGCCGGCGTACGGGTCGTACCGTTGCCGCGGGTGACCTTGCAAGACATCAGCGAGAGCGCGGACGCCTACGTCCAGGTGCTGCAGCAGGTCGACCGAGCGGCGTACGACGTGCACATCGCCCGGCAGCGCTACGACGACGGCGACCGCACATCCGACGCGATCCGGCGGTACACCGCGGCGCAGCAGGCGTTGAGCAGCGCCGTCGGCGACCGGGACACCACGCTCGCCGCGGTGCTGGCGTGGCTGTGGGACGAGATCGCGGACCCCGTCCTGACCGCCCTGGGGTTCACGGACCCGCCGGCGCCCGGCCAGCACTGGCCTCGCCTGTGGTGGTGCCCCACCGGGCCGTTGACCATCCTGCCCCTGCACGCCGCCGGACATCACACCAGGACGGACCGCGAGCACGGTCGCGCGGTCCTGGACCGCGTCGTGTCCTCGTACACTCCGACGCTACGTGCCCTCCTGGAGGCCCGACGCCCCCTCGACGCGCCCCCGCCCGACGACGAGCGCGTGCTGGTCGTCGCCCTGCCGGACGCCCCCGACGGCCTCCCCCTCGCCCATGTGCCGCGCGAACGGGACCTCCTGCTGTCCTTGTTCCCCGGCCGGTGCACCCTGCTGGAAGGCGAGCGCGCCACAGCGGACGCCGTGCGCGGCGCACTGCCGCGGCATCGGTGGGCCCACTTCAGCTGCCACGGCGGGCAGGACCTCTCCGCGCCGTCCCGCGGCGGATTGCTGCTCCACGACCGGATCCTCACCGTCGCCGACATCGGTGCCCAGGAGCATCACGGCGAGTTCGCGTTCCTGTCCGCCTGCATGACGGCGACCGGCGGCATCCCCGTCATCGACGAGGCCACCACCCTGGTGGCCGCCCTGCACTACACCGGCTACCGCCAGGTCATGGGCACCCTCTGGTCCGTGTACGACGATACCGCCGCCATGGTGACCGAGGCCGTGTACGCGGATCTCACCTCCCAGGGGCGTTTCCGCCCTGCGCGATCCGCTCACGCCCTGCACAAGACGGTCCGCGCGCTGCGGGACAGCGATGTCCCCGTCAGCGCTTGGTCGCCGTTCACCCATACCGGTCCGTGACCGCCGACCCGACCCGATCAGTCCCGCAGGAGTTCCCATGACGGCCGACCCCCCTCAGCCTCCGCACAGCGAGCCACTCCCTTACCGGGAGATCACGGACGAGTCGTACGCGCGGCTCGCGGCGCAGAACTTAACCATCGAGGAGCCACGGCCCGGCACCCTGATCCTGCGCGGCCTGTGTCCGCGCTGCGCTGCGCCCATCGAGATCCCCATCGTGAGCGGGATCTATTCACGGTCCACCTCTGTCTCTCTCCGCAGTCGGTTGCCGGGCCGGAGGCGACCGCCAGCGGCGACAGAGCGCGTCGAACCGATGATGTGCACCTGCGAGGACGACCACCCCGACCGGCCCGACGGTCGCTTCGGATGCGGCGCCTACTGGACCTTGATCATTTCGGACCAGCCGCGGTGACCCCCTCGCTCTCCCCCGGACCGCGGCCGGCCACCCCCGCCGACCTGCTGACGGCCCAGGACCGCGACCATCTCCTGCGTACCGAACTGCCACGTGTACGAGGAGCCGCCGCGGCATGGCGCAACGGACTCGGCGGTCTGCTCGCCACCCTCATCGGCTTTAGCCTGGTGAAGGGGCGCTCCGACATCGGCCAACTCGCGCATCGCTGGGCCGCGCTGGTTGGGGTCCAGCTGCTGATCTCGCTCGTCGCTGGGGCTGTAGGCGCACTGCTGCTGATCCGCGCCGCCCACGGACGTCCGGCCGTCTCCCCGACGGAGAACCTGCCACCCCGCCGGGGCGCCGAGCATTTCGAAGCGCTCGCGTCCGCCGCCGCGTTGCGCCGCGGCATCGCTTCGACGCTCCTGTGCGCCGCCTTCCTTGTCGCCGCGGTCGCGACGACGTGGTACGGCCCCGCCCGCGACAAACCCGCACTGGAGATCACCACCCCTAGCGGCCTGGTCTGCGGCACCGTCATCCGCATCGACCACGGCGTGGTCACCCTCAAGACGAACGCTGGTGAGGTCCCAGCCGACATGTCGACGGCCTCCGCCGTGCGGGCGGTCACGACATGCCGCTGAACTCTGCTTCCCATCACTCTGTGCTACTGTGGCGCGCGCCTTCCCTCGGTTTACTGAGCGTTTGGTCCGGTGGTTCGTGATTGCTCCCGGTCAGGTGTCGCGCCATTTCAGGTGGCCTCGCCGGTGAGTCTGCGGGCCATGAGGTCGGTCATGGCTAGTGCTCTGACCGTGAAGGTGCGCCGGGTTGGAGATTGGAACGGTTGGATGTGTGGTGACATCCGTTGCGACGCATGCGAGTGGTCGCGGGCGGCCACCCTGGCCGCCTCGATGCCGTCCGTGTCCGCTACGGCCACACCGCCAATGGGGCGGATTCCTGACGCGCCTTGGAGAAAATTGCGGGCCGCTGTCGATCCGGCCACGTCCCGTTCGACGTCATGATGTGCGGCGCCTCGCCACACGATGTCGCGACAGGACCTGACGAGGACAGACGTGGATCAACTGCTGAGAGTCATGAACTTCAACGTCTCGAATGACGGAATCGGTGCCGGTGAGCGCCAGAGTCTCGAGCGGCCCTTCGGCCACGACCATCCCGAGAGGCTGTTCGCCTGGGCCGGAGCCACGGCGAGCTGGCCCATGCGCACGGATCCCGGGGGGAGCCGGGGCCTGGACGACTACTTCACGCGAGACTTCGCACGCAACATTGGTGCCGAGATCATGGGCCGCAACAAGTTCGGGCCCCAGCGCGGGCCCTGGCAGGACTATGAGTGGCGCGGCTGGTGGGGGGAGGAGCCCCCGTTCCGCACTCCGGTGTTCGTCATGACCCACCACGAGCGTCCGTCGTTCACGCTCTCCGACACCACGTTCCACTTCGTCGACGGCGACCCGGCCACGGTCCTCGAACGGGCGCTGGAAGCGGCGCAGGGCAAGCACGTCCGACTCGGCGGCGGGGTGACCACCATCCGGCAGTTCCTTGATGCCGGCCTCGTCGACACCATGCATGTGGCGGTCTCGCCGGTAAAGCTCGGGTCCGGACTACGCCTGTGGGAGTCCCCCGATGAGCTGCTCGACCGGTTTCACCTGGAGATCGTGCCCAGCCCGAGCGGCGTGACGCACCACCTGTTCTGGCGAAGGTGACGCGAGGGCCCACTCGCGTTCACGCTGCGATTGCGAGGGGGCGTCCGCCCCAGCGGATGCCCTTCTCGCTGCGGATGCGGGCGCGTTCTCGGCGTTGGGCGGCGAGCAGGTCCAGGTCGACACCACCCGCCTGGACGTCCTGGCCCTCTTCGACAACGGGCGTCTGGCCCGGCCCGAACTGACCATCGTCGACGTCGCCACCCGTGCCATCCTCGCCGCCGTGCTGTGTCCGAGTGCGACCAAGGCCGTGGACGCGGCGCTGCTGCTGGCGGAGATGGCCGTCCCGCACCCCGCCCGCCCCACTTGGCCGGACATCCTGCGCATGGACCGCGCCCCCGCACTCCCCCACCAGCGGCTGGCCGCGCTGGACGAGCGCCTGGCCGGCGCGGCGGCCAGGCCGGTCGTCCTGCCCGAGACGATCGTCGTCGACCGCGGCAAGGTCTTCGTCTCCGCCGCGTTCACCGCCGCCTGCGAGCACCTCGGCATCAGCGTCCAGCCCGCCCCGCCCCGCGCCCCTACCGCCAAAGGCATCGTCGAGCGGACCTTCGGCACCATCAACGCCCTGTTCTGCCAGCACCTGCCCGGCTACACCGGCTCCGACGTCACCCGCCGCGGCCCCGACACCGAGAAAGACACCTGCTACAGCGTCGCCCAGCTGCAGGACCTGCTCGATGAGTGGCTGGTGCACTACCACCACCGGCCCCACGAAGGCCTGCGCCACCCGATGATGCCGAAGAAGGCCCTCACCCCGAACCAGATGTGGGCCGCGCTGGTCGCCGTCGCCGGGTACGTGCCCGTCCCGCTCACCGGCAGCGACTACCTCGAGCTGCTGCCCGTGCGCTGGCAGGCCATCACCCCCGCCGGCATCACAATCCACCACCTACGACCACGATCTCCTCGCCCCGTACCGCGGCCAGCCCTCCCCCGTCGCCGGCCGGGGCGGGAAATGGGAAATCCACTACAACCCCACGACGTCCGCCAGATCTGGATCCGCCTACCCGACGGCGAGCTCACCGAAATCCCCTGGATCCACCGCGAACACGTCCACCAGCCGTTCAACGACCACACCTGGCAGCACATCCGCACCCACGCCCACCACAGCACCTACGGCGAGGCCGAACACGTCGAAGCCGGCCTCGCCGACGCCCTCGACCAACTCATGCGCCGCGTCCACAGCGGCCACGCCACCACCACCGAACAAGCTCTCCTCGTCCGCGCCACCACGCTGCCGGTTCCCGCAGCACCCGCAATACGGCACCGGCCCCCTAACCGGCGAGCCGGCGCAGCACGGAGAGGACGACAGCATCGACGACCTCGACGACCTCCCCGAGGACGACACCCGCCCCGCCGCGGCCGCCGGATTCGGGCTCTACGACGCACACGAGGAAGCCGACAAGTGGTGAACACCCGCCCCCACCCCGCAGCGCACCAACCACCCAGCGCACCCGCCGACGCGGGCAGCGGCAACACGGCCGAACCTTCCTGGCCCCTGACCACCTGGCAGGGCTGGCACCGCTTCGCCACCACCAACCCGGCCGCCCCGCCCCAGCCCGACGACCCGCCCCGCAGCCGCGACGAACGCCTCGCCTACCACTCCGCGTTCGTCACCATCCGCACCCCCGCCATCAGCAAGCTCGCCACCCAGGTCCGCGCCCTGATGATCCTCGGCCGCCACCAGCAGACCACCGCACGGCCCTCCCTGATCGTCACCGGACCCGCCGCAGCCGGCAAAACCACCGCACTGCTGAACGTCGGCCGCACCTGCCACCTCGCCCCCACCCGCAAAAACCCGCCCCCGCCCGCGTCAGCCCACGCCACGGCACCCGTGGCGTACGTCCTGGTCCCTCCCGGCGCCACCGCGAAAACCCTCATCACTGAGTTCGCCCGCTACCTCGGCATCCCCGTAACCACCCGCATGACCCAGACCCAGATCACCGACGCCGTCTGCCACACCTACACCCAAGCGGGCGTCCAACTCGTCCTCATCGACGAAATCCACCGCCTCAACCTCCGCACCACCACCGGCGCCCAAACCGCCGACCTGATCAAAGACCTCACCGAACGCCTCCCCGCGACCTTCGTGTACGCCGGCATCAACGTCACCGACACACCCCTGTTCAGCGGCACCGCGGTGCCCAGCTCGCCGGCCGCGCCACCCTCATCGACTGCGGCCCCCTCCCCGCCCGCCACGGCACCCGCCAGCCGTTCCGCGACGTCATCACCGACATCGAGAACGCCCTCGACCTCCAGCAGCACAAACCCGGAACCCTCCCGGCCCACGCCGCCTACCTCCACCAACGCACCGCCGGCCGCATCGGATCCCTCACCCGCCTCATCCGCCAAGCCGCCATAACCGACGGCACCGAACGCATCACTAAAACCGCCCTCGACGCGGTACAACTCGACCACCTCGCCGAACAACACAGACGCCCCACCCGCAGCCGCTAACCCCACCCGCCGAACAGGCAAAACAGCGCTGACCAGCGAAAACACCAACCGAGTCTTTACGCGCCAGGACTACCTACAACCCACCGGGGCCACACTCCACACACAACACATGAGCCCAGCTCACACACCCCGCCCACCCCGCCTCTCAACGAACCCACAACACCGCAGGCCAACAAACACTCGGCCCACCAACAAACCCCCCTCCGAGCGTTAGACGTCACGGGCAGCGCCCTCCTTTGGAGCGCGGCCTCTGTGCACAGGTCCGGGCCCGCGCCGTGGGGCGATCGGCCGGGCGCAGCAGGCACCCGGCCAGCGAACAGGTAGGGAGCCGTCATGGAGACGACGTCGCCGAAGGCCCAGCTTGCCCCGGAGCAGATCCTGCGGGCCGCCGACTACGTGGAACTGGTCTGGCGGGGCCAGGGCAGCCAGGAAGACAAGGCCGCGCTCGCGGAGTTCCACGCCGAAGGTCCCGAGCTGGCGCGGCTGATCGGTGAGTTCGGCGCGCTGCTGCTGGCCGACTACATCACCGCCGTGCCCGATGAGCACGCCGGCTGCGAGTCCGCGTATGCCCTGCGGCAGCTGGTGACGGTGGCGAGCCGGTGCCTCAAGTGCTGGTGCCTCGAGGGCGGCGGCGGGACGCAGACCGGGCTCATCGCGGCGGGGTTCCTGATCGAGTGCATGCAGGAGGTCGACCAGGTTTCCCAGTTCCTCGCCGATGTCCGCGGTGACACCGGATACGGGGTGGCTGCGGCCTGAACGAGGCGGGAGGCCGGGCAGCGCCCGGGGGCGGAGATTTCTCCTTCCCCCGGCGCTGTCCCGTTCGGGCGGGATGTCGCAGGTAGCGAACCCGGTCAAGGAGCGATGCGCGAGCCTGACCCCGGCGGTGGGCATCGGATGGGCCTCCGCCAACTTGAAGTCACAGGTCAAAGGTCTGGCATGACCGGTGCTCAGGGTGCTCACGCTGGTCACGGGGCGGCTGTCTGCGCAGTAGATCGTCCGTCAGCGGTTGCTTGCCGGTTTTTCGGTGCTCGAATCGGTGCGGACGTGCGCTTCCCGACCAGTGACAGGCGTGACTGCGACGCCGTGGTGTTCGGCCACAGAGCCTCCGCAAAAACTCGGTGGCGGAACCACGGCAGCCACTGCTACGTTTCCGGAGGCCGCGCAAGAGAGCGAGGAGGTGGTACCCGTGAACGTATCGACATGGGTGCTCCCCTCCGGGGTCACGGTCGGGCGATAGGTCGTCCGGGAGCGCCGTTCAATGGCACTCCGGAAAGGCACGACCATGCAATTCACTTCTGAACAGCGTCTCGACGACGCTGTGCTGGAGCGCGAATTCACCCTCGGCGAGATCCCCGGCATCCTGTGGACGCCCGGATCCGCATCCGCACCGGCACCGCTGATCCTGCTCAGCCCCCCTCCTCTCGGGCTGCGCAAGGCGTACCCCCGACTGGTGGCCCGAGCGCGGCAGTCCGCGGCAGACGGCTTCGCCACGGCCACCATCGAGCTCCCCGGAAGCGGCGACCGGCCCCGCCTGCCCGCCGCCGAGCAGGCCCTCGCCGACCTGCGCCGGGCTATGGAGACCGGCGAGCCGGTCAGCGATGAGATCATCGACGCTCTCATCCTCCCCCTGGTCGACAAGGCGGTCCCGGAGTGGCAGGCCGCCCTAGACGCCCTCCTGTCGCTGCCCGAGATCGGCGGCCCGGTCGGGTACTCGGGAGGAGTGATGTCCATCGGGACCCGGCTGGCGGTGGTCGAGCCGCGTATCTCGGCCGCTGTTCTGTTCGCCGGGAGCTTCGTCCCTCGCGCCATGTTCGAGGAGGCCTGCCAGGTCACCATTCCTCTGCACGTCCTGCTGCAGTGGGACGACGAAGGGAACGACCGGCAGGCGGCCCTGGACCTGTTCGACGCCTTCGGCTCCAAGGAGAAGACGCTGCACGCCAATATGGGCGGGCACACCGGCGTCCCGCAGTTCGCGGGGAACGCCGCGGCCCAGTTCTTCGCCCGACACCTGAAGTGACGCCGGGCCGTCAGGCCACCAGCAGACGGTAGCCGTGTGGCCAGGATGCTGCTCATCTAGGGACAGGTCCCGGCCCTCCTCGGCTCTGTCCACCACGGCCCCTGCCAGAGTGTTGGCAGGGGCCCGTGCTGCCCGAAGCCATGAATTGCTCGATGTCTGCAGAGCTTCGGGTGCTGCCCAAACTCGGGTTCTGGCTCGTTTTCCGTGAAGCGCGCACGCTGAGTGACGACTGACGCTCGGATCGACCTTCGGAAACTTGCCTGAAAATGACCAGTACCGATCTTGGTGTGGCCGACGGTGCGGCGTTGTGGAAGAGACGTTGCTCCGGCTGGAGGAGTTGCTGTTCCCGTCCATCGCGGACGTGGCGGTGCTATCGGTGGACGTGAACAACGAGGCGATAAACATCGGGGCCCGAAGTACGGCGGCTGGGGCAACGTGTCCTGACTGTGGGAGCCGATCGAGTCGAATACACAGCTCCTACCTGCGGTTTCCCCGCGGACGTGCCCAGTGCGGGACGGCGGGTAGTCCTCTGCCTTCGGGTCCGCAGGTTCTTCTGTCCGGACGACTCATGCGGATGGCGGACGTTCGCCGAGCAGATGTCAGGGCTGACCCGGCGGCACAGCAGGTGGACCGAACGGTTGCGTTCGACGCTTGCCGCGGTCGGTCTCACCCTCGCTGGCCGGGCCGGCGCCCGGATGGCACGGGTCTTCGGGGTGTCCGTCAGCCGCAGCGCGGTCTTGCGGTTGCTCGACGCGTTACCTGACCCGCAGACGCCGGCCCCGCGGGTGGTCGGCGTCGACGAGTACGCCATGCGCAAGGGCCGCGTCTACGGGACGGTTCTGGTCGATGTCGAGACTCGACGGACGGTTGATCTGTTGCCCGACCGGGAGGCCTACACCCTGGCCAAGTGGCTGGCGGAGCGCCCCGGAATCGAGGTCGTTTGCCGGGATCGAGCTCCGTTCTTTGCGGGAGGTGCCACGGCCGGGGCGCCTCAGCCGGTCCAGGTTGCTGACCGGTGGCATCTTTGGCACAACCTCGGCGAGGCCGCTGAACGGTGCATCGCCGATCACCGAGTTTGCCTACGGGCACGGCGCTCGAGCCACCCCGCCCGGTGGAGGAGCCCGATGCCCCCACGGACAGCTCTGGCTCGCCGTGGCCCACTGGCCACCGGTTCGCCGACCGGACTCGGGCCAACCACGCGGCCTTCCACGCGCTGCTCGCCGCTGGTCACAGCCGCCGCGCGATCCAGCGCCGACTCGGCATGACGTACCGCACCGTCAAGCTCCTCGCCGACGCCACCACGCCCGAGGATCTCTTCCGTGGCCAATGGCAGGGGCGCCCTTCCGTACCTGATGAGTACAAGCCGTACCTGGACGATCGTTGGAACCAAGGCTGCACCAACGCCTGGAAGGCATGGGAGGAGATCGTGCCGCTCGGCTACAAGGGCAGTTACCAGCGAGTTCGCGCCTACTTCCGCGCCAAGCGTCTCTCGACAGATCCGGTCACTGCACCGCCGCCTTCACCTCGCACGGTCGCTGGCTGGATCCTCCGCCACCCAGACACCCTCACCGAGGCGGAACAGCTCCGCCTCAAAGCCGTCTTGGTCCACTGCCCCGAACTGGATGCACTCACCGGACATGTCCGGTCCTTCGCCGAGATCCTCACCGAGCGGCAAGGCCAGCGGCTGCCCGAGTCGCTCGACGCCGTCCGCAACGACAACCTGCCCGGCCTGCACACCCTCGCCGCCGGTATCGACCGCGACCGCGACGCTGTCATCGCCGGTCTCACCCTGCCCTGGAACTCGGGCGTCGTAGAGGGGCACGTCAACCGGATCAGGATGCTCAAACGGCAGATGTTCGGCCGAGCCGGATTCCTGCTCCTCCGAAAGCGAGTACTGCTCTACACCTGACCGACGCGTCAGGACGGCTGTCCCACTGGCTCGTACCCCTCATCGATTCGGCGAGGAGCCAGCCGAGAACCAAGTTCTCCATGGCGTGAGGCATCGCTCCGAAGCTGGCAACCCAGGTCTCGACGAGATAGATCACGCCCACTTCGTCGATGCCCAGGAAGAACCGGCCGTGGTCCAGCTCGCCGAGCGGGTAAAGATGGCGCCCGATCGCTTCGCCCCACTCGGTGAATCGGTCATCCTCGCCCCAGGCCAGCTCCGGGTCCAGCTCGAACGGCGTGCGTGCACAGCTGATCCCTGGTCCGCTGACGTTCACAGTCAAACCGCCGAACTCTTGCAGGAAGGCTTCCGCAGCGTCGTGCATGGCGAGGCCGACTGCTTCGAACATGGATCGCCAGCGGGCCGTGTCTACCCTCCGTCCAGGCGTCCATCCCGACGCCTCCAACACCTCATCTACCTCTGGCGAGCAGCTACTCATCGGCGGCCCCGACTCCTCAGCTATGGGTGAGCAGTGATCATCTCAGTGGCCGACGTCCCTGAACAGTGTGTGACCGCTTCACGGAAAATGAGCCAGAACCGTAACTCGTGAACAAAACCAAATTGCCGAGGACATTTCGTATAAGAGTTTCTAAGAGCTCGTAACACGATCTTGGTGAGGTGTGCTGGTCTGGCGTGACCAGTACGACGATTCCGCCGTTCGTGAGGTGTGAGGAACCGGCCGTGGATCGTGGACGACGACTTGTGGGCGCTGATCGAGCCGTTGCTGCCGCCCTGGCCGCAGAGAGCTCCTGGCCCCAGGCCCGTGCCGGACCGGCTGTGTCTGCAGGGCATCTTGTACGTGCTTTACAACGACGTCAGCTGGCAACTGCTGCCGCTGGAGCTGGGATTCGGCTCCGGGCAGACCTGCTGGCGCAGGCTGGGCCGGTGGCATGAAGTCGGCGTCTTCGACAAGTTGCACCGTCTTCTGCTGGCGAAGCTGCACGCGGCCGATGAGCTGGACTGGTCGCGGGCCTGCGTGGATGCCTCTCACA
>NZ_JBEYEW010000046.1:0-37373 GCF_040634095.1 Streptomyces sp. NPDC007205
GGACGACGAAGCCGAGCAGCCACACGATGAGCACGATCACCGCGATCCACCACAGTGCCTTCAGGGCGAAGCCCGCGCCGAAGAGGATCAGAGCCTGGTCTTAGACAAGGATCGGCCCGGACAGCGTGCGACGTCGAGCCGGCGGTGGGTGAGTTCCTTCGCCTTCTGAACCAGGGCCGCCTGCGTGATGTCCGGCTCGGACCAGGGCGGAGGACCAGCGAGCGCGCCGTCGGCGATGCCGGCTGGCCCGGTGAAGTGGACGGCGTACCTCGATCCGTCCGGAGTCCGGTACAGGACGAGGCTGGTCGGCGCCCCGAGGGTGCGCCAGTACCGGCCGCCGTTTGCTCGCCGTGCCGGCACGGTACTGCTGACTCACCGCCCATGCGGCGCGTCCGGCGTCACCGGGGACGTACGCAGCCCCGACCGTCCGGATAAACGGATGGTCGGGGGCGAGCGTGACGCGGCAGGATGCCTCGCATGATATTGCCCACCCCCGAGCTGCAAACCGCCCGCCTGCGACTGCGGCCGTTCAGCGACGCCGACGCGGCGCCGCTCTACGCGCTGCACAGCAGCGCCCACGTGCTGCGTTACTGGGACTCCCCGCCGTGGACCGAACCGGCCCGCGCCCAGCGCTTCATCGCGACCTGCCGGACCATCGAGGAGGAAGGCACGGGAGCGCGGGTGGCCGTCGACCGCGTCTCCGACGGCGCGTTCATCGGCTGGTGCGGCCTGACCAGCTGGAACCCGGACTTCCGCAGCGCGTCCCTGGGCTACGTCTTCAACGCCGCCGCGTGGGGCCACGGCTATGCCACGGAGACCGCGCACGCCGTCCTGGGGTGGGCGTTCGACACCCTGGACCTGAACCGCGTCCAGGCCGAGACCGACACCCGCAACGTGGCGTCCGCCCGAGTCCTGGAGAAGCTCGGCTTCGTCCGCGAAGGCACCCTCCGCGAGGACTGCGTCGTCAACGGCGACGTCTCCGACTCCTGGGTGTTCGGCCTCCTCCGCCGCGAGTGGCACCCGGCGGCCGGCCGCTAGGACCGAGACCTGCCCGCCTTTCGGTCCGCAACCCCCACCGAGGTCACCGTGGGCCGCTCCGGCGAGCTCAACGTCTTCGCTTGCCCCACCGATCCCGGCCATCCGCACCGCTGGAGCATCCAGTAGCTCGTAGGGTCCGCCCGGAGCGGCAACATTCTCATCGGCGTGCGCGGGCGCTGTCGCTTCTCGTGAACATCGAACACGCCGCGGACCGGGTGCCTCCCGAAGCACTGAACTTGTGCTTTATGGTCAGCGGCTTTCGTTGAGGTCAGCGGCGCACGCGGGCCGTGTCGCCGTCGATACGGACGATGCACTCTCTGAAGAGCGCCATGGGCCGACCTTCGTCTTCGGCAACCAGCGTTAGTCCGAGGTCCATGATGGGCTTGATGGCCTGCGCTGTTCGCGAGCCGTCGGTGTCCGGGCCGCGCAGGGCCGCCCAGCTCTCGAACAGCGCACGGACCCCTTCCCATCCGGGCCCTGGGATGAAGCGGCAGAGGAACGTTGGCTGATCAATTGCGTACTGCCGTAACTCGCCGATCCGGGTGTCGCCCTGTGTGAGCCACCACGTCCCGTTCACTACCCGCTCCCAACGCGCGAGATGCGCGACAGGTAACGCACGCACGGCCTCGGCCGCCCACGACATGAAGCCCGGGGCCGCGTCCCATGCGAGCGCGCGGTCCAGTACCGCGACCGCACCGCCCAAACTGGGTGCGAGAGCGGCTGGTCAGCGGCGCAGAGTCTGGTGCCGTGCCATCGAGTCGGCGAGCTGTTGGCGAGCCACGTACAGGGCCGTGTCCAGTTGACGGGTCCCTGTGATCACGCACAGGGTGTACCTCGCGTCCTCAAGCCCGTGGCGTACCAGGTCAGCCCGGTGGGGCGCTCGCCCTTGGGCGTGAACGGGCTGGGGAGCCGGTCGCCGTCGACGGTGCGCCCGTTGATCTCCACACGGGACAGGTCCACATGGCTCAGGTCGACCAGCCACGAGCCGGGCAGCGCCGGGTCGAACGTCGGGTTGCCGGTCAAGTGGGTCGGCCCGTTCAAGCCGACGGTGAGCCCGTTCGCGGCCGCGGCGAACGACATGTTGATGTCGATGGCGACGAGGAAGGGGTTCATGCACTCCTCGTCGGTCAGCGACCGGCACCAGTCGTAGGGCTCCTCCATCAGCATCTCGGCCGGGGTGCGCAGGTGGGCGTCGGGGGCATTCAGTGCCGGTCGGCGGCCCGGGGCCGTGCCAGGCGCCGGCTCATCCGCGTGATCATCGACCACCGGATCATCGCCTCGCTGCTGACAGGCAGGGTCTCGTAGTCCCGGACCAGACGGCGCGAGTTCATCAGCCACGCGAACGTGCGCTCTGCCACCCACCGCCTCGGCAGCACCAGGAACCCCTCCATGTCGTCGGTGCGCTTGACGATCTCCAAGGTCAGGGCGAGTTTGTCCCGGCACCAGCCGACGAGAGAGCCGGTGTAGCCGCCGTCGGCCCACAGGAGGGTGATGTCGCGGTGCAGACGGCGCAGCCGCATCAGCAGGCCCGCCGCGGCGTCCCGGTCGCCGATGTTCGCAGCCGTGACCGCGACGACCAGGAGCAGGCCGAGGGTGTCGGTCACGATGTGCCGCTTGCGGCCCGGCACCTTCTTCCCGCCGTCGTAGCCGCGTGAGGCGGCCGGCACCGTCGCGGCGGCCCGCACCGACTGCGCGTCGATGATCCCCGCCGTGGGCCCGGCCTCGCGGCCCTCCCGCTCACGGACCGTCCCGCGCAGCCGGTCGTGGAACTCTGCGATCAGCCCGTGCTCGCGCCAGCGGCGGAAGAAGGCTTAAACCCGGCCCCAATCGGGGAAGCCCGCGGGCATCGCCCGCGACCAGGTAGCGGATCGCGTCCAACAGCTGCCGGTGGCAGTAGCCCTCAGGCCGTCCACTCCGCCCCTGGAACCAGGCCGGCACCGGCAGCAACGGCCGGACCTCCGCCCACTCCGCGTCCGTCATGTCCGACGGATACCGGCGCGCCCGGTCCGGGTGATCGGCCGCGTTGCCGTACACGTGCGCGAGGCAATCGCACGACAGGGCGGGCGAGTTGAAGTCAACGTGCTCGGGCACGTACAACAAAGACAACAGGGCCTCCCGGAACCGCTCGAAATGGGATCGCACCCCCGCGCTACCAGGAGGCCCTGCTTTCACGCGCGGAAACCGCCGCAGTCACCCGATCGAGACTCCCGTTCGATCGACAGCCTTCGAGATCGGTACGGCCAACAACCACTTACGTGTCGGGATGCTCCGGCAGGGCGAGCCAGTCCGACCAGGAGATCTCGCGGCCGAGGAAGCGCGGCTGCTCGAACGGCCAGTCGGCGGCGATCCACTGCGGCACCAGCGCGTCGAGGGCCTGCTCGACCTTGCTGCCCACCAGCTCGTCCACCACCCACCAGGAGATCTCGCCGTCCGCGCCGGCCCTCTCCGGTGGGTCGATGTAGACACAGCCGAGCAGAGCTGTCTCCGCCGCGTCGAACAGCGCATAGTTGAAGGACTGGTGTGCGGCGATCTCCTTCTCGTGCCGCAACAGGTCGGCCTGGTCGGCCTCGTAGGTCATGGTGGCCGCGGGCCAGCCCCAGGCCGGGCCGAAGATGGTCCACAGCCGCTCGCGCGAACCCATCACAGCCGGATAGTCGAGCGGGGTGTCCGCCTCCCGGATCGGCCGCAGGTGATGACCACCGCCCGGTAGCGGTACCAGGACGGGGTGGACGAAGTCATCGGGAAGCCAGCTCATGACGCCCGACCGTAACAGCGCGCGGCCGTCCGCTCCCCTGGATTTCCCCGTATACCGCCAGGCCCTGCTCTCATGCCGGGCAGGGCCCGCGATCACCCGATCGAGACTCCCGTTCGATCGACAGACTCCATGATCGGTATGACAACGGCTTCTGAGATCCCAGGCCAGCGGGTGAAGATGGTCGACCCTGACACTGGGGAAATCAAAGAGGTCATCGTCCCGCCGCAGCCACCGGTCGACGACGAACCGAAGGTCAACACCACCGCGGTCCAGCTGAACGCCGCCCGGACCCACTGCTACGAGCAGCTCAGCAGTCTCGCCCGCCGCCTGGAATCGCTCGCGTCGGTCAAAGACAGCGACCTGGTCGCAGAGACATGCGCAAGGTGAAGGAGTGCGACGACACAATCAAGTCCCTCAACCGGCAGTCCAAGCAGATCCGCGGCTACTACGACGTTCTTGAACTGGTGGCCACCGCACATCCCCGCTACCCGGAGGCAGCGACCGTCGAAGACATCATCCAGGCCGAAGCGATCGACCTGCGTGCCCACGGCCTGAGCCGCAGGAAGCTGCGGGAATTCCTCGCCGTTTTCTCCTCCACCACGCAGGTCGCCGCATGACCTCCCGCCCCGTCGCTTCCCCCTCGTGACGCACCCCATGAACACGACAGCGGAACGGAAGCTGTGGACCCTGTGCTACCAGCGGGTCGTCGGATGTGCACACTCAGAGCTGCGCAGCCACGGCGGGCGCTGGCGACTGGCCCTATGTGGACGCGACGGCACAGAACTCGAGTTCCAACAGTCGAAAGACAGCGTTCCCAACACTCACAGCAAGGAACTGTCCCACGCCACCGGTCTCATGTGGGTCTTCTGCGCGATCAACCAGCACTTCTCCAGAGACCTCGCCATCACCGCGACAAGGCCCGCGGGTCAACTTCTCGTGGGCCCGGCCCTGGAAGCTCATCGCAACCCGCAACGCCCACGTCGCTCTGGACCTGGGCCTCTCACCCCAGATCGGCGCCCGCGTCCTGCTCGCCGTCGACCACTGCGAACTCGACAACGGCTTCGCCATCGGTACCGGCGTTCTGCGTGACGCCCAGGATTTCCGTCACTGGATGAGGGACGGCCATCCCTTGCTCCCGTACTCCTGGACGCCACGCGCAGCCTGATCGCCTATCAGCGAGCACATCTTCGGCAGCCGCCAACCCGCGGCTGCCGACACACTCACCCAAGCCGCCCTCCACGGATATCACGCGGCCAGCGCAGCCCGCCGTGCCGCCACAGCGGCGTGCCCTCTATCAGTCCGGGCCGGGACCGAACCTGGCCCGCACGGCACCGTACGGCCCGAACAGGAGACCGGGCACATGTCAGCCAAGCCGACCATCACTTCACCCTCCTCAACCCAGCCTGACCCGGAGATCGCACGCCTGGCCCGCAGCCGCGAGCTGCCCGACCACGAGGCAAGCCAAGAACTCGCCTACGACGTCGTGAACCTCAACAAGATCAACCTCTACGTACGACAGCTCGGCCTGCCGATCCCCGTCCGGCCCACGGCTTGCGCGCTGCTGACAATCCTGCGCCACACCGAGCAGCACAGCAGCGGATACCTACGACACCTCATCGGCTACGCTGCGGCCAATCTCGACGCGGCCACCTGGATCGGTCAGGAGTCGGAAGAAGGCCGGATCCGCCTGGCCACCGCACTTGACTATCTCGTCCGGGTCGTCAGTATTTCCACCCAGGAGAGGTCTTGACGGCCATCCGCACGTCAGCGCTCGTCACTGTTGCAACCAGGTTCGCGATCACCAACACGCTGGCGGACACCTTGATTGCGTACCTGACCGTGAAGGCCGTGTTTCCGCGCGGGCGACGCCGCCCCCACTGGCCGGCGCCGGCTTCAGGTGGGGGGTTCATGAGTCCACGAGGTACGCCTTCTCCCCCTCATCAGCGGAGCATCGGCGGGCCCCTTGATATAGGGGCCGCGCCAGATCACCCGGTGCTCCTGAAGGCTGGGGTACCACTGCCGCACCTTGTGCATCCGCACCGGCCACCGGTGGTGGTACATCCGCTTCACCTCTCCCGCTGCATCCGGCGGCCGTGTAGAGGGCGGAGGGAGCCGGATAACCCGCACATCGGGGTCCGGCGGCACAGGTCCGTCACTACCGTTTACGGCCGTGCGCACCCCGGACGCGGGTTGGGGCGGGCCGACGGCCGTGACGCCCTGGGCGATCCGCCGCAAGAAGGCGAACATGTAGCGGCTCGCAAAGTCGTCGTACGGCTCCTCCACACGGCCCCCGTCCCACTCCCCGATTTCGGCGGCCGGCTCGAAACGCCACCGTGAGGCCTGGGTGAAGGCATTCTGCAACTGGCGGTGGCGCTCGGACAGATTCGCAAGCATCTCGCTGCTCTCCTCCGACAGGCACGCATCACTCCGCATCCCGTACATGCCACCCGGCATCAGAGGCGGCGGGCTTCCGGACGCGCGCGCCTGGGCGACCGCCTCTCGCCATCCGGTCGGCTGCACGGGCGTCGCGGTCCATGAAAGTCGTCACCCTCACGCCGGAGTACTGGGCGGTGGGAAGAATCAGGTGCTGGGTGAACTGCCAGCCGAAGGCCTTGGTGTCCGACAGGGAGCCGGTGCGGTTGACGACCACGAGAGGCTCGGGCAACACCCGCAGCCCGGTGCGCACGAGGATGTCCCGGTCTCGGTCCAGCGTGCTGATATCGGCCAGAGTGGCTCATCCCAGGGCGCACGGGCGTGCGCGGGCCCTACGGAGGCAGCGTAGGTCAGATCGAGGAGTTGTTGGCCTGCTAACGGCCCGGGCGGCCTATCCCTGACGTTGTCAGTGGCGGGAAATACCCCACCCGGACTAATGCGGGCGTGGCTCGCGGCGATCAAGTGGCTTGAAATCCGCGTGATCAAAGTCACTGATCACTAGTCAGATGATCTTAGGCTGTAATATCGGGTCGCCCCAGGCAGGGCTATTGATGGCCCGAGTTCCTGGCTCTTAACCCCCCACCAGAAGGAGCGTACTAATGAAGCGCCGAACGATAACCGCTCTGGGAGCGATTGGGCTGACCGCGACCGTTCTGATATCAACCCCCGCAAGCGCCGAGGAATCGCCTCAGCCGCGGAGTGCCAAGCTTGCTGTTGCTGGTGGCGCGGTTTGTACCGCGACACCACAGAACCCCCACCGGTCCTCAGGGCAGCCCGATGGGCGGATTCTTTTCAAGACCCGGGTTACCTGCGAAAGCACCTACCCGTCGGTTACCGTGCACCTCAACGGCAGGCTGGAATTGGGGCCTCGTGTGGGGCCGAGGCAGGTCATGGCCACTTCCAGCCAGACCCAGGTGATCAAGAATGGGAAGACTGCAACGTTTTATACGCCCCTGGAAAGCGGAACGCAGGTACGCAAGGCGGGTTGGTACACCGGCGTCATCAGCGGCCAGATCACAGCCCCGCAGCCCGGGAACATCGACACCGGCCTCAGCCAGACGCTCTACGTGAAGTAGCTCTCTGAGGGGGCGCGTCATCGTGGCCCAGGTTCTATGGTGGAGCCATGCACACTTGTCCGGTAGACCCTAGGGACATCACCTGGGAGCAGGACCATGCCGTGTATCGCGTTTATTTCTGGGACACGGCTAGTAATCATTCGCACGAATACCAGGTGTCAGAAGCTGATATTGAAGAAGTGCTGATCTGGGCGCGACGTAAAGCGGAGTCACATGGATGGTCTTACACCGTCTATGTGAAGGTCAGTGACGAGGGGCAGTCAGGGCTCGTGCGGCTCTGTGGTGTGATAGGCGACCCCTTTGCGGTATGACGCAAACAAGAGATGCCGCACGGGGCACTATTAGCCCCCCCGTGCGGCATTCTTCTCCTCCCCCTCGTGTAGGTGGGCAGGGTCAGTTACTCCCGTTGAACTGGTCCCGCCCATCTCCTATTCCAGGTTCGGCCGGTCGGCGGCGTCATGGAGAAACCGGCCTCGTCCCCGAAGACGAGCCATGCGTCGAGCGCCGCCACGGTCCTTTCAAGTTCGGCCAGGCCTTCACCCAGCCGGCCACCGCCGCCTCGTCGCGCTCCACCGCCCGGCGGGCCGGCACCCGGCAGTTCCAGCCAACTTGAGCAACGGCAACACCTTGCACGGTGTAACTCTTGTGGAACCGGCGCCCGATGAGGGTCTTGATTCGTGACAGGGTCGAGGTCTGGTCCGGCCAGTAGTGTGCCACCGGCCCCTTGGCTAGCTCCTGCTCCAGCACGGCGAACAACTCGTCACGGAGCAGCGGCAGTGACGCCGGTCCCTTGAAGGCCAGGGCTCTCGGTCCGCCATGGGACCAGGCCTTGCGCCAGCGTTGTACCGACCGGGCACTCTTCCCTGCACTCCCCATCGCAGCTGGCGCACTTCTTCACCGACTTCCCCGTCTCCCGGGGCTTGGCGCGGGCGGGGTCGTACGAACCCCGGGGCGGCCGCGGGGCCAAGGCAGGCCGATTCTCCTGGGTGCCGTCGCGGCGCACATGGTGACGTCCAAAGCCGGCGGCCGGTCGTAACGACGGGAGCTCCGGTGCGGCAACGTAGGACTGCCCCTTCGGGCCGGGCCACTGACGATGATTCGACATACCCGGCAACGTAGCCACCGGCCCGAGCGCGGCAGAGCGCCAACTGCCCAAGCCTCCAACGTCGTTGATCAGGCGGCGTCCTACGTTCCACCGGCACGGCCGGGGCAGCGGGCCGTGGAGCCGGGTCGGCGGCCGCCGTGGCGGGGCGAGCCTTCACGGGCACGGTCGCCAGGACATGGACGCACCCTGCACGTGCTCGTTGGCTGCCGCGATGTGTTCTTTACGTCGTAAAGCATCGGCTGGGATGGTGCCGGTCAGCCGGACGCGGTACGCCAAGTGGGGGAAGCGGCGGTGTACGTCCGTGTGTCGGGCCTGTTGAACGCGGCATGCCGTCCTCACGCCCTCGCCGCCGACCCGACCGTGTGCCATCACGCTTACCAGGTCGCGATCGACTTCGGCTTCGTTGCCGCCGATGCCATCGCAGACCTCCTTACCCAGGAGGAATCCCTCGCTCTGGCCCAGCGCATGCGGTTCTGCGACTGCGGCTGCCTCACCCTGGACGACGACCTCACCCGCCGGGTCTTGAGCACCGTGGTGGCCGCCAACATGACCGCCTGCCAGGCCCTGGTGCTCGCGGCGATCGACTACGACCACCGCACCCTTCGGCTGCATGGGGGTCAGCGCCTTGATCCACGAACTGACCGAAGGCTACCGAGCGACCTTCGAGCCGGCTGCCCTGACCGCCCTCCTGGTCCGCGTTCATGCGGCCCACCGCGCAGAACACGGTCACGCCGGTCAAGTCGGGTCCCTGACGCGGTGATGTGGCCGCATACCGCCGCGTCCTCTATGCCGGAGCTGATCCGCGCTCTTGACCCGCCGCGCCCTCGCACGGCCCGGGTCAGCGCATGAAGGCGAGGCGACTTCATGGATCGCGCCCGCTCGGGCCCGAGTGCGTCGTACGGTCGTACCAGGGCAGGCAGTGACGCCGGGTCAGGTGTGGGAGGGGATCCAAGGATGGTCAATGCCCGTACGTACCCGCTGTGGCGGGATATCGCGATGAGCGAGGACCTCCCCAAGGAAGCACTCAAAACGGTGATCGGGGCCTTGTGTGCCCCGGCGACGACGCCGGACGGATTCGACGCCCAGGCCGACCGGTGGCGGGAGGAAGCCCTCAAGGCCGCGCTGCCCGCGCTGCTGGCCGGGACCTCTGCCAAGCGGCTGCGTGGCCAGCTCATGGTGCACGCCGGCGAGAAGACTCTGGCCGCCCTGGCGGCCGACGGCACCGTGACCGCCGCCGACGTGCCCGCCATCCTGCGGCACCGCCGGGCCTGGGCCGGGCTGATCTCCGCGCTGGCACGGCACCCCAACCAGGTCGAGGCGGCGATCGCGCTCCCGCCCCGTCTCCCCGCCCACGAGGGTGGAACAGGTCATCCGGGACTGGGACCCCGACTGCTACACCCGCACCAGGGGCGCCGCGCCGGCCCCGCCCGTGCCGCAGGAACTGTTCGACGCCGCCCTGGAAGCCTGCCTCACCCCGCTCGCCGCGTACCCGCTTCACCCAGAACCCGAAGAGGGCTGGGAGGCCGTGTCCGCGTTCCCGAAGGACTGGTCGCTGGAGCTGGGCGGCCGCTTCGGCTGGGCGATGCTGGTCCGGTGCCCCAGCGGTGGGCGCAGCTCACCGCCCACCCCGTGCTCGGGTCGGCTGTCCAGCACCTGCTGCTGGACCAGGCCGAGACGCAGGCCCGCGAGGACGCCCGGCTCCGCGCCGCCAACCCGGATGGCGAGGAACTCCCCACCGACCCGACGCCCGCTCTCATCGAGGAACTGCTGCTCGCCTGCCTTCCGGCATGGGGGTGTGACGGGTCGCCGCTCACGCTGTCTGTGTGGCCGGTACGGCTTTCGGCTGGCCGCCGCCGCTCCGCCCGGGCTCGGCGCAGCGCGGCTGCCTCGGTCGCTGCGGCCTGGCGGTGGCGCTGCGCGAAGGCCGCCTCGATCGGGCCGGCGCATCATCCGGGACGCTGTCGGGCTCGGGGAACGCGCGGCGGGACAGCTCCCGCATCACGGCGGTCTGCCGTTCCACCGCCTTCGCGATGGCCGGGTCGACGCGGTGCTGGTTGGCATAGCCGACGTCCACTCCGTGCTTCCTGACGAGGTCAGCGGTCTCGGACATCGTCTGTGCCAGGTAGTCGGCTACGCCGTTGAGCCACTGCGACTCCTCCGGTGAGATCCCGACGAGAGGGATCTTGTTGAGGCAGGAGGCGTCGTTGGACAGCAGTGCCGGGTAACCCATGAGGACGATCCGGGCATGCGGGGCCTTGTCGTGGATTGCCTCGAGCGTCTTCTGGATGCTGGGTGCGACGACATCGCTGATGAGGTCCGGGACGGCTTCCGCGAGCGGCTTAGCCTGGTAGGGGCCGTCAGGTACGCCCTTGTCTTCGACGTTGTCGAACTTCTTCTCCTGGCACGGATTCCCCGGCCCCATGCACTGGGTGATCACGTAGCCGAACCGGAAGTCGTTGCCGCCGATGGAGGTGGTGACCAGGTCGGTGTTCTGGTCCAGGTATCCCTGCTCGATCTGCGGCAACTCTCCACTGTTGTCGTATCTCCTGTCTTTGGGGTCGGCCGGAGCGATCACGTTGTAGGTGCGGGATCCGGAGCAGGCGATGAGGTGGTAGTCCATCCGCGCGCTCCAGTTGTCGTCCAGCTCGCCGATGGAGAGCTGTTCGCCGGGGAGCTTTGCCTGCCGGGACCACGCGTAGGTGGAGCGGTGGCAGCCGTCGAGGTCTCCGCTGACCTTGTTGCGCCAGTTCGTCTCCGGGTAGTAGTCCCGGTTGCCCTCAGAGGCTCCCTCACCACTGGAGAAGGAGTCGCCCATCGCGACGACCGTGTGGTTCGGTTTACCGGGAAGACGCTGGAAAGCGACCGCGCCCCAGGCAACGTCCTCGTCGCCGGTCCCGTCGGCGGTGGTGTTGGTCAACGTCACGGACGGGGTTCCGGTGAAGTGGACGACGCCGAGGCTGACCCATCGGCCGGCTTGCTGCTCCACGATCCGCGTACGGCTGCTCGTGTCAGAACCGCCGATCGTGTAGGCGGCCTGCCTGGTCTGTGCCCCGGTGTCGGGAAGGTGGACCAGGACACGCGCCCAGTTGAGGCTCTGGCCGAGGGTCCAAGTGCCGTCGATGGTCATATAACCGCCGTCACCGCCGAAGTGGTCGGCGTCGCGGGTATGGGTGTACCAGTAGTGGCCGCCGTACCCGCCGCCCACCGAGTGCAGGTCGGCCTTCGCTTCGTACCGGCCTTCCGCACCCGGGTTGAACGAGAACTGGAACTTTCCCGCGGAGTGGATCGTCGCGCAGCCGCTCTGATCGCTCCAGGACGGGGTTCCGTCCGGCACCGAGGCGACGACCTTGGATCCGGCCGGGGCGGCGGAGCACACCGGCGTACCGGTCTGCAGCCGAGTGCCGCGTCCCGGTTCCCTCACCAGGCTCTGGTACCTGATGTTCTCAAAGCCGCACGTAGTGGCGCAGTCGGACTTCCAGGTCGTATTGGGCTGGTTCCACCAGTACTGTGCGTAGCACTCGGTCCGGAGCGACGCGCGCCCGGTTGTATTTCGCGCTGCCTTGCTCCGTGGCGGGCGCGGCCGTTCCGTTCCAGTAGGCGGGGCGGAAGCCGGCGGAGGAGAAGCCGGACTCTCCGGGCCAGTCCTGCCGCCCGGAGGTCGCGTAGGAGTAGCCGGTGTCGATGGACCAGGCCGCCCAGCCCATCACCTTCTCCTCGTAGGGCCACTCCTGCGGATGGGCCGCGTCCTTGTCCGCCTCCGGTCCGTCCACGTCGGTGTTCATGAACGGATGGCCCCAGCCCTTGGCATAGATAGGGTTGGCCGGGTTGTTGTCCCAGCCCAGGCCCCAGCCTCGTTGTTTCACCACGCTGATCGGGTGACCGTGCGCCCGTGTTGTTGCTTTCGTTCCTGTCCGTGGGTGGTGCCGGTCAGGGTTGCGCGTCGGCTGCCGTGCCGGTGCCGCCGGGTTCCACGTGCCCGGTGGACTGCGGAGTGCCTCCTCTCGGCGCTCGGCGGGACGTGGTGTCGCCGGTCAGGCCGGGTGGGGCAGGGCGAGGATCCGGGTGAAGGCTTGGACGATCTCCTTCGCGCAGGGCCAGGTGTGAGGGATTTTCAGGCGGCGTCTTCTCTGGCCGCGCACGAGCAGGGCGGGGACGTGCAGGAACCGGTAGCGCAGGGTCTTCGGTGTTGCTTTGGCGAGGTCGTCGTCCAGGGCGAGTAGTCGCAGCCAGGCCCTCAGGTCGGTGGCGAGCGCGACCGCCAGCAGCCACGCGCTGTTGACCTTCATGGTCCGCGAGGGCAGCAGGCCCAGCCCTTCGGCCTTGCTGTCGCGGATCTTCGACTCGACCCGTGCGTGACTCCGGTGACGACAGTCAAGCCACGCGGCTTGACGTCCACGGGTGTTGGTGGCGAACGTCTGGTACCGCATGTCGTGTTTCTTCTCGTAGGCGCTCGCGTCCTTCGCGCGTAGCGCGGGTGCAGTGGCTCCTTGCGCACGACCACGCTGTGGTGCGGCGGCCAGCGGGACAGGTCGCCGAGCAGGCCGGTGATGCCGGCGACGAACGCGTCCTGGCGTGCCTGCCCGTCCGCGTCGAGAGCGCCGGCTGCCACAGGCCCCTTACGGTCCAGGGTCTCCACGGCCTGCTGCTCGCGCTCCGTGAAGGCCCAGCCGATGGAGTACTCCCAGGTGAAGGAGGGGCTGCGGCGTCTTCCCACAGTGGCGGGGTGCCGTAGGGGCGGCCGGTGAGGAAGACCCTGCCCGCGCCGCCCTGCACGAGGTCGAGGTCGCCGAGCCGGCCCGAGGCGATCCCCTTCGGCGTGCCGCTGCCGGTGAACAGCCGTGCGCGCGCCGTGGAATTGCCCGTGCGCTCGAGGAAGGCGATCGTGCCGTTGGCGGCTGGCCGGATGTCGAACGGGGCGCTGTGCGCGTCCGCGAGGTTCTTCACTCTGCCCGAGCGGTCGAGGTGGACCAGGCGGCTGCCGAGCGCGGCGATGGTGCCGTCCCTCACGTCACCCCGGGCGGAGCCGCCTGCCTGCGCTCTCATTCCGCCTTCTGCCTGGCCGCCTCCACCCTGTCAGGGCTTGGTGTGGCGGCGGCGGAGCGACCGGGACCGTGAGCCTTGTCGTCGACGACTCTGACGCACGCCGGGGCGACGACGACAGCGCCGAGTCGAGTATCGGTGGTCACCAAGTACATGGATCCGGTCCTTCCAAAGGGCCGTGCGGACGGTGCCCGCCCGGGGGGTGGCGGGCGCGGCAGGCGGCAGTGAGGAAACGGCGGATCCTCTCCACGACGATGGCGGTGTCCGCCCGGACGCCGCGGCAGCCAAAGGTGTCGTACAGGACGACCGGCTCGGGAACGTCGACGGCCTCGGAGTGGTAGACCGCGTACCATGCGTGATGCTCGGCCGGGGCATAGTCGATCTCGTTCTCCGTAACGCCCGTGCCCGAGATCCGCACGTACCCAGATCCACACCGCTCCCGCCGAAACGCCGCCCCCCCGCCGAGAGTTGATGGACACGCCGGCGAGGACGGATTGCAGCAGTGCGCCGGCGGTGTCCTCTTCTACGTCGTCGGTGCGGCATTGCATATGCGGGTGCTGCAGCGGCGTCGGATGCGTCGAATTTCATTGCCCAGCGGGTGAATCTCTGTCCGCTGGTTTCCAGAATGACGAATTCTTCGGTGACCCGGGCCAGGGATCACTCCGGCGATGAACAGGTCGCGCATGTCGACGCCCCGGCGCAGGCCGATGACGGTGAACACGTGGTTGGGACACACGTCCTCGACGCCGACCATGACCGGGACGGACGAAGCTTCCGGCAAGGACAGGGCCGGGACAGGACCGTACTACCTGCTCTTGATCTGTACGCGCTTGATGTTCACCGGCAGCGTCGGAAAGCCGTCTCCCGGCCCGTTCTGGTCGTCCTCGCCGCCCACCGCGATCTTCTGGAGCACGTCGAGGCCCGCGGTGACTTTGCCGAACGGCGTGTAGGCCGGCGAGAGTTTGGTGTCCTTCCAGACGAAGAAGAACTGGCTTCCGTTGGTGTTGGGCCCAGCGTTGGCCATCGCCACCGTCCCGGCAGGATAGGTCGCCCCGGTCAAGTTCTCGTCTGGGAAGGAGTAACCAGGTCCGCCGCTCCCGGTGCCGGTCGGGTCGCCGCACTGGAGCACGTAGATGCGCGCGGTGGTGAGCCGGTGGCAGTGCGAGCGGTCGAAGTAGTCGTGCTGGGCGAGGAACTTGAAGGAGTACGTGGTGCAGGGAGCCTTGTCGGTCAGTGCCCGGAAGGTGATCGCGCCCTGGCCGGTGCGCAGCGTCGCGCTGTACGGCTTGGCGGCCTTCACCGGGTCGAAGACCGGTATCCCCTTGAAGTTGTCTGCGGGAACGGCCGGCGTGTAGGTGCAGGCGGCCGACGGCGCGGCAGAGAGCGGATTGTCGGCTGCGGCCTGCGTCGCGGTGCCGAGGAGGAGCAGGGTGGAGGCGGCAAGCAGCGTGCTTGGCTTACGGAGCACGAGACGGTTCCCTTCGGGTCAGCACCGTATGGGTATGTCATGGCCGCCTCATCCTGCCCGCTCCGCCGTCCGGGTGAAACCCCTGCTCCGGGCACCGTCAACTTGGGCGGGCGGCGCCACTGTAAGCCGAGCGCGTGGAACAGCTCACGGCGCAGGTCACGGGTGGAGAGCCGGGCCAGGGACGGTCGGCGGGTTCAGCCCTGCAGCGGGCCTCCGGCCGGGTGGACGGTCTTGGGATGCCTGGTGCCGTGCCGGTGGTCGGTGAGCGCGGCCAGCAGCTCGGAGGGTTCGCGCTGCTGGTGCTCGCTGAGGTAGCGGATGCCTTCGCCCTCCGGCGGGGCGCCAGTGTCCTTTCCGATCGGGTGCCGCCGGCTGACCGCGGTGCGCCAGCCGTAGCGCTCGTCCCAGCCACGGCCGCGGCGAGCACGTCGCCGTCCAGCCGCTGCACCCGGACGTCCTGCACCTCGCTCAGGCCTGCGGCGACCAGGAGGTCTGCGGAGCCTCAGCCCGCCCAGGGTGAGAGCGGCCATTGCTCTATCCCCGTTCTCCTCCAGCAGCACTACGAGCCGATTCCACAGATCTTCACGTCGACCGCACGCGCCAGGATCACTGCCTGCCGTTACTTGTCGGGTAACGGCAGCTATACGAGAACCGGGCCAATAACAACGCCTGTCACCATGAGGGGGATCGCCGCTGTTTGCCGTGTCCGGCACGAGAGTTGAGTATCCGGTCCGGGTGGGGAGAGTGTGCCGTGGGTGCGGATGAGTGGTCAGACCGCCACTGCCGGCGCAGCGTGAGCGGCGCCTCCGCACCGCCCGCCGCGCTACACGGCACGGCACCGGGCTGGCCACCTACCGGGGGGCGATCGAGCGCACCTTGGCCTGGCTGCTGCCGCATCACTCCCCGACCGCATCACCCACCGACAGCTCGGCTCATCGTGCCGGCCGTTGTCATTCGCGGCACCAGTACAGGATGGCGTCCCAGGTCTTGGGGCCGACGATGCCGTCAACGTGCAGGTTGCAGTGTTCCTGGGTGGCCACGACCGCGTTGTACGTTCTGCGGCCGAAGATCCCGTCGACTGTGACGGCGAGTTTGTCCTGCAGGTACTGCACGCAGCCGCCGGTGCTGCCCAACTCCAGGACTTCGGTAGGCAGGCCGTGGGCCCAGTGGCACCCCGGCGCCGCGGAGGACGGCGGCGTGACTGCATCGGCCGCGCCAGCCCCGGCGAACTGGGCGGCGCCGGCCAGAACTGCGGCCACGAGCGTGTGCAGTACGCGTGGGTGTTTTCGTGCCGGTCGCATCGAGATACTCCGATCGGTCGAGGAGGGACGTGGCTGTCGTTGACCGGACGAGTGGCGGCTCAGCTGCGGGTGAGCTTGAAGCCGACGACCTCGACCGTTCCGTAGGCCCGCGACCAGTCGATGCAGTTGCCGGCGGTGAACTGGTCGCCGATCTCCACACCGTCGACGATGCCGCAGGCCACCGGAGCCACCGAGGCTTCCGAGGCCTTCGTGGCGGGCTGGTCGGCCGGAACGGCTCCTGCCTGGGCGGTGGCGGCGGTGGCGCAGAGGAGTGCGGCGCCGAGGAATGCGCCGAGCCCGTGGGCGACGCGGCGGAGCGGCATTGCAGTGCATGATGTCTCCTTGGATGCGAGAGAGACAGGCACGGGAGTGGGACGGCAGGCGGTGGCCGAGGACGCGAGCCGCCGGCCGAACTGACCGAACTGGCCGTTTTTCGTGTCCTGAGCTGGCTCTTCTCAGTAGGGCGAGGCGGTAAGCCCGCGAAGCACGGAGCGGCCCGCCCAGTTGGGCCTGACGGCCGCAGTCTGCATTCTGGCCGGGCCAAGGCCGCTGAGCGTGGGGTGCTCCGGCGGAAAGCAGGCCGGAGACTCACAGCAACGCCGACTGCTCCGCAGTGCGGTCGGACACGGGCACCTTGGCCGACCCGGAGTAGCGGGACGGATACGAGCACCGGCGCCGCCGCGCTGGTGCTCGTATCCGTCAGCGGTGCTGATGAAAGCGCCCCCGGTTCCAGGAGTTGGCCTCCCGCCACTGCTCAACGTCCGCCTGTGTAGCGCCAACCCGCGCCGCAGGCGGATGACCGTAAGAAGCGGTCTTTGGTTGAAGGGACCGACGAGCTCCCGGCGGCCAGACGCCGCACGATGGCCGGGAGGAAGGGGCCGGTCACCTCTCCCCGCGAAGCCGTACAGCGCCGCGGAACCGGGCCATCGCCGTTCAGGCGGGGGGAAGACCGCAGCCGGGGCACGCCGACCTCACGAGCTGAGGTCGTAGTCCCAGCCTTCTTCCCGGCCGCCGTACCCCGGGCACTCGGCCTTGTTGTATTCGAACCGGAAGTCCCGGCTTGCGGAGTCACCGGTCGTGCACAGGATGTAGACCTTGACGCGCTTCCCCGTCCCCGCGCACTTGACGTGCCGGCGGTGTCCGTGGCCAGGGCCGGCAGAGTCCCTCCAACTGGTGCATCCGGCAGCGGCGAGAGCCTGCTCCTTCGCTGTGGCGCCCGCAGAGGAAGCCGCGGCGGGGGTTGCGCCAACTGCCGACTGAGTGGCGATGACGCCACCGGACAGCGCTACTGAAGTACCCGCGGCCCATGACGCGCCCGCACCTCCTGCGACGAGACCGCCTGCCAGTAGCACGGTGGCCATACCCCGACCCAACTGCTTGTTCAACGTTCCTCCCAATGTCTCGACGCCGCTTCCCGGCTGGGAGCGGTCCACTGGATCGGACGAGGGCGACATCACCGTCCGGTGCGCACCGCTCATCCGGGATGGCCGACGCCCCGTCGACATGGCGGTCCGACGCCGGGCCAGGCACCAGACTTCCGGGCCGGCTCGTTGTTGCGCAGGCCCGTAGCGCCGCATGAAACAACCTTTTCAGCAGTGCAAATGCCCGATTTGTCCAGAGGGGCAGGCGTCGTGGAAGAGGCGTCGGACCCAGCAGCCGGCTTCCAGGTCGCCGCTTCGCCGAACTCGCCGCCGCGGCAGGGCGAGCGGCCGGGAGCTCCCAGGGCCGTTCGGTGAGCAGCGCGCCGATCGCGGCACCCAGGTCCAGCGGCTCGCGTCCGTCACGGCGCACCACCGTGGTCGGACGGGGCTGCTTGGCCTTCGCCGTGCGGCCGCCGCAGTTCTTCCGGGCCTGCTCCATCGGCCCGCAGCGCAAGCTGGGCCAGGTCGACGCCGGGCAACTCGCTACCGCTCATGCCTGCTCCACGGGTCGTAGCCGAGGTTCAGGTGCCCGAGCCCGGACAGGCGCCGCATTTGTCCATCAGGCGTCCGGTGAACAGCCTCACAACAAGCAGCTCAAGACGTGGAATCTGACTGGAGTACGCACGGACGGGCCGGTGGCGAGGGTTGGCTTACCTCTGTCGGCCGACCAGCCGTCGCCCCGGCGCCGGGGAATGCGGGGCGACGGCGACGGCAGTGTGAGGGAGACCCCGCGTCAGACGCGGCATGGCTGAAAGTAGGGGAGGTCCCGTACGTAGTCCCGCCATTGCGCCGGGGTGAGCAGACCCGCGGTGCCGGCGCAGATCCGCCGGATCGCCGGGCCGAGCCCGAGGGGCGTGAACTCGATCATGCCGTCCGGTCCCGCTGTGGCCAGAAGTTGTCCGTCCGGGCGGTACGCGGCCGTCTCGATCGCTCCGGTATGCCCTGCTGTGAGCGCCCTGCCCCAGGGAGCCGGTCGAGCAGGGTCGGTCAGGTCCCACAGCAAGACGCTCCGGTCCTCGCCGGCGGAGGCCAGCGTGTGGCCGTCCGCACTGAAACCCACCCAGGTCACCCGGCCGGTGTGCCCGGTCAGCGAGTTGCCGGTGGCCGAGGCGTGCGCGGGGTCGCTGAGGTTCCACAGGCGTACATCGTGGCCGACACCGGCGGTGGCCAGCAGCCGTCCGTCAGGGCTGAAGGCGCCCCACAAGGTGCCCCCTGTGTCGCCTGTGCGGATGTCCGGCAGGCGCCTGGGACGGACCGGGTCGCGGATGTCCCACAGGCGGACCTTGTCGTCCTCGCTCGTGCTGGCCAGGGTATGGCCGTCCGGGCTGACGCCCACCCAGTGGACGAAGCTGATGTGGCCGGCCAGCGCGCTGCCCAGAGCGGCGGGGCGTGCGGGATCGGTGACGTTCCACAGCCGGATGCCGTACCCGGGCCCGCCTGTGATCAGTACACGCCCGTCGGGTGTGAAGGCCAGCACGCCATCGGCCTGGTCGGCGCCACCGGTGCGGATCAGGCCGGCCTGCCGGGGACGGTCCGGGGCGGACACGTCCCACAGCCGCACGGTGCCGTCACCATCGGCGCTCGCGAGCAGCCGGCCCCGCGGCTGGAACATCACCCGGCGGGCGAGGTGCTGACCCGGCAGCTCGCTCACCTGCCTGCCGCCCGCCGGATCACGGACGTCCCAGAGCCGTACCCTTCCGCCGCTCGCGCCGGCCAGTACACGGCCGTCCCTGCTGTACGCGATGCCGGTGACGCTGCCGAGATGGCCGGCCAGGAAGGCACGCGGCAGATGCCACAGACGTACGGTGTGGTCGTCGCTCGCGCTGGCCAGAGACCGCCCGTCGGGGCTGAAAGCCAGCCAGTCGACGAATCCGGTGTGGCCGATCAACGGCTGCCCGAGGGCGGCCGGATGCCGCGGGTCGGAGACGTCCCACAGCCGGATGGCATGGTCCGCGCCGGCTGTGGCAAGTGTCCGGCCGTCCGGTGAGAACGCCACCGCGAGCAGGGTGTCGGTGTGACCCGTCAGCGGCTGCCCCAGCGGCTTGGCGCGCGCCGGGTCGGACACGTCCCATAGTCGCACCTTGTCGTCGTTTCCCACGCTGGCCATGAGTTTGCTGTCTCGGCGGAAGGCGACCGCGTAGACGACGTCGGGGGTGCTCAGCGGCTTCCGCCACGGTTTCGGCCGGGTCGGGTCCGTGACGTTCCACAGTCGGATCAGGTGATCGTGGCCGGGGGCCGCCACCGTGCGGCCGTCCGGGCTGAAAGCGGCCGAGGCGACGGCCTGACTGGGCCCGGTGAGCGGGTGGCCCAGTGCCTTGGCGTGCGCCGGCTCGGAGACGTCCCACAGCCGCACGGTGTGGTCTTGGCTGGCGGTGGCCAGGATGCGCGCGTCGTGGCTGAACGACACGGAGAAGACGAAATCGCGGTGCCCGGTGAGCGGCCTGCCGAGGGCCCTCGGGTGTCGAGGGTCGCGGACGTCCCACAGTCGTGCCGTACGATCCCGGCTCGCGCTGGCCAGGGTGTGACCGTCCGGGGAGAACTGCAGCCAGTACACCCAGTCGGTGTGCCCGGTCAGCTGCTTGCCGAGCGGGACGGGGTGTGCGGGGTCGGCCAGGCTCCACAGTCGGATGGTGCGGTCACCGGCGCCCGTCGCCAGAATCCGCCCGTCCGGTGAGAACGCCACCGCATATACCGGCTGGGAGTGTCCGGACAGTACGGAGGACAGCGCGATGTTCTGCGTGTCCAGCAGGCCGGCGGCGGCTTCAGGGGCCGACCGCAGCCGGTGCGCCGCCACGTACATCCGCGCCGCCAGTGAGGGATCGGTCGCATTCAGCTGGCCGGCCTCGGCCACCACCTGCTCGGCCACTGCGCGGTCACGGCCGGCGCGGGCCAGCGAGCGCTGCTGGAAGGCGATGACAGCGGCCGTCGACGCGAACAGGAGAAGGGCGGACACCGCGGCCAGCAGCACCCGGATACGCCGGGCGGTGCGGGCCGCCGCCCGCTGCTCCTGCTCGCGGGCGGCGATGCTGGCGTCGAGGAACGCCGCCTCGGCCGGGGTGAGGTCCGCGCGATACCCGGTGAGAAGCTCCTCGGCTCTGGCGAGGCGGGTGCCGCGGTACAGGGCCCCGGTGTCCTGGTCGAGAGTGTCCCAGGCGCGGGCGGCCTCGATGAGTTGGTGATGAACCCGCAGGCGTTCGCGGGCGCCGTCGATCCAGGACTGCAGCCGCGGCCATGCCGTGATCAACGCTTCGTGGGCCAGGTGCACCATGTCACCGTCGAGTGTGACCAGCCGCGCGCGGGCCAGTTCTTCCAGTACCGAAGCCGCCTCGCTCGGCCGGCCGGTGGCGCTCAGCGCCCGCAGTTCGGCGTGCTCGGCGGGACGGCTGGTGTCCTGGGCCCCTTCCCCGGGCGTGATCAGTCGCAGCAGGATACGCCGGGCGGCCTCGGCCTGCTCCGGTGAGAGGCGGGTGTACAGCTCTTCGGCGGTGCGGGTGAGGGCGCCGTGGACACCACCTGCGGCCTCGTAGGCGGCCAGAGTGAGGGTGCGGCCCTTGCGGCGGCGCCAGGTCTCCAGCAGAGCGTGGGACATGAGTGGCAGTCCGCCGGGCTCCTCTGCCACGTCCTTGACGATCCTCGCCGTCAACGTGCGCTCCACGATCAGGCCTGCGGTCGCGGCAGGTTTGACGATCGCGTCGCGCAGTTCGTCCGGTCCCATGGGGCCGAGGAGGAAGGTGGCGTCGGTGAGGGCCGTGGCCAGCGGACGATGCTCGGCGCAGCGGCCGAGGAAGTCGGCCCGTACCGCGATCACCACCCGCAGCCTGCTCTCCGGTTCCACCGCCCTCACCAGCAGGTCGAGGAATGCCGCACGCTCGGCCGGGTCCGAGCACAGGGTGAAGATCTCCTCGAACTGGTCGACCACGACCACCGTGTCACCGGCTTCGTGACTCGCCGTCAGCACATGGGCGTGGACAGACGAGGGGTGCGGCCCCGGGGTGAGGATCCGGATGGCTGCCAGTCGGCATCCCGATGGCTGCTGGGCTTGGAGGGAGGGCAGGAGGCCCGCGCGCAGGAGGGAGGACTTGCCGCAGCCGGAGGCGCCCACCACCGCGATCATGCGGCGGGCCCGCACCCGCTCGACAAGCTGGGCCACGAGCTGGTCACGTCCGAAGAACAGGTCCCGGTCGCCGGGTTCGAAGCGGGCCAGCCCTCGGTACGGGGCCTCCGTGTCTTCGGTGTCCTCCGCCTCGGCTGCCACCTCCCGAGCCGCCGCCTGCCAGCGCCGCTCCCATTCCCCCGGATCCGCACCGCAGGCCCGCACATAGGCCAGGGCCACCTCCAGCGAGGGCAGTTGGCCACCTGCGGCCGCCCGGGACAGGGTGGCGACCGAATAGCCCGTCTGCTGAGCCATGGCCCGGTAGGTCAGACCTCCGGCCTCCTGGCGCAGCTTGCGTAAGTCGAAGGCGAAGCGTTGGACCGGCCCGGCCGCCGGATCCAGCGGGCTCTCACGACGCCCCATCCCGTCCCCCATGGTCAACGCGAACAGTGAGGGACCACAGTCGCACCGGTTTCGTCACCGCCGCATCCCTGAACAGCGTCATTCAGCCGACCGACGCCTACGCCCGGCCTGCCGCGGCGTTTTGTTGCACGCGGCGATGCAGGGTGCGCAACAACGGGTCGGCCCAGCAGCATTGCCGGGACGCCAGCCGGCAGGCAGACGGCGGCTGACGCCCTCTACGGCTGGGGCTGTGGCCGCGTCCACCGCTGACAAGGGCAGAGGCACGGCCCGCGTTCGCCGGAGGGGCAGTGCTCGGACGAGTGAAAGGGATCCCCTGGATGACGCTTCTCTGTCGAACTCCTCGATACGCTCAGGGCGCGTCGACCCGTATCGGACGCGGTACGCGGGCTGGGTTACGGGGCGCGCTGACCGCAGCAACCGTCACGGCGGCACTGCTTGTCGCACCGGTCGCGGCATCGGCGACGACCCAGGAGACACAGTCTCGGCAGGCCGCGGCTGCTGCCGTGCAAGGGCTCGACGTCAGCGCCTACCAGGAGACCGTCGACTGGTCCGCGGTCGCCGCCGACGGAGCCTCCTTCGCCTACGTCAAGGCGACCGAGGGCACCTCCTACATCAGCTCCCGCTTCTCGCAGCAGTACGACGGTGCAGCGGAAGCCGGGCTGATCCGCGGCGCCTATCACTTCGCCAGGCCGGACAAGTCCTCCGGCAGCGCCCAGGCCGACTACTTCGTCGACCACGGAGGCACCTGGCGGCCGGACGGCAAGACGCTTCCCGGCGTCCTGGACATCGAGGCCACACCGGGCCTGTCCACCTGCTACGGCGTCAGCCCGGCTGCGACGGTCCGCTGGATCGCCTCATTCGACGCCGAATACCGGCGCCGCACAGGCCGCAACCCGGTGATCAACACCAACACCTCGTGGTGGTCGCAGTGCACCGGAAACTCGTCGGCCTTCGCCGCCACCAACCTGATCTGGATCGGCAGCTGGACCGGAACCCCGCACCCACTGCCCAACGGCTGGTCCAGGTACGCCTTCTGGCAGACCTCCGACTCCGGCACGTTTCCCGGTGACCAGGACGTGTTCAACGGCACCAAGCAGGACCTGCGCAACCTCGCCGCCAACGGAACCTACACGCCGCCCCCGCCGCCTCCGGCCGGCGCCTGGCCGGTCATCCAGCAGGGCTACAGCGGCCGGCAGGTGACCACCGTCCAGTATCTGCTCAACGCCCATGGCGCGGCGCTGTCGGTCGACAGCTCCTTCGGGGCGGCCACGCATGACGCCGTGGTCGCCTTCCAGACCCGCAACCGGCTCACCCCCGACGGCAACGTCGGCCCCAAGACCTGGCAGGCCCTCATCGCCACTGTCAAGGAAGGCGATCACGGCCCGGCCGTCAGCGCGGTGCAGGCCGAACTGAAAGCCCGTGGCGCGGCGCTGTCGGTCGACGGCTCCTTCGGGGCGGCGACGCATGACGCCGTGGTCGCCTTCCAGACCCGCAACCAGCTCACCCCCGACGGCATCGTCGGCCCCACCACATGGCTGGCGCTGGTCAACTGACCCCGCCGCAGCCCAAGGACCTTGCCGGTCCGCGAACCGCAGCTCTCGCACCGGCACCACCGACAAGGGAGAATTCGCCGTGCCCAACATCCGCAGTATGCGCCGTCTCGGCCTCGTCGCCGGGGCCCTCGGCGCCGCCACCGTGCTTGCCCTGCCCGGCAACGCGTTCGCCGTCACCAAGCTCTCGCAGTCGGCCGCCGCCTCCCAGCTGCGCGCGGCCGGGGTCACCTGGTCCTCCAGTGGCAACTGCACCACCCGCTCCCACTCCGCCTGCACGTCGTTCGAGCAGATCAACCAAGCCACCGTCGACGGTCTCGTGACCCTCAAGAGGGCCAGTGGCTGCGCGATCAACGTCACGGGCGGCACCGAGGTGGGGCATGCCTCGGGCACGTACAGCCACTACCACGGCTACAAGGCCGACATCACCCCGAACACCTGCATCAGCAACTACATCACCAGGCGCCTCACCCACATCCCCACCCGCGGTGACGGCGCGGTGCGCTACCGCTCCTCGACGGGCAACGTCTACGCCCGCGAAAGCAACCACTGGGACATCACCTACTGCGGCGGCAGCTCCGCCTGCACCTCCGCCGCCAGCTCCTGACCCTCCGACCCGACCCGAACCGGAAAGGCTTCCCATGAAGCACCTCGCAGCCGTCCTCCTGGGCACCGGAGCGCTGCTGGCCGGCGGCCTCGTCGCCGCACCCTCCGCCTCCGCCACCACCAGTTGCTACGGCTCCTCCTGCAACGGCCTGAACCCCGCCGGTACGACCTGTGCCAACGATGCCCGCACAGTGGCCGAGGGCAGCGGCCCGATCACGGCCATGGAGCTGCGCTACAGCCCCTCCTGCCGCGCCGCCTGGGGCCGCTTCGTGATCAGCGCCCCGTCCGGCTCCAAGATCCAGATCAAGAACGACCAGGGCAAGCAGTACACCACGTACGGCAGCGGCCACTTCTTCAGTGTCATGGTCAACGACGGGGACGTGAAGGCGTGGGCGTGCGGTACGTGGAGCGGGAACGTCGACTGCACCCACAGCTACTGATGCTCGCCCCGGCCCCGGGTTCGTCCACCCGGGGCCGTTGGCCGTGCCGCCGCCGGCCCCGGCTCCCGACGAACACCGCCCCGGCGGTTGCAGGGAAGACGGGCACCGGGATGGCACAGGGCGCAAGGGCCGGTGCCTTCCGGGGGAAGGCACCGGCCCTTGTGGCGGAGTGGGCCCTCAGCTCAGGCCGAGGCTGGAGAGCGCGGTCGTCCAGTCGGTCATGATGGCGTTCTGCGCGTCGTCGAGGCTGACGTCACCGGCGCAGACGGCCTTTCGTGCGTTACTACGCGTCGGCGTCCGGGGCGCCGGGGACGCCTCGATCATGATCATCCAGGACCGGTAGTCCGGCCACAACTGCTCGACCAGGGCGCACAGCTCACGCCGGGGACGGGGGCCTGGTCCGCGCAGATACTGTGCCTCAACACGCAGTCAGCGGTCTGAGCTGGGCACAGGACTTCTGCCCTAGATTGGGAGAGACCCGGGGCGTCTGCAGGGCATCGCCGCGGGCTCCACTACGACACCAGTCCTCACTCCTACACAACGTCGCGCACGTGACCGCCACGCATCACCCCTGCTCAGAGGCAATGCAGCCACATGAGTGATCGGTAAATCCGACCTGGACCACTGCATCGAGGCCGGATGGCTGGCGCCGCTCAGCCGCGTGCGCCGCACGGTGTGGTCGGGTGGCCGCGGTCACCGGCAGGTAGTCGAGGTGCCGATGTACCGGGTCGGCGAATAGCGGCGGGCTCAGGGATGTCCAAGGCGCCTCGGACGGTGCGCCACGGCGGAGGCAAGCTGGTCTGGAAGGTCGACGGCCCATGCGCTGGGCGTAGGGGGTGATCCTCGAGCCATCTGGTTTCGACCACTCCTCTGCCGCGGCGGGGTGCTGTGCCGGTGCTCTCCGCAAGCGACTGCATCCTTTGGCCTACTGTGTTTTCGTTCCTGTTGAGGACGATCTTGCGGCACCGCCGCGAGAGGGTTGATCCATGCGAACAACCATCGGATACACCGTCGAAAGCATCGGCTACGTCGTAGGAGCGCAGGGGCTCGTCAGCTTCGCTTCGCGGACCTTCTTCGGCACGGAGTGGGGTTGGATGCACAAGGTCGTCGACCTTCCGTCCACCGCTTACCTCGGCATCATCGTCGTGGGGCTGGCGCTCATCGTCGGCGGGGTGAAGACGCGGAAGGCGCCCGAGCGCCAGGAGGCCGCCTGACCGGCGGGCCTTTCAGTCCGCAACTCGCATTTCCGCGTCGTAGCGGTCGAAGCCCGCAAGCCGCCCGCCGCGTGACCCGCGCTTACAGCGGGCGGCCTTGTGGTGGCTCTGCTCCGGACCGGTCGCCAACCTGCCACAGAGCCGGTTGAGGGTGGCCCGGTCCCCGGTGCGATCGCCCGCGCGACTCGGTATCGCTGATACAGAGCCGAAACGACTGGGTTCGCTGAGCAAACCCCTCGATTGGATGAGGGCGGACAGCCACTGACCTGTCGCAGCGATTCCTAATACGGTTTGTCAAGCCGCGAGGGCGGTAGGCGGCGCGGGCTCGTAGCATCGTCCGTCGCGTAGGAGTGCCCAGAGGACGTTGACGCGGCGGCGGGCGAGGGCGAGGACGGCCTGGGTATGGCGCTTGCCCTCAGCACGCTTGCGGTCGTAAAACCGGCGCGAATCCTCGCACGTGCGGATGCTGAACATCGCCGAGGGATAGAAGACACGCTGGAGCCTGCGGCTGTATCGCTGCGGGCGTCGCAGGTTGCCGCTGACCTTGCCGGAGTCCCGTGGGGCCGGGGCGACGCCCCCGAAGCCGGCGAGCCGGTCGGAAGTGCCGAAGACAGCCATGTCGCCGCCGGTGGCGGCCAGGAACTCGGCACCGAGGATGATGCCCAGGCCGGGCACGCTGGTGATCACTTCGAAGTGGCGGTGCTCGCGAAACCGGGCCTCGATGAGTTTGTCGAGCTCGGTGACCTGCTGGTTGAGGTCCATCACCTCCCTCGCCAGCGCGTGCACCAGCTGGGCGGTCAGCTTCTCGCCGGGCAGGCTGGTGTGCTGCCGCTCGGCGGTCTGGAGCGCCGTCTCGGCGAGCTTGTCGGCGCGCAGGACACGTCGGTTGCGCAGCCAGGCCTTCAGCCTCTTGCGGCCGATGCGGCGGAGGGCCGCCGGGGTCTGGTAGCCGGTCAGCAAGGTGAGCGGGCCGGTGTTGGTCAGGTCGAGCACGCGCTCAAGGCCCGGGAAACTGCCGCCGAGTTGGGCGCGGAGCCGGTTGACGGTGCGAGTGCGGTCGGCGACCAGGTCCATGCGCCGACCGGTGAGAATCTTGAGATCAATGACGGTCTCGTCGCCAGCCCGTAAGGGGTGCAGGTCACGGCGGATGCGTGCCTGGTCGGCGATGATGGCTGCATCCTTGGCGTCGGTCTTTCCTTCGCCGCGGTAGCCCTCGGACGCGCGGTGGATCGCCCGGCCGGAGAGGTGGAGCACCGGCTGGTTGTGATTGAGCAGGATGGCGATGGCCAGGGCGGCTCCGCCGTCGGCCAGGTCGATGCCCCAGGTCACCTCGTCGCCCAAAGCCAAGACGTCAGCGAGGAGTTCCAGAAGTTCGGGTTCGTCGTTGGTGACGCGTCGGGATAGCAGCCGGTGGCCGCTCTCGTCGATCGCGACGCAGTGGTGGTGGCTCTTGCCTGCGTCGATGCCGGCCCAGATTGCGGCCATGTGGTGCCTCCGTGCGGTGTGGTCCTGGTGCCTCCCGACGGACGACTTCGCTGTCGGTTTCCTACGGAGCGATCATTCGCAATTCCTAATTCGCGAAGCGCCAGGCTCCGGAGCCGTTCGCGCGGTTGGAGTAATGGCCGACCAAGGCGGTGTGCAGCCCGTTCCCGCCGGGTGCGCCGCCTCCGCTGGTGTCCAGCCAGCCTCCCCGGGTGTTGTTCCAGTTGCTCAGGATGTGCACCACGTCGCCGGCACGGATGGCGCCGTCGTCGGGTGAGGAGGTCTCGGCGAAGAGGAACCACTCGCCGCTGTTGCCGTTACGGTTCGGCTGCGCCGACGTGTGGACGCGGTAGCGTTCGCCGGTAGAGGCCGGGTCCGGGACTCCGTTCACGTCGAGGTAGGACGTACTGCCGAGCTGGTTCACCAGGTAGACGAGGTCTCCCGACATCACTGTTGCTCCGTCGGCCTTGCCGCTCGCTGAAGCGATCTTCCAGGTGCCGCTCTCGCGATCGCGCTGGGCGGTCGAGGCCGTCTGGACCGCGTAGGTGGCTTCGGGCTGCTATCGCCAAGCGGCTGACCAGGGCAGATGGAGAACTGGGACGAGAGTACCTAGGGTCAGCACGTGGCTTTCATCATGGTGTGCGAAGACGACGCGGCGGTCCGCGGCGTCCTCAAGCGCGCCCTGGAGCACGACGGCCACACCGTCTCCGTCGCCGCCACGGCCGACAGCCTGCTGCGGCAGCTCGCACCAGCGCCTCATCTGGTCGTCCTGGATCTCGGGCTCCCGGACGCCGACGGCCGCGACGTCTGCCTGGCCCTCCGGGCTCGCGGCGTCGACACGCCGGTGTTGATGCTCACCGCCTTGGACGGCCTGCATCACAAGGTGGGCGGCTTCGAGGCCGGCGCCGACGACTACATGACCAAACCCTTCGACATCCCGGAACTGCTGGTCCGCGTCCGAGCGCTGCTGCGCCGGGCCACCGTGGCGCCCGCACCGCGCGAGGTCGTCCTCGATCCGGCGAAGCACGTGGTGACCTACGATTCGGTGAGCATGAGCCTGACCCCGACCGAGTTCCGGCTGCTGGGCCGCCTGATCGCCTCGCAGGGCGACGCGGTTCGCCGCCACGCCCTCATCGCTGCCGGCTGGCCGCACGGAGCGCAGGTCAGCGACAACACCCTCGACTCCTATGTGCGCCGGCTGCGGGCCAAGCTCGGTCCGCTGGGTGTGGCCGAGCGTCTGGCGACCATCCGCGGCGTGGGCTACCGATGGCAGTGACGGGATTCCGCAGCAGGGTCGTCGCACTCACCGTGCTGATCGCCACCGCCGTGGTGGCGATACTGGTCGTGGTATCGCACGTGCTGCTGAGCCGGGTGACGGACGCCGACGCGCACGATCTGGCACGTACTCGCGCCGAGGCGGTCGCGGCGAACGTCACCGCCAAAGGCGGCCGTGTCGTACTGACGGAGAACAGCAGCGAGGCGCTGGACGAGGTCGCCTGGGTGTATGCCGACGGCCGCCTGCTCGACGGGAACGTGCCGCCGAGCGTGGTCGATCGCGTCGAGGAGCTGGCGGACTCGGGGCGATCGCAGACCGCGTCGGTCGGCGATTACCTCCTGTACGCGCGGGAGGTCCCGATCGACGGCCACCACGTCATGGTGATCGTCCGGGTGGACCTCACGCCCTACGAGACATCCGAGCAGCACAGCCTGACCTTGTCGCTGATACTGGGCGGCCTCGCAATCCTCCTCGCCGGCGGTGTCGCACACCTCGTGGTGCGCCGCGCGATGCGGGTCGTGCACGAGATGGCCGCCCTCGCCGACGACTGGGGCCATCACGAACCCGGGCGCCGCTTCAACCTCGGGGTCCCCCGCGACGAGTTCGGGGAACTGGGGCGGACCCTGGACCACCTCCTGGAGCGCGTCGACAACGCGCTGGCGGACGAGCGCCAGCTCACCGATGAGATCGCCCACGAACTGCGGACACCGCTCACGGTCCTGCGGGCCGAGGCACAGCTGGCGCAGCTGTCCGGCGAGCCGGTGCCGCCGGAGGCGGTGCTGAGCGAGGTCAACCGCCTCGATACGGCGATCACCACGATTCTGCGCGCCGCGCGCGCACGGACAGACGAGGGGACCCGGTGCGATCTGCGCTCCGCCGCACGGCAGGCGATCGCCGGCCGCGCGGTCGAGCTCGCCTTTCCCGCGAAGGCCGAGGTCGCCGTGGCGGCCGACGTCGCCGTGTCGCTGCTGTCGCCCCTGCTGGAGAACGGCCTGCGGCATGCGCGGTCACGTGTGTGGATCACCGCGCGCATCCAGGGTGAGGCAATCGTGGTCGATGTCCTGGACGACGGCCCCGGGTTCGATCCCGCGGAGGTCGACCGGGTCTTCGAAGCGGGTGTGACTGGCGGCGGCGGGTACGGGCTGGGGCTGCCGGTGGTCCGGCGCATCGCCGCCTCGGCCGGTGTGGAGGTCCGCGCGATCGCGGACGGCCGCGGTCACGTCGAGGTGACGCTCCCGGCCGCTCGTGCGACCACGTAGTCAGGTTGTGTGCAGGTTCTCCGCGTAAACCTCCCTGCATGACAACGACAACGGAAGCACGCACGCGCAGCGGGCGGCTCATGCTCAACAAGGTCCCCGAGATCACCATCTGGTTCTGGGTGATCAAGGTCCTGTGCACGACCGTCGGTGAGAGCTTCGCCGACTGGATCAACATGAAGCTGGGCGTCGGCCTGGTGAACACGGCCTGGATCTTCACCGCGGTGTTCCTGGTGGTCCTGGCCGTCCAGCTGTGGCTGAAGCGGTACGTTCCGTTCCCCTACTGGCTGACCGTGGTCGTTGTCAGCGTCACGGGCACCTTGTACACCGACATCCTGACCGACCAGCTCAACGTGCCGCTGTGGATCAGCTCCGCCGTGTTCTCGGTCCTGCTCGCCGTGGTCTTCGGCGTGTGGTGGCTGCGCGAGCGCACCCTCTCCATCCACTCGGTCACGACGCTGCCGCGTGAGTCGTTCTACTGGCTCGCCGTTCTCGTCACGTTCGCGCTCGGCACCGCGACCGGCGACTGGACCCTGGAGCTCACCGGCTGGAGCCCGGGAGTCTCGGTCCTGCTGCCGCTCGGCCTCATCGCGGCGATCACGGCGCTGTGGAGGTTCGGCGCGAATCCGGTGCTGTCCTTCTGGCTCGCCTACATCCTGACCCGCCCGCTGGGCGCGAACATCGGCGACTGGCTCGCCTCCCCCAAGGTCGCCGAGAACCCGGGCGACCCGACCGGTCTCGCGCTGGGCACGTTCACCACCAGCCTGATCTTCCTCGGCCTGATCCTGGCGACGGTGGTCTACCTGACGGTGACGCGCTCGGACGTGACCGAGACCCACGAGGCGACCCACGCCGCACCGGCCACCAGCAACCCGCGCAAGGAGCGCACCGCGCTTGCCGGCTTCGGACTACTGGCCGTCGCCACCGCGGGCCTGCTGGTCTGGGCCCACGGCCAGCCGCACGTCGGCCCGGCGCCGGAGACCGACAACACGTCCGCCATCCAGATGGCTCCCGGCCAGGCGGTGAAGAAGTTCCCGCCCGCCAAGGTGGGCGCGCTGCGGACCCTCGCCTCCACCTCGCTCAAGGACGCACGCTCGGGGAACGCGACCGGCGCGCACGCGGCCGCCCAGTCGCTGCGTGACCTGTGGGACGCCGACCAGGCCTCGCTGCAGCCGCTGGACCAGACCGGCTGGACCTCCATCGACGCCCAGATGGACAAGGTGCTCAAGACGTTCGGCATCGATCACTCGAACCCGCCGATGTCGCCTGCGCAGCAGGAGAAGGAACTGAACGCCCTCCTGACGGACATGGGCTGACAGACACGGGCTGACAGACCGCACAGCGCCCGGCCGGCCCACCCGGCCGACGGGCTCGGTGGGCCGAGGTGGCGCAGAGAACCGCGCTTCCTCGGCACATGCCGGCGAGCTGCGGACACCGCAATGCGGCCGGGGCCGCCTGCGGCAGCCTGGGCATGTCCGCAGACTCTCGTGGGGCGGTCGCTGACCGGATGGCGTCGGCCGAATGAATGCAGACGCTACTGCCCGAACAGGCGAGGGCCAGTCAACTCTTCGTCCTGGACGCATCGCTCCAGCCGCAGCGCTCGAGGCGGTAGCCATGCCCTCGGAGCGTGGTGATGTGAGGCAACCGGCAAGGGCGGGCGGACTCCTCGGCGGCCTGGGTGAGACGTCGGCGCAGGCCGGCCATGGTGACGTCCAGGGTCTTGGTGGGGCCGAACCAGTTCTCGTCCCACACCTGTGCCATCAGTGTTTCTCGCGAGACGGCGGTGCCGGGGTTCCGCGCGAGGAGGGCGAGGAGGTCGAATTCCTTCGGCCGCAAGAAGATCTCCGTGTCGTGGAGGGTGCAGCGGCGTGCAATGGTGTCGATGACCAGGTCGCCAAGGTTTAGTAGCCGGCCGCGTCGTCGGTGATGTGCCGTTTGGCCAGTAATAAGCCATTTCATTTGGGGAGTCTGCGGTAGCAGATGAGGGTGGCTGCGAGCGCGGTGAAGGCCAGGAAGTGGTCGGGCTTGCGCTCGTAGCGACGGTGCAGGCGTCGGCACCCGGTGAGCCAGGCGATGGTGCGTTCGACGACCCAGCGGTGTCGGCCCAGGTGTGTGGAGTTTTCGATGCCGCGGCGAGCAATGCGAGGGATGATGCCTCGCGTGCGTAACCATCGCCGCAGGTGGGGATAGTCGTAGCCCTTGTCCGCGTGCAGCTTGGCCGGGCGTCGGCGTCGCGGCCCGCGGCGTGAGCGGATCGGCGGGATGCCTTGCACGAGGACCTGCAGGGCTTGGCTGTCATGAGTGTTGGCGGCGGATATTCCCAGCGAGATGGGCAGGCCGCGTCGATCGACGATGAGGTGGATTTTCGATCCGCTCTTGCCACGGTCGGTCGGATTCCGTCCGGTCAGGGGCCCCCTTTGACCGCCCGGACGCTCACCGAGTCGATGGCGCACCGCGACCAGTCCAGCTCACCCCGGCTGCCGAGTTCGTCGAGGATCAGACGGTGCAGCTTGGCCCACACGCGAGCCTGCGACCACTCGGTGAACCGGCGGAACGCGGTCACGCCCGATGCCCCAAAGCCGGGCGGAAGCTGGTTCCATGTGCAGCCTGACGTGGCGACGAACACGATTGCCGCCAGCACCTCCCGGTCGCCGTGCCGTCTGCGGCCGCCGCCCTGCGGTCGCACCGGAGCCGGCGGCACCACCCGCTGAAACAGCTCCCACAACCCGTCCGGCACCATTCGCTCGACCAACTCGCTCGACACGCGAACAGCATGCCGCAAGATCACACCAAATGAAATGACCTGTAACTGGCCGCTGTCGTCGACCAGGGCGACGTCGTGGGTCTTCCTCCGCCCAGTCGATTCCGCAGTAGATCGGTCAGCGACACCGCGAGCGGGATACCCTGCCCGTCGGTGGGGATGTGGTGCTTGCTGCCCGGCCGTGCGCGGTCGGCCGGACTGGGACCGCTTTGGGGCCCTGCCGGGCCGCCCGCACATGGGATGAGTCGATCACCGCCCGCGACCAGGCCAGCTTCTTAGCCGACCACAGCACTTTCAGAAGCACCAGGTGCAGTTCGTCCCACACCCCGGCCTCGTTCCAATCGGCCAGGCGCCGCCAGCAGGTCATGCCCGACCCGAAGCCCAGCTCCTGCGGCCGATGCACCTGTTTCCCACACGGAGGGGCTTTTGTTCGTTTTCGTTTGTGCGCGGTGCGATGACGGGCTGACCGTGCCTTGTCCCAGGTATCCCTTCCGGCCCACGCCCGTCAGAAGTACGGGAACGGGGTCCAGCTTCCGGTGCTCATGGAGTCAGGGACGTTTGCCGTGGCCCCTGACCCCTGGGGAGGGCCGTGGCGGATGTGGGACGAGATCGATCCGGTCGAGGCGGAGGCGCGCGGCATCTTCGCGCCGGTCCACGCTCTGTCCGACAGCGCGCCCGGGGCGATTGTCATCGCGCCCGGCGATATCCGCGGAGCCCGGTTGATCCCCGAGAAGCGCGGCGGTGCCTGCTGTGGCCTCGATGGGGCCGACGGGCCGAACATGGCCTGCGAAGCGTGCGACCTGCCCGTGGCAACCAGGGTCGACGACTGCTCGCTCTGGCAGGCAGCGCGGCTCAGCTCAGACGCCGTGCGCCGCGTCCTCGTCGACGGTGTCCACGCTGCGCCGTTCTCCTGGGCGGAGCTGGCAGAGAGGGGGGAGAGCACGCCCCCGTTCGAGCCGATTGCCACATGGGGAGGACGGTTTGGCTCGAGCCACTACTGGTCGTGGAGCCCGCGATGGGAGGCGGCAGCCGGCCAGGCGCTCGCCCACCTGCTAGTGGCCTCCAAAGGACAGCCGGTAGAGGTCCCCAACGGCCTGACCGCGGACGTGTTCCAACGCGCGCTCGACACCCTGCTGCCCGCAGGCCCGCCAACGCGGCGCGCCCTCCTGGCTGGGCCAGGAAAGCCCTCCCCCGACGCGGGCGTTGACATCCTCCTCGTACCGGTCCATCCCCAGACGGGTCAGACCTGGGCCCCCGCCGGCCCGGCTGCTTCGGCATACCCGGTGCCCCTGCCGCTGGGGGTGTGGCTGTGGCTAGTCTCTCCCCAGCCGTACTTGCCGGTTCCCGCGTCGGGCGGCATACCTCAAGACGTCCTCCGCGACGACCCGCTCCCGCCGCGCCCCAACTACCTTTTCCGGGTCGACCGGGGAACGTTCCAGCACACCTTGGTCCGGCTACCGGCCGTTCACACCCCGTGGATGCGCACAATCCTCGAGAACCTGACGAAGGACAGATCGGCCGACATCTTCTAGTCGTCTGGCAATCGAACAGCGCCGGACTCTCGTACCTCCCAAAGTGGCAAACATCTGCTGTCCATGCGAGATGCGACAGCACCAGTAGGCGAGTTTTGGCGTCATTGGTGCCGCGGAGATCCTTCGAACTGTTCACGAGTTTCGACAGCGTCTCCGGTCGACACGGGCCACCGCGCCCCCGACGGGGGAAGGCGCCGAGGCCGACGGACGGCGGACCTCTAGGCCCGGTAGGCCGCGGAAATCTGGCCGACCAGGACGGCGAACGGCATGTCGAGGGCGGCGTAGACGGCGCCGGCCTCCGGGGCGGCGTTGTCGGCCAGAGCCTCGACCATGAGGGTGGCGTAGTCGCTGACGACGACGCCTGCCTGCTGCATACGCAGCAGTCCGGCCTCCCGCTTGGCCTGGCTGAAGGTGCCGGAGGCGTCCACGGCGACGTATGCGTCGTACTCGGCGGCCGTCGCGGAGATCGCGGGCAGTGCCGCACACACCTCGAGCGACACCCCGGCGAAGATCAGCTTCTGCCGCCCGGTGGCCTCGACGGCCTCGCGGACCCGGTCGTCGTGCCAGGCGTTGACCGTGCTGCGGTCGATGATCTTCTGTCCTGCGGGCAGCGCCTCGACCAGCTCGGGCACGGTCGGCCCCCACATGCTGCCGGCTGCGGTGGTGGTGACGACCAGAGGGATGCCCAATGCGGTCGCTGCCCGCGCCAGCGCCACCACGTTGTGCTTGAGCTCGCCGACCGGGATGTCCCGGAGGCCGGACACAAGGCCCACTTGGTGGTCGACCAGCACCACGGCGGCGTTCTCTCGGGTGATCGACTCCAGGAACTTGCTGTGCTCGCTCATCTTCCGCTCCTTTGGGGGTTGAGCCACAGCTCGATTGGTCACTAATCTTGATAGTCAATATTAGTGACTAATTGAGCCTATGCCTCGACCCCCCGCAGTGCAAGCGCCGGTCGGGGCCTGCTGCCCGGGCGGTGTAGCGATGTCCGAGCCCACCGGGCGGGTGCCTAAAATCGGCAGGTCACACAGCACAGCGGCGGACGACCGTCGAGACGGGAGGGACGTTGACCGGGCACCAGGCCGCGAAGTCAGACCTCGGCGTGCTCGCCGCCCGGGTCCTCTTCTCCGTTCAGCGCGAGCTGTTCGCTGCACTCGCCGAGCAGGGCTTCGACGACATCCAGCCACGCGCCGGCGCCGTCCTCGCCTACCTGCGTGCCGACGGCATCCGTGCCAGCGAACTCGCCCGCACCTCCGGACAGCACAAGCAGGTCATCGGCTCCCTCATCGACGACCTCGAACGCCTGGGCTACGTCGAACGCAAACCCGACCCCGCAGACCGCCGCGCCAAACTGATCTACCCCACCGAACGCGGCCTGCTCCAGATGGAGGCCGCCGCCTCCATCATGCGCGCGATCGAGGAACGCCACGCGAAGGCACTGGGCAAGCGGGAGTACGCCTCCTTCAAGATGGCCCTCCAACGCGTGGCCGACCTCCAACGCAAGGCCCAGCGCGATAGCCAAGACACCGGGACTCAGCCAGGGCAGGCCGAGTGAGCGATCAATGAAGCTCCGCCATCTTGAAGCGCTGGTCAGGGGGTGGCGTGACCTCGTTTCGGGGTGCTCGTGCTGGTCGTGGGCGGCAGTCTGTGGTGTGGATCGTCTGGCAGGGCGGTTTTGCCGATGAGTTGACCGTCCTCGAACGGTCTACCCAGCGACACGACCGTTCTCGACAGGAGTGCCATGTCCACCATCCAGCCAGTGATCTTGACTGCCGACCACGACGTTCTGCTCGGCTTCTATACGAAATTGTTCGGCGCCAAGGAGATCTTCCGGGTGCCGGAGGAAGGCCCGGTCTTCTACCTCGGCTTGCGCATCGGCGACACCGACCTCGGGCTGGTGGCCAAGGCGAACCCGGGGGACCGGGAGGCATCGCGGATCTTGCTCAGCATCGGTGTCGACGACGTCGATGAGACGCTCGGCCGGGTAACGGCGCTGGGCGGCTCGGTCCACGGCGGCCCCAACGACATGCCGTGGGGACGGCGCGTCGCCCACATTCAGGACCCCGACGGCAACCCGGTGAACCTCACCCAGCCGATCCCGGCTCAGTGACGCTGTTCCGGGTGCTTGTGCTGGTCGTGAACTGCCTGCGGTAGAGATCATTTGCCGGTTGGGGTGCAAGGCACCGGAGCGGCCCGCGCGACCTTTCGCTGCGACAGGTCCTTGGGGGAGGAGTGCAGTGGCAGGGGACGCCGGGTCGGCTGTTCTGTCCGAACGGGAGAGCCTCGACGTACTGCACCGGGTGATCCTCCCGGCCGCGGCGCAAGATGCCGTCCCGCAGCGCCAGCCGGTTCCAGTCGTCGTCGCGGGACAGCCTGGGGCGGGAAAGACTCAGACCGCCGACCTTGTACAGGCGGTGATGGACCGTCGGGGCGGCGCCCTGCGGGTCGGCCGGGACCTGTACGAGCCGGCTCACCGTCACTACCCCGACGCCCTGGCGGCCGACGTCCGTACCGCCGGAGCCCTGGTCCGGGCCGACACCGCCCGCTGGCAGGCCGCCGTCGAAACCCACGTGCGCGAGATGGGCTTCGACGCCGTGGCGGAGTCGGCGCTCGCCGACCCGAACGACTTGCGCGCCTCCCCCCGCGCCTACCGAGCCGCCGGCCACCGGATCGAGGTGGTCGCGCCGGCTTGCCTCGGAGCCTTGAGCCAGTTGGGCATCGTGGACCGCTTGGCCACTGGGGATCATGGATGGCGCGGGCGCTCCAGCACAGGACCTGCTCGCGGGTAGAGGCCGTGACGACCCTGCCCGTCGGCAACGATCTTCACCACGAGCCGAAGATGGACGGTTCTCCAGACACCTCATAGGTGTCTCAGAGCGGGGGAAGCAACTGATGTCTCGTTCCTACTTCTGGTTCGAGGACATCCGGCGGCCCAGACCCGTCAGGGGCGGAACTGACGCTTCCCCTGACATCGCCGCAGCGGCCTGCGACCTGGGACAGGACCTAGTTGTATTGACCTGAAGCGTTGTTCACACGGCTGATCGGTGGGTGGCCGCCGAGTGCGGTGTGGCAGCGGTGGTGGTTGTAGGTGTGGAGGAAGTCT
>NZ_JBEYEW010000047.1:0-36136 GCF_040634095.1 Streptomyces sp. NPDC007205
CGAGCGATTCGACCCCCATGCGCAGGATGTCCCGCAGAGGAACGTTCCTGCATGCCGCCCCTGACCTGGGCATTCACGGAACTGCGGCCAGAACCACGTTCACATAGCCCCATCAACATGACGACAGCAGCCGGGCGTGAGCGCATGGTGGCACCAGAGGCCAAGAAGACGTCGCCTTCGAAAAAGCCCGGCCCAGCGGGGAGGAGTCCCGGGCAGTCGACAGAAACCGGGCCGCCTCACGACCGGCGGACCGGGCTGGAAGAGCGCGCACAGGATGTCCAGCCGATGGCCATCGAAGAGATTTCTGCTCGTGACATCAGCTGTACAGGCCCGCTCGTGATCACCGTCGTCCCCCGATGCCGCCACACCACCCAGCTCCGGGACCGGCGAGACCGTCCGACAAGGGCTCCCGGCCGATGAGCGCGGCGGCCTCGGAGGTCGACACCGGCACCTCTATGGCCGAGGGGTTGATCGGGACCAAGCGCGCGGAGGCGGCTGGTGGTCGAAGCGGCCGCCGCCGGCCGGGAAAGATCACCCCGCGGCCAGGCTGATCAAGTCACGCGACCTCCGCAGTGGCAGGCCGGCCACCCCGCGCCGGGCCCCTCGAGTGCCGGCCGCGTACACGGGCGGGCACGGCTGTGTGGCGGCCGACGGCATACACCTCAACCTCCGCCGGAGGAGGCGACAGCCGGCGCCCTGGTCCTTCCCGCGACCGGCGCCCTGGTCCTTCCCGCGACGCGCCGACGGTTTCCGGGCCCTGGTCACCCTCGCCCCGGCTCCGGCGAACCAGCCGAGTCCGCAGCTGACTTCATGCATGAGTGGGCCGACGGGGCGTGCACAACTCTTCTTCTTCCCCGAAGTCCGTACAGCCCGGAGGAGAGGATCCAGCACGTCTGCACGCCGAGGACCGCGACCCAGCCGAGATGCGGGCAGGGATGTCTGTCCCGCTCCACGGCGCGACGTTCCCGCAGGGCCGTCCGGAAGACCACAGGCGAGGGGACCGAGCTGCCGGTGCCCGGTCCGGCCGCACGGCAGCGAGCTCTGGGTAAAGGCGGCTGAGCCCAGACAGGCGCCGACATCGATATGACTCGCAAGAATCCGAACAAAAGAGGCGAATAGCTCGAACCGTCCGGCATGTGTCGTCCGTGGAACTCAATGAGCGCGCCCATGCAGGATCAGTATCCGGCCTACCGACCGCCCCAGAAATCATTCGCGGTCACGCCGTTCCGGTCTCAGCCAATCCACAGAAGAGCCAGAAGACCATGTTTGTGACCGATTCCGCCAGCCCGACTTCACTGCTCGGCCGGCCCTGCCGCCGCCAGGCACTGCTTACCCTGCCGGCGCAGGAGGCGCACGTCTCCGCCGCCCGTCACTTCGCGGCCGATGTGCTGGAGACCTGGAGTGTGCCCACAAGCGAGCGGGACTCCGCCGTGCTCGTCGTCGACGAACTCGCCGCCAACGCCGCCCAGTACGGCCATGAGCGCATGACCCTGCTACTCACCCTGGACCACGACAATCTGCACATTGTGGTCACTGACTCCGGTGCGGCCGTGGAACGCCATCGCTCCGACACCGCCCCCGACGAACACGGCCGTGGCACCGGCATCGTCCAGTACCTCGCCCAGTCGACCGAGATCCACCAGACACGCAGCGGCCGCGAAGTCCACGCCTGCCTGAGGTGCTCGCCATGACCGGACCGTACCCTCCGCACGAGCTGCGACCCCCCGCCGGGGTCGGCACTGCAGCACAGCGACGGGCGGCCGCGGGCGGCCGCGGCGCCGGGTCACCCGACACACCCGCCGAGTGGGCCTTCGCGACCCACAAGCCGTGTCCCATCGACGGCTGCCCGGGCCCGGCCCGCGTACCCATGCGGTCCACGGCACACCCATCGGCCCTCGATCACGGCGGCCCCCACCACGACACGGTGCTGTGTCGACGCTGCGGCGCCGGCCCCTGCGTACCGGGCGGAGGTGTGAGCGTGGACGTCACCCCGAACAGCGGCCAGGGCATCGACGCCCCGCCCCCGCACGAGGCATTTACGAATGCGCCAGATCTGCGCCGCGAGATGCACCAAGTGCTCGCCCTCGGAGCCGAACGTGACGGCCGCCAGGCCAGGCCCCTCACACGGCCCCCGATCGATACGACGGCCGCCGAACGCGCCCGGCTGCTACGCCGGACCGCCCTCAGGGACCGGATGGCCCTGGACGACCCCGGCCCCGGCCCGGTCGTAGCTGCCGCAGAAACCGCCGAACAACTCCTCCTCCACGACCGCCGCCATCCCGACCAGCCGGCCGGCCCGCACCACCCCGACACCATCACGCTCGCGTGGCTGGCCCAGATGAGCCACGTGCAGGACCGCCAGTTGCCACAGCCCGCCACCAGAAACAAGGAGCCACAGAACATGCCTGGAAAGCAGAAGACACTCGCCATACTTGCCGGAATCGCGCTGGCAGCCGGACTCACCAGCCCGGCCTTCGGGTCCACCACCGCTCACTCACCGGCCCTGCGCACCGCCGCAACGGGGTCGGGGATGTCGGTCGTGGGGTGGAACCGCGAGCTCATCACCATCCTCAGCGATCCGAAGGCGCAGCCGTCCACCGTCCAACCCACGCGCAGCTTCGCGCTTCTCCAGGCCGCCGAGTACGACGCCGTGGTATCGATCACCCGGGCCGGCCCCGCCTACGTGTCCTCGGTGCCGGCGCCGGGAGGCGCTCGTGCGGATGCCGCAGCGGACCAGGCAGCCCACGATGTGCTGGTCGCCCTGTACCCGGCCAAGCGCGCAGGTGTGGACCAGCGGCTGAGCAGCCAGTTGTCCGCGATTCCGGGCGGCCCGGTCAAGCAGGCGGGCATGGGTGTGGGAGCCGAGGTCGCCCGTCGACTGATCAGCCTGCGGTCCCACGACGGGTCCTCAGCCAATCCGCCGCGGTTCCGCCCCGGCGACAAGGCCGGTGACTACCGGCCCACCCCTCCAGCCTTCCCGGCACCGGTGTTCACCAACTGGGGCTCGGTCAAGCCGTTCGTGCTGGCCAACGGACGCCAGTTCCGCCCGGCACCGCCGCCGGCCGTGAGCGGCGCCGCCTACGCCACCGCCTTGAACGAGGTCAAGAGCCTGGGCAGCAAGACCAGTACCACCCGCACCCCCGATCAGACGGCAGCCGCGAAGTTCTGGGCGGCGGCACCCGTCTGGAACGTCTGGAACCAGGTCGCGCAGAACCTTGTCACCTCCCAGAACGCGAACCTGGAGAAGGCGGTGAAGGTTTTCGCCCGGCTCGACCTGTCCCTCGCCGACACCACGATCGCGATGTACGACGCCAAGTACGCCTACCGCCTATGGCGACCCGTGACCGCCATCCGGCTCGGCGGTACGCACTACAACCCGAGCATCGTCGGCGATCCCCACTGGACCCCCCTGCTGCCGACCGCACCGGATCCGTCCTATCCCGGCGCTCACGGCGCTCTCAGCCAGGCTGCGGCAACGACGCTCGCCGGGTTCTACGGTGCGCGGCATCACCTCGCGGTGACGTCGAAGGGCGTCACCCGAACCTTCGCCGGCTTCCAGGACGCCGCGACCGAAGCGTGGCTCAGCCGGATCTGGTCCGGCCAGCACACCTTCCTCGACAATCGCGCGGGCCGGCAACTCGGCACCCAGGTGGCCGATTTCGTGGCACGTCATCTCTGACGCCCCCACCGCGCGACAACCACGCACAGCATGGCAGTGGCCGGAAGCCAGTGGTCCCGGCGCATCGGGTACCACTGGCTCGGACCACGCTCAGAGACCTGCCATCCTCCGCGTCGAGGGCCCGCAGCTGATGGCCGGCAGGCCGGATGTCTGCCTGCAAGAAGTCCCGGATTCCTATCACCGCGACGCACTGACTGAATGACTGTCGCGGTCGGACCCGCCCGGTCGTCCCACGTCGCTGAGCGCGGGCCTGCCCATGTCACTGTCGGCGACCCGCAGTCGGGGGCCTCGCTCGGAGTCCCCGCAGGTACCACAACACCCCCGGGTCTGCAGGAGCTTCGAACCGCCGACTGCCTCCCAAAGCAGCTCACAGCCGAGTGACCACGGCCGCCACAGGTAGGGCCCACCCGCCGTCCGGCGAGGCCGGATCGGCTACAGGCCGATGTCCCTGGGGCCTTTTCCCCGGGGCGGGTCGTTGCCGGTGGCCGGGTGTGGATCTTCCAGGCGGAGCCGGGCTGCGGCCTCTCACGGAGCTTGAAGTGAGACCACAGCTCCAGGCCGTCGCTCTCCAGCGGCGCGGTGGCGGTCAGCGCTAGCGTGAGCGACGGGGCGTGGAACACCGCCACGGGGCCTTCGAGGTGCGCGGTGTGCCTTTCGGTGCCGTAGCCGAAGCGCGGTGCGACGCGCGCCTTGAACGGGAGGGCTCCCCGCACGTAGATCACCCGCCCTGTGGGACGACCGCTCCTACGCCGCGACTCTGGGCAACGACCGCGACGGGTTTGTCGAGGCGTCCGGGACCCCCCCGCGACAGTCGGCGTCACCGGTGGTGAGCACCGCGGCGCGGCGAGACCCGTAAGGGCCGCCGCTTTTCCGAGGCGACGACCCTACAATGAGAGTTGGTGCTTTTAGCCTTCAGCCCGTCGAAACATCCTGAGTGGGTGTCACCCGGATAGCTCGATACTGAAAACCATCCTGCTCGCCTGCCTCCCACTCCAAGGTGACGACATCGCCAGCTGTGAGGAAGTGGAAGCCGGTCATTTCTATAGCCGAGAAATGCGCCCAGCAGCCACCGGGAGTTTCCGTGGAGTCGAGTACCCCCCAGCCTTCCTCATTGTGCCAAACACGGACTTTTGCCTTGGTCATCCTTGGATTCTAGCAGTCTGCTATTGGCGTGGGGCCTGCCCTCAGACCAGAGTCACGATGAACGGAAAGTCCAGGTCGACGGTCCGCGTGCCGCGCGGGATCGGGAACGTCTCATGGACCTTCAAGTCCCAGTTACAGCTGGTCCAGCGGCTGCCCAATGGTGCCGACATGTGGAGGAAGTACCGCGGGCTGACGCCGGGGTGACTGTCGTGGGCCACTCGGCGTCCATTGCACGTGAGGTCGGCGGTTTCATTCATGAGTCCAGTGGCCGGGGCTGCGACCGCAGCACTCAACTGCCAGCCCATCTGGAACTTTCCTGTGTCGTACTTGATCTGAGCCGTGAAGTTCCCCCGAGGATCGCTCCCCTTGTAGTAAGGATGCTGAGGAGTGAAGGTCCATGGAGACGCGCTCGCCTGCGTGGCTCCCAGGCCAACGGCCATCGCAGCAGCTGCCGCGATAAGGGATGCTCGCTTTATGGCATGCGAAAACATGGCAATCCTTTCCGAGGTTTCTCTGTTTCCCCTGAAAAGCTAGACGAACTCCGAGGCGGAGGTTTCCCTTCCGGGGTAAAGGTAAGATCAAGTGACTTTGCGCAATGGGATGGATGTCACAGTTTGAGGGTCCGGCAGACCGAGGGCCTTCGCATTCAACGGGCTGATGTCCCGGTTCGCCAGGGGACCCTCCCGCGCCCGAGGGGGGCTCGATCTCCGGGGACGCGCCCTCGGGATCGAACCACTCGCCCACGGAAGTGGTTTCGGTGTGCTGGTCTCCCCGCTTCCACCGGCCCACCGGGTTATGGGGGTGGACCAGGTGCCCGGCCTGCCGGTCCTTGCCACGCGAGAACTCCACCTGCCAGCCCTCCGGCAACGGACCATTCAGCCACGCGGCGACCGCGTCCTAGAACCACTCATGCCGGGCCGCGTCCCGGTGCCAGGGATCGCCTCCGGTCACGTAGATCCGCTCGATCGAGGCCGGGACCGTCGCGTACACCGCAGTCAGGATCTCCGCCACGTTCGCGCGCGCCCAGCTCCAGCCGGGCAGTCCCGCTGCTTCGTCGAGGCTGCTGGGTCGGCGCGGTCGAGGCAGTATCGGGCGCCGATTCCTCGTCCTGGCCCTCGGAATCCTGCTCTTCGACCACGGTCGGCGGTGTGCCCAGGTTGGAATCGACGGATCCGGCCGGTTCCTTGATCGCTTGTGCGGCCGCCTCAGACCTGGAGTGATCATCGGCGGCATCCGTTGGCCACGTCCTCCGCCGCGGGCTTGCCGGCGGGTGCCTGGGGACCTAGGCGGGGCACAAGGGCGACGACGTCGATCACCGACAGGCCGGCCGACGTCGCCAATCGGTCCGCCTTCGTCTTCTCGTACGCGCCCAGCACGGCGATCCTCTTGTCTCGATAGGCCTGCAGCTTCTTCAGCCGGCGCTCCAAGGGCTTGATCGCGTCGCGCAGCTTGCGTAGATATCGGCAAGGCCGCCGTTGTAGCTCTTGGCGTCCATTCGTGGGGGCTTCCTTCAGCGATCGCCGGAACAGGGTCAAGATCAGGAGGATTGGTCGGCGCAACACCCCAGTTCAGGGGTTGCGCTGGACTTCAAGATCCGCGAGCTGCGGACTGTAGCTCAGGGGCGTAAGAGGCTGCTGCGTGAGCGGGAGACATACTTCCAGCTCATGCAGCAGGGCCTGAGCAACAACAAGGCATGCCGGACCGTCGGCATCAACCCGAAGACCGGCCGACGATGGCGCAACGGGCGTAACGCCGAGTCTGTTGCATGAGAGGGCCACGATCCGGCAGATCGCCGCTGAACTGGGCCGCAGGCCGCCCACTGTCAGCTGGGAAACACGCCGCAACCGGCACCCGGCCAAGGGGCAGTGCCGGCCGCACGCCGCCCAGCCCCGCGCCGATGCCCGCCGCCCTCGCCCAAGCGCGGGTAGATCGGTCAGACCCCGAACTGCGCGCCTTCATCCAGGACCGCCTGGACCTTACGGTGGAGCCCTGAGCAGATCTGCCAGGCACTACGCGCCCGCCTATTCGTCACAGTCGTCGGCCGACACGACCCCCTGAAGACCATGCGGACCGTACTCAAGGCTCCGTCGGCGTCAGGTGATGCTCAGCAGTTCGCGTCCGAGACCCCGCCGAACTCGGCACCGTCGGTGTACCTGTGCCAGTCACCCCAGGCAATGCCGCACCAGGTGACGGGGTTGGCGTCCGTGTAAATCTGCGCGTCGGCGCGCCACGTGTCCTCGTTGTTGTGGTAGATCCACGTCCACGGCGACCAGTAGTCCTGGCTCTGCCGCGCGGTCTGCCACCCGCCAAAGTTCGTGGAATGGTTCCATCCGAAGGGCGTACCGTCGACCTGGGCGTTGGGGTGGGCGGCCCGATACGCGGAGGACCACTGAAAGTGGACGCGGACGTTGTGGCAGTTGTCGTACTGCTGCTCAACCTCACCGACGTACACGTTGCCGACAGTGATCTTTGCCGGCAGTCCGATGTCGATGACCGTGCACGCCGTCGGCGTCGCCACGTTCGAGGACGCTGCCTGCGCCGGGGCCACGACCAGTCCTGACAGCAACGCCGCCGCCGCGACGGTGCCCGCTACACGCTTACTGTTCACGGAGATTCCCCCTGCCACAAAAGGACGTTCGGTGTCGTTCGGGTATGAGTCCGTCCATCAGCCTGCCGACGCACGGCAATGAAGGCTGGTGGCGCGACGGGTCCACCCGCCGCGCCCAGCTCGACTTCCCTCAGCCCCAGTAGCCCCCAGTGCCGGGGCAGGCGTGGTAAGTGTTCGAGGACCAGAGCGCATTGCCGTAGGCGTCGTAGATCACGAAGTTGCCGTCGGCCTGGACGATGGCCTCGGTGCCGCTCGTGCTGTGCGTGGGCGGCTTCGTGAGCGACGACCACTCGGCCTGGTTCTGGAAGTAGGAACCGTTGGGCGTGTTGATCAGGACGGAGTCGTAGACGACCATGCTTCCGCCGCCGGACCCGCCCTCGAACAGGACGTACGGGAAGGCGCGGTTGTAGGCGGTGCCAGTAGCCCATTTGGCCTGGCTGCTTCCCTGCCCCTGGCAGTACAGCACGAGGTTGCCATCGCTCTGCATCTTCAACACCGTGAACGGCCCCCACCACTCGTGGGTGGGCGAGTACGACCTGCCGTCCATGTAGATGGTGGTCTGGTGGCTGCAGCCGTCGCCGCCGCTGCAGCCGATGGTCGCGCCGGCGCTCCCCGCGTCCGTGATGGTGGCGCCGACGGCGACCGTGAGCGTCGCGGCGGTCATGGCGATGGCGCGTCTGGCCTTGTTCAGCTTGTGCATGGGTTTCTCTTCCCCCTTACACCGATGGTGGCGGCCGTCGTGAGGCCGTCACGCTCTTCGTGGGCTCGTCCGCGCAGCATCGACTGACGCCGGCGATGCCCCGGCTGCATCCGCCTGGACGTGTGCCGACCGGAGTATCCGCTCTGCGGTGAGCCCCGCTACCGTGACGCTATGGACACGGGTCCGTCGGCCGTCCTAGATTCGTCCTAGTGCGAGGTCAGCCGGGGGATCGGCGCTGATCGTCACGTGCCAGGGGGAACATGAGATTCGGCGTGCTCGGGCCGTTACACGCTCAGATCACCGGACGCGAAGTCCGATTAGACGGACCGCGGCAGGCCAAGATGCTGGCCGCGCTTCTGGTCGATGCCAACAACCTCGTCGCCGTGGAACGGCTCGTCGCCGTGATGTGGGAAGGGAAAGCGCCCGCTACTGCAGTCCGTCAGGTCCAGGACGCCGTCTCCGGGCTGCGCCGCAACCTCGTCGCGTGCGGAGCACCCGGCTCCTTGATCAGCACGCGGCGTGGCGGCTACCAGATCCACCTGGCCCCGGATCAGCTCGACCTGCTGGAGTTTGACCACGAACGGTACCTCGCCGAACGGCACACGGCCCCGTTCGAGACAGCTGTCGCGCTGCGGCGGGCGCTGGCCTGCTGGCGCGGTAACGCCCTGGTCGACATCTCCAGCCGGGTCCTGGAGATCGATGCGGAGCGGCTGAACGAGAAACGCGCGGCCACGCACAAACAGTGCCTGAGCATCGAACTCGACCTGGGGCGTCATCGGGAGGTCATCGACGAACTGACCGCCCTGCTCCGCGAGCACCCCTACGACGAGCACGTCGCCGAACACTTGATAGTCGCCCTCTACCGGTGTCGGCGACAAGGCGAGGCGCTGCAGGTGTACGAGCGGCTGCGCCGGACACTGGCCGACGAACTCGGCGTCGATCCCACCCTGCCGCTCCAGGCGCTGCATCAGCGCATCCTGACCGCCGATCCCGCCCTGGCGACTCCAGTCCCGGCAAGCGGCCCCTCGGACACACCACCAGAAAGTCCTGACGCGGCGGCCACCGGGCCGGCAATGGCGATGCCGGTGCGTCAACTGCCGTTCGACGTCCCCGACTTCGTGGGCCGGGCGGAGGCGCTGGCCGAGGTCGCCGGACTGCTCGACGGGTCGGCGCCGAACCGGGCCCCGGTGGCCGTCATCGTGGGCGGTCCCGGTGTCGGCAAGTCCTGCCTGGTGACGCACGCCGCGCGGCTGGCGAGCGCCACCTTCCCCGACGGCCAGCTCTACCTCAACCTCGCCGCGACATCGGACGAGCCGCGGGACCCGGGGCTGATGCTGGCCGAGGCGCTGCGCGCGCTCTCGATCGCCGGCAGCGCGATCCCGAACGGCCTGTCCGAGCGGGCCGCGCTCTACCGGTCGTTGCTGGTGGACCGCCGTATGCTGGTGGTGCTGGACGATGCCGGTCACGCCGATCAGGTGCTGCCGTTGCTGCCCGGGGCCGACGGCTGTGCCGTGTTGATCACCAGCCGCACTCTGCTGACGCAACTACCCGGCGCTCGGCACATCGACCTGGACGTGCTGCGCCCGGCAGAGGCGCGGGAGTTGTTCACCGGAATTGTCGGGCGGCGGCGGGTCGAGCGGGAACCAGCGGAGGCCGACGCGATCCTCGACTGCTGCGGCAATCTGCCGCTGGCGATCCGGATCGCCGGCGCCAAGCTCTCCGGCCGCCCGGCTTGGTCGCTGAGGGTGCTGCGGGAACGGATCGAGGATGAGTCCCGGCGGCTGGCCGAGCTGAGGATCGGGGACCTCAGCGTGCGAGCCAGCGTCGAACTGAGCCTACGGCTGCTGCCGGCCGACGCGGTGCGCGCGCTGAGCCTGCTGGGTCTGCTCGGCGCCTACACCCTGCCCGGCTGGGTGGTCGGCCCGCTGCTGGACCGCTCGGACGCAGAGGAGGTGCTGGACACCCTCGTCGACGCCAGCCTGGTGCGGCTCACCGCCACCGACGCCATCGGCCAGCCGCGCTACCGGCTGCACGACCTGATCAGGACCTGTGCCGTGGAGTTCGCCGCCCCGCTGCCGGCGACGGACAAGCGGGACGCGATCATCCGGGTGCTGTCCACCTGGCTCGATCTGGTCGGGCGCGGCACCGATCGGCTGCCGGCCGGGCTGCTGGCAGCCGCGCCCGGTTCGGCGCCGCGCCGGTCGCTGCCCGACGCGGTCGTGGACCGGCTGATGGCCGACCCGGTCGGCTGGTTCGACGCGGAACGCGACAACCTGCTCGGCGCGGTGAAACTAGCCGTGGACTGGGGCCTGGACGAGCTGGCCTGGGAGCTGGCGGCCAGCCCGGCGACCTACTACGACCACCGGTGCCTGTATCAGGACTGGCAGCACGGGCACCGGCTCGCGTTGGACGCAGCCGAGGCCGCCGGCAACGTGCGCGGCGCATCGGTGCTGCTGCGCGGTCTTGGCCAGCTGCACATCTACCGAGACGAGTTCGACCAGGCGACCCGTGTCCTGGAGTCCTCCTTCGGGCTGTGCCAGGACGGCGGGGACAAGCGCGGCGAGGCGTTGTCGATGGCGATGCTGAGCACGGTCAGCCGGGTACAGGGCCGTGACGACGAAGCCGCCGAACGTGTCGAGCAGGCGCTGGCCATCGCGGTCGGTGAGGGCGACCGGCACCTCGAAGCGCAGCTGTCCTGCTCGATGGCCGTGATGAGGCTCATGCAGGGCAAACTCGACGAGGCGGAGTCCTGGTTCGATGGGGCCCTGCGCCAGGCCAGGGCGCTCGATGACGGGCATCGGGTGGCGGTCGTGCTGCGGCGGTTCAGCCGACTGCACGTTCAGCGCGGTGATCCGGACGAGGCGCTGCGCTGCCTGTGGCAGGCGTTGGCCACCTTCGAGCAACTGGCCGACGAGCGGTGCGCCGCGTACACGCTGCTGGAAGTCGGCCGCGTGTACGCCGGTCAGCACGACCGGGACCGGGCGTGCCCGGCGTTGGAGCGCGCGGCGCAGCTGTTCCACCGGCACGGTGACCGCCTGGACGAGGCCTCGTGCTGGCAACTGATCGGCGACCTGGACGCCGCCGCCGGCGTCCACCACTTGGCGCACCAGCACCGCGGGCGGGCGCTGCGGCTGTGGCAGACGATCGGCGACATGAACCAGACGAAAGCTCCAGCGCGACCATCGTCGCCGTGAGCTTGTTCCTTGACATCGGCGACTCTGAGGCGGTCACTTTTAACATCGGCGACTTTGAGGCGGCCACTCTTTGGAGTGATCGCAGGGCATGAGGACGGCCTTCCTCGTGATCCTGAACTCTGCGAAGAAATCCAGGAGTTCACAAGGAAGGCCATGGTGATGAGTGCGCTGGTGCAGGTCGGCGAACGGGACGGGTTCGCGGGACTGTCACGCTTTCGGACGGCCTTCTGTGAATGCCTGTCCGCGCGAGCGGATGCGTACCAACGACCGCACATCACGTTGGCGGTCGAGCCAACCGGCGATACCGGACACACTTTTCCCTACGTTGGTGCCCTGCTGGGGACGTGGCGCTCACTGACAGACGGCTCGGGCCGCGGTTGAGTCTGAAAAGCGCGGTGAAGCAGGAGAGGTGAGGGGAGAGGTGAGGGGAGAGCAGGGCTGATGCGTTCTCAGGTGGCGATATGAAGGGTCACCGGGTTCGGCGGGGCGGGGGTCAACCTGGGCCCCCGTTCGAGATGAACTGCGCTCGTTGTGCCCACCGGGGTCGCGTCCACCCCGGAGCCGACGGAGAAGTAACCGTGTGCAGCTCGGCATCGAAGAATGGCTGGGCCCCCACGCGTCGCCCGCGGTGAGACGGTCCCCTTGTCTTCAGCAGTTGCTCGGCGCGCGGCCGCTGGCCCTCCGCCGCCGTACCGTGAGCGCTGGTACTGCCGCCGACCTCCTCCTTCATTCGCCGGTCACGGCTCCGCTCCCGTCGGGCGGTTCGCTGCTGTCGACATAGACGACCAGCGTCTGCTCCGGCTGTTCGGCCAGGTGAAAAGCGGTGTACGCGTAATCGATCGCTCCCCGTTGCGGGTGTCGTAGCCGTTTGCGACCGCTGTGCCGAGCCTGCACCTCGTACTGCGGCCACCAGTCCCGCACCTCAGGGCTGCCCTCGTTCAGGTCCTCGATCAGTCGGGTGTACCGCGGGTCGTCGGAATGGCGTGCCGCTAGCGTCCTGAGCCGGCCGAGCAGGCCGCGTGCTTCGGGTTCCCAGTCGACCAGAACGTCCCGGGCCACCGGTTCGAGGAACACCCAGCGGACGAAGTTGGCGGGCCGGTCCGCCTCAGTGATGAGCCTCGGGAACAATTCGTGGGCTGCCTGGTTGTGGCTGAGGACGTCATAGTTGCCGCCGATGATGTACGCCGGGTTCGGCTGGAGCAGCAGGGGGACGGCACGCGCCTCGGCCGTTAGCAGCTCACGTTCCTCGGCTTCGGCCGCAGGCGCGTGACCGGCGAGCTGGAGAAGATGATCGCGCTCGTGCCGGTCGAGCCGCAGCGCCGCGGCGAGGGCGTTGAGCACCTGTTCGGAGACGCGGATCTTTCGCCCCTGCTCCAGGTACGTGTACCAGGTGGCGCTGATCCCGGCCAGCAGTGCCAGTTCCTCTCGGCGAAGTCCCGGAGTCCGGCGGCGGCCGGTCTGGGGCAGGCCCACCTCGTCAGGAGTCAGGCGCTCTCTCCGGCCGCGCAGGAATTCACTCAGCTGACGGCGTCGGTCCGGCTGCGTGGGCATGACGCATAGCACTCTCAGTTCCAGAATAAATACGGTCTGGATACCAGGCTAAGCCAAACGGAGACTGGTGTGCGAGCACGGGCCGCGGCACTACCGACGGCCTCACACGGTCACACCGGCACCCGGCCGCCCAGTGCGCAACGGCTTGGCGGACGCTCCTCCAGGACCCGCTGCCACTCGGCACCCCGGCCCCGGTGCCGAAGATGGAGAGGGCAACTCATGTCCGGAATCAAGGGCAAAGTAGTGGCGATCACCGGAGCCAGCAGTGGCATCGGCGAGGCGACCGCGCTGCTGCTCGCCGAACGCGGCGCGCGACTCGTCCTCGGCGCACGCCGGTCCGAACGCCTGGCGGAACTGGTGGCCCGGATCGAGAAGGCAGGTGGCACGGCCGTGCAGATCCGCACCGACGTGACCCGGCGTGACGACCTGCAGGCCCTGGTCGCGCTGGCCGGTGAGTGCTTCGGCCGACTCGACGTACTCGTCAGCAATGCCGGAGTCGGCACCATATCGCCTCTCGACGATCTGCGCGTCGAGGAGTGGGACCACATGGTCGACGTCAACGTGAAGGGCGTGCTGCACGGGATCGGCGCCGCGCTGCCGGTCTTCCGGGCGCAGGGAACCGGCCACTTCATCACCACCGCCTCCACGGCCGCGTTTCGCATCGTTCCGACCATGGCCGTCTACGCCGGCACCAAGTTCGCGGTCCGGGCCATCTGCGAAGGACTGCGCCAGGAAGCCGGCGCCTCCCTGCGGGTGACCACCGTCTCACCTGGTGCGACTGCGACCGACTTCGCCGAGGCGTCAACCAACAGCCAGGTCAGAGCAGAGATCACGAAGATGCGGGACGACATCGCGATCCCGCCTGACGCGGTCGCCCGGGCCATCGCTTTCGCGATCGAACAGCCTGCCGCGGTCGACGTGAACGACATCGTCGTCCGGCCCACCGCCCAGAGCTGACCTCTCCCACACTTCCGGTGCGGACACGCGCACCCGCTGGACTGTTCCACGGGGTGCATGGCAACACAGGCCCGCTGGCCCGTGGGATGGGTGGCATGGCCGAGTGGAAACGACGGGCGCGACGCCGGATGATCAAGGTTGCTGAGACCGAAGATCAACCTGGAGCCGCGTCCGCGTGCCATCTTCCCTGATCAGCGTCCTCACGGGCCACTTCGAGGACGCAGCCGCGTCATGTCCACCCACGGACCCCTCTGAACTGGCCACGCTGGCCGAGGTGTTCGACCATCTCCCCGATCCACGCCGGGTTCGAGGACGCCGCTACCGGATCGGCTCACTGCTGGGGCTGTGCCTGGTCGCGGTGCTCGGTGGCGCGCGGTCGCTGGCGCAGATCGCCCGCTTCGCGGCCGACGCGGCGCCTGAGGTACACGACCAGCTGGGGCTCAACCGGGCCACCCCGAACGCCTCTACCCTGGGACGCCTGCTGGCGCGGTTGGACGGGGACACGGTCGATCATGCGGTGGGCGCCTGGCCCGCCCGCCGCGCCACCGACCCGGTCGACGAACCCGACCGGCTGACCGGGCTAGCTGTCGACGGCAAGACAATCCGCGGATCGCGCACCGACGGACACGCCGTGCACCTGCTGGCCGCGGCCCTCCACGACAGCCAGACCGTCATCGCCCAGCGCCAGGTCGCAGCCAAGAGCAACGAAATCCCCGCCTTCATCCCGCTGCTGGAGAATCTGCACCTGCGCGGCGTCGTCGTCACCGCGGACGCCATGCACACCCAGCGCGAGCACGCCCACCACATCGTCGCGGCCAGCGGCCACTATCTGCTGGTGGTCAAGGGCAACCAGCAAAAGCTCCGCAAACAGATCAAACGCCTGCCCTGGAGCGAGATCCCACTGCAGGGCCGCACCACCACAACCGACCACGGACGGCGTGAGATCCGCCGGCTCAAGCCATGCACCGTCACGCCCGCCCTGCGCTTCCCGCACGCCGTTCAGGCCATACAGATCAAACGCCGCCGCATGAACCACCAGACCGGCAGGGTCCAGACGAAGACCGTCTACGCCGTCACCAGCCTCACCCCCGAGCAGGCAGGCCCCGCACGTCTGGCCGAACTCGTCCAGGACCACTGGTCCGTGTAAGCCCTGCACCACGTGCGAGACGTCACTTACGGCGAAGACGCCTCCCGGATCCACACCGGCACAGCACCTCGCCTCATGGCTACCCTGCGCAACCTCGCCATCGGCCTGATGCGCCAGGGCGGCTGGCACAACATCGCCGCCGCAACCGATCACTACCGGTCACGCCCCGAGCACGCCCTCGCACTCCTCAAGATCACTTCCTGAGAACGCATCGGCCCTGGAGGGGAGAGCGCGGACGGCGGAGGAACGGGAGCCGACCGAACGACGCTCGTGATCTTAGTGAGAGCACAGGCCGTACGTCTGTGAGCGATTTCAACGGGGGTCGTGGAACGACATCCCTCACCAACTGCGTTGCCATGCAGGGCAGTGCGGGGGACGCATGCGCAGGAAAGGGTTTGTCCGCAGTCCGGCCCCGGCGGGGTCGCAGGGCAAACGGTCAAGATCACGACGGGCGCCACAAGGGCCGGCCGAAGTGTCAGTGCGCGGGCGACTCGAAGCCGAGGGCGGCCAGGGCCTCTTCGGCGGCGTGCTGGTCCTGCTCATAGCTGCCGCCGGAGATTCCGAGGCCTCCGACGCACCGGCCGTTGTCGATGATCGGGTAGCCGCCGCCGACCGCCATCAGACGCGGGTGGCCGGCCAGCGGCGCGATCCGCGGATCGGCGAGGTAGTCGTTCCAGGCGTGGGTGGGGGTGTGGAAGGAGGCTGCGGTCCAGGCTTTGTCGACGGCGATCTCGGCGGTGAGGAAAGGTGCGCCGTCGGCGCGGTCGAAGGCCTGGAGGTGCCCTCCGGGGTCGGTGACGGCGACGGCCGCCGTGAAGCCGATCCGGGCGGCGGCCTCGTGCACCGCCGCGATAAGTGCGCCGGCGGCGGTCTGGGTGATCGCGGAGGCGGGGGAGGACTTTTCGGGCGTGTCGCTGCTCATGACCGGTTTCCTTCGTGGCTTGTGGGTGTGTTGTGCGGGTGGCGCAGTGACGGGTCGGGGCTGGCGGGGCGTGGTCAGCGCAGTGGCGAGGCGGGGGTGGGTACCACGCGGGTGGCGATGGTCTTCACAAGGACCAGCAGGCCGTGGACGACCGGGCCGATCTCGTTCTTCCACCGGTCGTGGTGGTGGACGGCCGCGTACAGGGCCCCGCTGTGGGCCTCGTCCTCGAACCGGCGGAGCCACACGTGGCCGTCCTGATCCTGGTCGTCGACGAAGGAGGCGGTCACCGTCCACGCCCAGCGAGGTCTGGAACGGGATGACGACGTCCTCCATGTGGCGCACCCATGCCTCGCGGCGTCCGGGCTGTGCCTGATGGCGGCGGATGCCGTAGTACACGGCGCTCCGCCCAACTGCTTGCACGTCTGGTCAGTCGGTGACGGTGAGGACGAGCTTGCCGCGGGTGCGGCCGCCCTCCCCGCGGGCGTGGGCCGCGCCGGCCTGCTCCAGCGGGAAGGTGTCCTCCACCTCGACGGCGACATGGCCGGCGTCGATCAGGTCGGCGATCGTCGTCAGCGCCGCGCCGTCCGGCTCGACCAGCAAAGGGGTGACCCGTACGCCGGCCGCCTCGGCGGCCTGGGCCAACTCCGGGGAGACGCCGGCCGGGATCGCGACCAGCAGGCCGCCGGGGCGCAGGGCCTGCAGCGAGCGGGTGCTGGTCCGGTCGTGGGCATCGCCCACCAGGTCGATGACGACGTCGACGTCGGAGGTGGCGTCCTCGAAGCGGGCGGTGGTGTAGTCGATGGTCTCCTTGGCTCCGAGTTCCTTGAGCCAGGTGTGTCGGGCGGCGCTGGCGGTCGCGATCACATGGGCGCACAGGTGCCGGGCGAACTGGACCGCGAAGTGGCCGACCCCGCCGGCGGCGGCGGTGATCAGGACGCGCTGGCCGGCCTGGGTGTGGGCGGTGTCGACCAGGGCCTGCCAGGCGGTCAGCGCCGCCAGCGGCACCGCGGCGGCGTGCACGTGGTCGACGGTGGCGGGCTTGCGGGCGAACTGCCGGGCGGGGGCGGTCACGTACTCGGCGTAAGCGTTCGCGGCGCGCGGGAACCACGGCATGCCGTACACCTCGTCACCGACCTTCAGTGTGGTCACACCGAAGCCGACCTCCTCCACCACCCCGGACACGTCCCAGCCCAGGCTGAACGGCGGCTCACCCAGCACCCCGACCATCCCGGTGCCACCGCGGGTCTTCCAGTCCACCGGGTTGATCCCGGCCGCGTGCACCCGCACCAGCACCTCTGTGGGCAGGGGTACCGGGCGCGGCACCTGCTGGATCCGCAGCACCTCCGGGCCGCCGAAACCGTCCTGAACCACCGCGCGCATCGTGTCTGCGGACATGCGTCATCTCCTGAAAAGGTGCTCTGTGGAAGGCCGTTGACGGCCTTCCCGACGTCGATGACGCTATCCCCGGGACTATAGTTACCTTCAAGGTCTAGTACTTCCCGTTGGGAAGTGACCTGGTGAGGAGAGTGAGCGTGACGACCACCTGCCCCAGCGGCCAGCACTCGCACCACGACGTCTACGCCGCCCAGTGTCCCTGCCGGGCCCTGCTCGACCTGCTCGCCAACAAGTGGTCCGCGCTGGCCATCGGCGCCCTCGAGGACGGCCCCCAGCGCTTCGGACAGATCCAGCGCAGGCTCCAGGGCGTCAGCCCCAAGGTGCTGACCCAGACGCTCCGCCGCCTGGAGGACTTCGGCATCCTCGACCGCACCGTCTACCCTGCCGTCCCCCTGCACGTCGAGTACGCCCTCACGCCCCTTGGCCACAGCGCCGCGATCCCGCTCAACGCGCTCCGCTCGTGGGTCGAGGACAACATCGACCATGCCTTCCGGCCGGAGCCGACCGCGCCATGAAGTCCTCCCTCGACGGTCTGGCCAGGACCGGATGACCGGAACCTGACGGCGCGGGCGGCCCCGACTCACCGGCGAGCTGCTCGAGGGGTCGTCCCGGTCGTTTTCAAGAAGCCCCATCCCCCTCTTCAGCCTGGCGGCAACTGCCCTGTTCCTGGGCGATGCCAGGCGCCGGCTCTCGCCATTCGCCCGCCGCCGCCAGCAGCGACCGCCTGGGAGGAACTCGCCGCGCTCACCGTCGCTCCACCGCATTCGATGAGCGGCTGCGCCCGCGCGCTCCGGCGACCAGCAGCGACTGGAAGATCTCTGGCGCAACGGCAGAAATGCGTGGAGGACCGGATCCGGCTCAGGCGCCGGGCCTGGAGAGATCGCGCCTATCACCGCCGACTACGCCGCGCGCCTCAGGAGGCTGGGCCGACCTCAAGCGCGCGGGAGGCGAGGGCGGGGGCATCGGGCCCGTCGGGGCAATGGCGGGCGTCGTGCGGCGGGGTGCGCGGAGACACGTCATACATTTGGCACCATGAGCGATGCCCCGCCTGATCAGCTCCTCGGCCCAGGACGGCGCAGCGCCCTGTCCGGGCTCGTCGGCGTGGCGGGGCCGCGCTGCTGCTGGCCGTCGGCTGCACCACCTCTGAAGCCTCCTCCGCGCATGCCCCCGCCTCGACGACGGCTTCCGCCTCTGCCGGCGGCTCCACGCCCGGCGCGATGACGCTAGGCCCAGTACCTCTTCTTCGTCCTGGGTTCCCAGACCCGGGCAGCGAGGAACAGCTGTACAAGTCCTGCCGCGGCGCATGGGACACGTTCTGCGGGCTGTGCGACCCGGCACCGGTGGCGGCGAACGTTCCGTACGGGAAGACCCGGCTGCCCGTGTGGTTGTTCCGGCCCGACGCGTCAGGACGCCGCCGCCCCACCGTGATCCTCACCAACGGCAGTGACGGACAGAGCGTCGACATATGGACGTACGGAGTCGCCGCCGCGCTGGACCGAGGCTGGAACGCCCTCGTCTACGAGGGGCCCGGCCAGGGACAGATGATCTTCGTGAAGCAGATGGTGTTCAGTCCGCGCTGGGAGACCGTGGTGACGCCGCTCGTCGACTGGCTGCGCGCCCGTTCCGACGTGGATGCCGACAAGATCGCTCTCACCGGGCTGAGCATGGGAGGTGACCTGGCCCCCCGGGCTGCGGCCTTCGAACAGCGGCTCGCGGCGGTGGTGGCCATGCCCGGATGCCTGGATCCATGGCAGGGCTTCGGGGAGCTGCGGGAAATTCTCACCTCGGACAAGAGCGGAGACCAACAACGCCTGGAACAAGGAAGGACGTCGCCCCACACCTGTCGCCCGCTGACGCGGCGACCGTGAAGAAGCGCTTCTAACCGTTCTCCGTGCCGGCGATGCTCGCCGCCCGCCAAGGCAGGCTCTTCACCGACTTCTACACCCCGGCCAAGCTCATCGAGTCGATGAACATCACGGACGTCGTGGGCCGTATCACGGCGCCCACACTGGTCCTCGACTACGACTACGAGCAGTTCTACCCTCGCCAGCCACACCAGATGTTCGACAAGCTGACGGCCCCGAAGGAATACGTGAAGCTCACAGCGGCGACCGGGGCGCAGCTTCACTGCTCGCCCATGGCGCCCAGACAGCACTGCGAAGTCGTCTTCGACTGGCTGCAGGAGACACTCCACGGCGGCTGACCACGGCTGCTGCGCGCGATGCTCGGCGACGGCACCTCCCCGACGGCGACCGGCTGTATACCGTCCAGTACGAGCAGGACACGCCGGCGCGAGGCGGAGCGCCAGTCCGGGGAGCGTGCGGCGCAACGCCCCGTGTGCACCGCTTGCGGCCAGAAGTCCACCGACGACAGCCGGACACCGCCACGCTGGATCCGCGCAAGGCACCACGTGTTTTCGGGCGTTGTCGGGGGGAGGGGCTGACATCTCCGTTGCGGCCGCTTTCGCGGCAACCGCAACGACGTCACCCAGTGCTGCTCGCCGACCGAGGGCTGGAGGTCAGGCTGTGGCCTCGACGAGCCGCTTCATGCCGGGCTGGTCGGTCACGCAGCCCACCAGGCCGAGCGTCCGGGCCAGCGCCAGGTCGCGCTCGTCATTGACGGTCCAGGCCATCACGTCGATGCCGACGGCGCCGCACTTCTCCACGATGGCCCGGTTCAGCTGGCGCAGTTCCACGCTGACCAAGGTGGAGCCGACCTTCTGGGCGCGGCCGACGAAGGTGTCGCGGTGTGCGCTGGGGCCTGCCACTAGCACGGTGCGGGCCTGCGGCAGCAGGTTGTGGATCTCGATCAGGGCCACGTCGTGGAACGACAGCACCGAGACCCGGTCCAGCAGGCCGCGGCTGGCGAGGATCTCAGCCAGCGACCGGGCGGCGGCCACGTCCTTGATCTCCGCCTGGATGGGCAGCGTCGGCCCGACGGCGTCCAGCACCTCCCCGAACGTGGGGATGCGCTCGCCGAGGCCCGCGTCGAGCTTCTTGAGCCGGCGCAAGTCCTGGTCGGCGATCGGACCGGAGCCGTCCGTCGTGCGGTCCAGGGTCTCGTCGTGCATGACGACCAGCTCGCCGTCCTTGCTGAGGTGCAAGTCCAGTTCGATGCCGTCCAGCCCCTCGCGTTCGGCCCGCAGGAAGGAGCGCAGGGTGTTCTCCGGCTCGGCGGCCATGACACCGCGGTGGCCGATGGTGAAGAAAGACACTCGGTTGCCGTCCTTGGGTGCGGTGGTCCGGGGCAGCAGCACGAGTGCCGTACCCTCCATCGGGCGGCGGGCGACCGCCGCCCGAGCGCCCAAGCCTAATGGGCCCGTCCGGCCGCGCACTCGCCCCGCCTGGAACGTCGCCGGAGCGCGCCCAAGGCAGGACGGGTGCATGGGGTCTCGCTCGCAAGGAGCCGTGGCCATGCGCAGACCGTGCTGCCCAGTGTGACTGAGCGCTTCAGGTGGCGGCACTCGCCAACTGAAGCGCTCCGGACCGTCCGCCAGGCGAACCAGCGCCACTGGAAACCGTGCAACGCTGCGGTCAGATGGTCAGCTCCGCAAGCTCCGTGTTGGCGCGCTCGGTGACCAGGGCGAGGACGCGGCCGGCGGCTGCCAGGTCCTCGGCGGGTATCCCGCCCCAGATGCGAGCGGAGACAGGAGCGACCTCCGCCCCGACGGCGGCGAGCAGCTCGCGCCCTGCGTCCGTGGGACGCAGGTGCGCGCCGTCCGCGACGAGCAACTGCTTGGCCAGCAACTCGTCGAGAGTGGCGCGGATATCGGCCGGATCGGCCTTCAGGGAGCCCCGGACCTGGGTGACGACATCATCCGGCGTCTGCGGAGCGTCGGCGGTGACGGCGGCGCGCAGGGCCATCTGCTGCTGGAACGTGACGCCGTGCTGGGCCAGGACATGCTCGAAGACGCCGCGGGCGGCATAGTGGGCCAGGCCGAGGACGCGGGCGTCGGCGGCGGGTGCCGTGGTGGTCATGGTGTTCTCCCCTGAGTGGTGTCGTCGTTCGGCACAGATAGAGCGAGAGGTGCGTCGAGCAGGGTCATCAGCTCGTCGGTGAACACGCGCGTCCGCGAGGCGTCGAGGCCGCCGAGAGGCTCCAGCAACTGCTGCAGCAGTTCCTGGACCACCTCGATGGCCTGCCGCGTGACGGCCTTGCCCTGCTCGGTGAGGGCGAGCTGTACGGCGCGCGGGTCACGGGGATCGCGGGTGCGTTCGATCAGGCCGGCCGACTCCAGGGCGCGCGCCAGTTTCGAGACGTACAGCGCCTCCAGGCCGGTGTGGTCGGCGAGTCGGCGCTGACTGGGCCGCTCGCCGGAGCGCTGCATGCCGTGCAGCGACGCGACCAGTGAGTACTGCGCGTGGGTCAGGCCCAGCGGAGTCACCGCGCGATCGACCGCGACGCGCCACTTGTTGGCGAGCCGCCATACCAGGAAGCCAGGCGTGGGGCCCGGAGAACCCTTACTCATGCCAAATAGAATACATGGCTACTATATCCATGGCTACTATTTTCTGGCGGATGCACAAGAAGCTGCGGTCAGACAGGGCGGCAGCAGGAACCGGCTTTATGGACCACTACGCCCGCCTGGGCCGCCCCTCGCCAACTCTGACGCGTCCACCCGCCCACTCGTGCCTCGCCCGTCAACTGAAGCGCTCAGTCACATCGAGTCACGCACGACCCCCCGCCTGGGGGAGTCGCACTGTTCGAATTGCGTTCGATGCGTTGATCGCAGGAAGTCTGAGTAGCTCCTGTGCTGTCCGGTCGCCGCTACCTGCTCGGCCTCTCGCCTGAACAAGAGGAGATGTACGAGGAGTTCGGGAACATCTGCCGGTCGGTGTGGAACGCAGCACTGGAGCAGCGCTGGGAATACCGGCGGCGCGGGGCGTGGATGAACTACGCGCCGCAGTGCGCCGAGCTGGCCGACGCCAAGCGTGAGCACCCGTGGTTGAAGGCGGCACCGTCGCACGCATTGCAGCAGACGCTCAAGGGTCTGGACCGGGCCTGCCGGGATCGCGGCACGTTCAATGTGCGGTGGCGGTCGAAGGCACGTTGGTCGCCGTCATTCCGGTTCCCCGACGCCCAGCAGATCAGCGTGGAGCGGCTGGGGCGTAAGCGGTGCCGGGTCAAGCTGCCGAAGCTGGGATGGGTCCGCTTCCGCTGGTCCCGCCCTCTGGGTGGTGAGATCCGTGCCGCGACCGTGTCCTGCAAGGGCGGCCGGTGATTGTGTCCTTCCTCGTCAATGACCAGACGGCCACTCCCGGGCAGCACGCCATGCCCGGTACCACCGTGGGCATCGACCAGGGGGTCAAGACCGCCGTCGTCACCTCGGACGGCGATTTCCACGACCGGGCGTTCATCACGGCTGGCGAGATCGTCCGGTACCGGCGTCTGCAAAAGCGTTCAAAGAAGCCGTCGCGCAGACCCTCGCCGAACTGGCCCGCCGGGGCGTGATCCTCACGCCGGCGACGGTGGAGGACACCATTGAGCAAAACGTCCAGACGGTGGCCAACCAGCTCCGCATCCAGGTGCGATCAGCCTTGAGGTACTTCGACGCCTGCGCAGTCGCCGACAGCTTCGCCCAGAGCGTGCGGGAAGTCGAAGGCAGCGGGACCGACGAAGAGGCCGGGCAAGCATTCCTGCCGCCTCAGGGCAACCCCGAGCTGGCCCTGATCCCGGCGGGCGTGCCGGACGCCCTGGCCCAAACCGGCGGAGACCTGTACGCCGTCATCATCAACGTCGCCGCCCTCAGCCACGGGCTCGGCCTGCGCCACGTCATGCAGCAGCTTGCCGAGTGTGTCCCCGGTGACCGAGGCCCGCTCCAGGACCGCCATCGGCGCGCTCTTGTGGCTCAAGCCGACCGCCAGTACGCTCACCGCTCCTCCTCATGTCCGTCAGCAACCCCAGCCTCCGGCGCGGATGGGTGAACGCACATCGCCCGTTCCTGGTGATGTGCGCCGGCCGCTCCCGCGCAAGCGGGCGCCGGCGAAGTCTGTACGACGTGGACGCGGCCCGGGTGCCTGGTGCTCTTCGGGACGGGAGCGACGTGCGGGGCGAGCTGGTTCCAGGTGCGGGTGGTGACCGGCCCAGGATCACGGTGGAGAACTGCTCGCGCCCTCCCGGGCCGAGGGCGCTGATGGTGGCGTGGCCGCCGGCGAGGACGTGAATGCGGACCTGGCGGCCCGCGTAGAGGACCTCGTGGAGGGTGTCGACAGCCGGGGGACGTCTTCGTGTCGTCCTTCTGCCGGATCGTGTCCCAGTGGCGGGCGAGCTTGCGCAAGGTGTGGCCGGCGGCCTCGAACACCACGGTCATCAGGCTCGGCAGGTCGCCGGCGTCACCGTGCTCGTCGGCGTGTCCACCGCGCCAGCGCCTCCTGGCCGGCCGCAGCCACACAGACGCTGACGCTGCACCCCCTACCGGACCGGCGCTTGACGTCCTTGAACAGCTCGAGGCGGTGCCCAGCCGGGTGTTCAGCCGGCCCCCGGCGAGCGCACCACCGAGGAAGGCACCGAGGGCGGTGACGGGGGCGGGGGCCGACTCCAAAGGGCCTCAGTGAACGACGGCCCGCAGGCGGACTACGACGGTGGCTTCCTCAGGTAGTCGACGGCGGCGAGGTCGTCGTCCTCATGCCCCGCTGCGACGGTTGCTTCCAAGCGGTCTCGGACGACCCGGAGCAGAGGGCTGGGAGCGGCGGCTGCCGCCGCCAGGTCGATGTCCTTCAGTGCGAGTTGCACCGCGAATCCGGGCGCGTAGGAGGCGTCATCCATGAGGCCTACCTTCTGCAACTCATACGGCATGGCGAGCGGGCCCGACTCAAGCACCTGGAGGAACGTTGCGTGGTCGATGCCGAGGGCATCACACAGCGCAAGGACATCGCTCATGGCAACCGTGGAGGCAGTCATCCAGGCGTTGACCGCGAGCTTGACAGCACTGCCTTCGGTCCCCGTTCCAACGTGGAGCACGGACGAGCCGAGATCGTCGAGCAGGGGACGCGCCCGCACAAGAACGTCCTCGGAGCCGGCAACCAGCCAGACCAGTTTCCCCTGCAACGCGGGAGCTGTGCTTCCCGAGACCGGTGCGTCGAGGTACGCAACACCGTGATCACGAGCCAGAGCGGGCAGGGCATCGGCGCTCCGTGGCCCTACGGTGCTCGCCTGTACCCAGACAGCCCCGTCATCGAGCCGTCCGACGGCATCCGACATGACCTGTGTGACCGCATCGCCGTCACGGAGCACAGTGAAAACGACAGACGCGCCGGAGACCGCATCGCCCACCGCGCTCACTGCCGTGACCCCGGCAGCGTGCTCAGCCACGGCACGGGCTTTCTCCGCCGTACGGTTCCACAGTCGTACCTCGTGGCCAGTCTCTCCAAGCCGCGTCGCCATCGCAGCGCCGAGTGCGCCTGCTCCGAGAACAGCGACAGTGGAAGCCTGAGACATGGACAACCTCTTCTCCGTTTCCCATGCCATGTACAACCGGCACGGTGATTTCCGCCGCGCAAGTGCCACTCGAGGAGTACAAGGGTGCCCTCAGAACCAGCAGACCAGTTCCAGCCCCATCTCGCGCGCCGAAGAGCCAGGTCAGCACCCGGCATCGGGCCGGAGGCACCATGACCCGCGGGCGGGCATGGGACTTCAGAGCTCCACGCTCACCCCGGCTGGGCGATGTCCACGTAGTAGGTGAAGTCTCCGCTCGCGGTGACCTCACGCAGGCGATCGATGGTGGCGGTCAGGTCGTCCTGAGCGCAAAGGGCATCGCGCCACACTGCATCGTCCGCCGCCGGGAATCTTTCCGGGGCCGGGCGTAGCGTGAAATGGCGGATTCAAAATCTGAAGCAGAGTAGTGCGCTGCGGCGACCTGTCCTGATCACGGACCTCAGTAGGCCGCCCGAACCTGGCGCGCTTACCTGATCACACTGAGCGCGCCAGTGGCCCAGGGGGCCGCCAGACACCGATAACACCTTGCGCACTTTTAACACCTGGCGCACTTTGTCCAAAACATCCGCCGAGCTTGTCGGGCGCTGAGAGACGAAAGGCCACTCATGCCTCAATCCATGCGCGCGCTCGTAGCCGGAAAGGTCGGCGAGCCCACCGATGTCCTGCGGCTGGAATCCCGGCCTGTTCCCACGCCGAAAGCCGGTCAGGCATTGATCCGTGTGAAGGCAACTCCGGTCCACGCCAGTGACCTGCACGTCCTGCGCGGCCGCTACGGTTTCTCCCCCGAGTTTCCCACTGTCGGGGGGCACATGGAATGCGTGGGCCGCATTGAGGCCCTGGGACCGGATACCGAGGGACTAAAGGTCGGCGAGCGTGTGGTGGTCGCTGCCGTACCGGCGGTACCCGGGCCCCATATGGCCGGAACTTGGCAGGAATACCTCGTTGCCGATACACGAAGGCTCCTGCCGGTCCCCGCCCATCTGAGCGACTCCAGCGCCTGTCAACTCGCTGGCAACCCCTTGACCGCGCTGCTCCTCGTGACTCGCGAACTCGACGTACAGCCGGGTGAATGGTTGTTGCAGACGGCCGCGGGCTCCACCGTCGGCCGGCTCGTCATCCAGCTGTCCAGGCATCTGGGTATTCGCACGATCAATGTCGTGCGGCGACGTGGTGCCGTTGACGAGATCAAAGCGTTTGGGGGTGACGAGGTCATCTGCACCGAGGACGAGGACCTGTTGCAGCGTGTGGCCGAGACAGCAGGACCGGTCGGCGTGCGCAAGGCCATCGACTGTGTCGCGGGACCCGTAGGTGCCCAGGTATCCCAGGCGTTGACTCCAGGGGGAGAGGTTGTGGTCTACGGCGCGCTGTCCACCCATCGGCAGACTGATCCGGCAGCGCTGACGATCCCGCTGCAGGCACGCTCGGTCATCTACGAGAACAAAGTGGTCCGTGGCTTCTGGCTGAACCGCTGGTTCGGCACTGCCTCACCTGAGGGTGCGCTGCACGCGCTGTCCCAGGTTCGCAGTCTCGTCGCTGACAACGTGCTGAGCATCCCTCAGGGCCAGCCGTTCCCGCTCGAACGCTTCGCTGAAGCCATCGCGCTCGCCGAAACACCCGCACGTGGCGCCAAGCCACTCTTCGTCTTCGAAGACGGCCGGGACAAAGACGACGGGTAGGAAGCGGCCCTGCTGACGCTTGCAGCGGTGCGGCTGCAGCGGGGCAAGGCCGGAGTCGTCGACGAGGGCGACGTCGTGCGTTCGTTCGACCCCGTCGATTCCGCAGTAGATCAAGTTGCTCCTCCCCTGAGCAGTGACTGTCTGCGCTGGTCACCAGCGCGTGCTTCTCGAGAGGGCGGGCATCCAGGATCTCGACAGCATCCTGGACGACGACCGGTGGACCGAGTGGCGCGCGGCCGCGCGCACCAGTGGAGTGCTGCCTGAGCAGTTCCCCATCGCCGGGGCGGCTGCGTGCGGGGTGTGGTCGGCCTGGTGGTCGCCCCCCGGCCATGAGCCCGACCACGGCTGGTCGGTGAGCTGGAGTACCGCGCTGATCGCCCGCCCGGCACGAGCGTGGCCGGCGGTGGCCCGCAGGCCTATGTGTCGGCGTCCTCATCGCGATCCACCGGCTACCGCCGGCCGCCGGGTTCGAGGTGCCGCGCGAGGTCTCCCAGCACACCAACGTCACACTGCACACGGTCGCGGAACCCCTGGTCGCCTGGGTGCTGGGGCAGCCGATGCCAGAAATGCCGGAGCTGGTGGGCCAGGAACTGAACGCGGCGGTGAAGCGGCGTTCGCCTCAGAAGGAGGCAACGAATCAGCCCGATCAAGGCTTCAGGCGCGCAGGGCCTGCTCGACGGTGGGGTAGCAGTCAATGACTGCGTCGATGCCGACTATGTGCAGCACACGCACGACGGAGTCTTGCGCGCCGGCGATGCGCAGCAACCCCTGGGCGGCGCTCACCCGTCGGCAGGCGACGACGAAGAGGTTGATCCCGCTGGAGTCCATGAAGGTCACGCTGCTCAGATCCGCCACGATCCGGGGCGGTGCCGTGCCGCTCTGGGACAGCAGTGCCTGGCGGAGGACGTCTTTGACGTCGTGGTCGATCTCGCCGTGCACGGTCACGACGAGGACGCCGCCGACCACCGCGGGCTGGACGGGGAACCGGTCCGGCCGATCTGCCCTCTGGATGTCGGTCACCGTCTCCTCGACTGCGCCTGTCGTGCCCGGTCAGGGCGTGTGCGGACGATTCTGCCCCACGGCCACGGCCACGGCCACGGCCACGGCCACGGCGGAGGCGAGCGGCCTTGGCCATCGGTACGCCGACGCGGGACGGTCCTGGCGCGGACATCCGCGCCTGGTGCGCGGGCGTGCGACGTCGACGACCAGGCCGACGACCTCATCGCCACCGCTCATGCGGTCGACTCCATGTACCTGGAGTGGCGCCGCCTGGTTGCCTTCGGGGCACTGTGACGGGGACCCACCCGGCCGAGGGCGTTACTTCGTGAGGAACTCCAGCAGGTCCTGGTTGAACTTTTCCTTGTCGCCCGGCGCGAGGGCGATGCCGTGCGAGCCGCCCTCGTAGACCTTCAGCTCAGCGTCCGCGATGAGCTGCGCGGACTTGCGGCCGGTGGCGTCGATCGGGACGACCTGGTCGTCGTCGCCGTGGACGACGAGCGTCGGGATGTCGAACTTCGTGAGGTCCGCGTGGAAGTCCGTCGCGCCGAAGGCGTCCACGCAGTCCACGCCGCCCTCGATGGTCGACGCCATGGCCATGTACCAGAACGCGTCAATGTTGCCCTGGGTGACCTTGTTGCCGTCGCGGTTCGCGCCGAAGAAGCCGACGGCGGTGTCCTTCCAGAACTGCGAGCGCTCCTTGAGAATGCCGGCCTTGAGGCCGTCGAAGACGGACTGCGGGACGCCCTCGGGGTTGTCCGGGCCCTGAAGCATCAGCGGCGGGATCGCGGACAGCAGGACGGCGGAACGGATGCGCTCGGTGCCGTGGCGGCCGATGTAGCGGGCCAGTTCACCGCCGCCCATCGAGTGCCCAACGAGCGTGACGTCCCGCAGGTCGAGTCCCGTGATCAGGTCGTTGAGGTCGTCCGCGAAGGTGTCGAAGTCGTAGCCGTCGTACACCGGTGTCGAGCGCCCGTGGCCGCGCCGGTCGTGGGCGATGCCTCGGTAGCCGGCGTCAGCGACCGCCTTCAACTGGTCCTGCCAGGCGTCACCGTTGAGCGGCCACCCGTGGATGAACACGACCGGGCGGCCCTGCCCCCAGTCCTTGTAGAAGATGTCGACGCCGTCGCGCGTGGTGCAGATCGGCACGGTTCCTCCTGTGGCGGTAGAGGCCTGCCGCAGGCGAAGGCGGCGGCCGTGAATGCGGGGATGCGGGGGATGCGCGGAGCATCCTCGATCAGTGCAGCTCACGCGGGCAATCGACGCCCCCTAAGATCGGCTGAACGGTCGACGGCGCGGATGACCGCCCCGCGGCGGCACCCGTTCATCACGCGACGAACGTGTCGCTTCTCTGGCCGGGAGCTGTGTGCCCTCCCTCCGCGCTCACGCGGAGAGGCACGGATCCAACTGGCCGGAACAGATCAGCCGCTTTACTTCCGGCGCCGCCAAGAAGCGGCTAATCGATCGCTTATCGCGATCCTGGTCGCTCGCAGAGCGGCCCAGCCACTCACTGGCATGTCCTCGCAACGGCATCCGGCCCGCAAGTCTTGACTCGCGCGAGTGTCGACTAAAGGCCCTGTTCACTCCGCTGGGTCACATGGAGGCGCCCATCGGTGGTGTCAGGCCGGTGTGGGTGGCGCAGAAGGCGAGGGTGTCGGCTGCCAGGTCGGCCCATCGGGAGGCTGTGCGGTAGCCGTGGCCGACGTCGGTCTCGGTGCGCAGCAGGATGGGCCGGGTGGAGGTCGTGGCGTGTTGCAGGGCGGCGGTGAATTTGCGCATGTGGGCCGCGCCCACACGGGGGTCGACGCGGGCGCCGGCGAGCAGGACGGCCGGGTAGCGGGTGCCGGTTGGACCTGGTGGTAGGGGGAGTAGCTCAGCAGTACTGCCAGGTGTTCGGGGTCGTCCGGGGTGCCGAACTCGGGGGTCCACAGCGGGCCGAGCCCGAAGTATGAGTAGCGGATCATGTCGGTCGGGGCGTCGGAGCAGACGGCTGCTGCGTAGAGGTCCGGGTCGCGGGTGAGAGCGGCGGCGACGACCAGGCCGCTGTGGGAGGCGCCTTTGACGGCCAGGCGGCCTGGGGTGGTGACACCTTCGTCGATGAGATGGCGGGCCGCTGCGGCGAAGTCGGCGAAGCAGGTCGGCTTGTCGATACCGCTGCCTGCCGCGTGCCAGGCCGTGCCGTTCTCGCCGCCGCCGCGGACTTGGGCAATGGCGTAGACACCTCCGGCCCTTACCCAGGCCAGGACGGTCGGCGAGTAGGCGGGCGCGGCAAGGGCACCGAATCCGCCGTAGGCGGTGAGGATGGTGGGCCGCGGCCCGGTGACGGGTTGGGGCGGCTCGATGAGGTACAGCCCCACCGGGGTGCCGTCCTGTGAGCGGTAGGTGAGCTGCCGGACCACCGGTGCTGTGGGCGCCGAGCAGGCGGGGGTGGTGGCCGGCGTTTCCGGGAAGCAGCGGCCCTGCCGGACGCAGAAGCGGTAGACGGCCGACGGGGTGATGAAGTCGGTGTAGGTGAACCACACCTGGCCGGTGTCGGATGGGGGCGTGCTGAAGTTGCTGATTGTTCCCGGCCCGGTCCCCGCCATGGGCACGTCGGCCGGCTTGCGGCCGGCCTCGTCATGCAAGGCCAGGCGGGCCTGGCCGCCGCGCGTGGTGCCCACCAGCAACCGCAGCTGTTGGCTGCCGGGGTCGGTCAACGCGGCACAGGCCGTCAGGAGTGTGTCCGGCTCCGGGGTGATCAGGGTGGACCACGCCTGGCGGTGTGGGTCGGCCGGGTCGACGAGGCAGACTCGGCCGTGGGGCGCTCCCGCGTCGGTGATGGCGTAGAGCAGCTCGCGCGGGCCGAACTTCAGCAGCGCGCTGGTGCCCTCCCCGGTGCCCTGGTGGACCAGCCGCAGTACGGGCGACTCGGGGCCGGTGGCGGCCGGGCCGCTCAGGTCGGCCAGGCGCAGGTCGTTGCCGCTCTGGGCGCCGGGCGCGGAGCTGATGGTCAGCCACCGGCCGTCGGGGCTGATGGCCACCGACAGGTGCCCTGAGTGGTCTCGAAGACGAGCGGACCAGCTGCCGGGTCGCTGCCGATGCAGTGCAGCCGCACGCCTCGCGAGGCGGACTTGGCGCCGTGGGTGACGTAGTAGAAGCCGCTGTCGTCGGGCAGCCACGCCACCGGAGTCGGTCGGCCGGGCCGCAGCGGGCCGTCCACCGCCCGGCCGCTCGCCACGTCCAGCACCCGTAGGTCCGGGCTTTCGCTGCCCCGGTGCGTGAACTGGCAGGCCAGCAGCCGGCCGGTCCAGGAGGGCCGCCAAGCGGTCAGGAGAGTCAGACCTGTCGGGTCGAGGGCCATGGGGTCGATCAGGACGCGTCCGGGCTCCTGGCACTCCTGGGTGCCGTCGGAGGTGACCAGCACCGGTAATTCCGCGTTCTTGTCCCGGCGCAGGAAGAACCGTCGCACGCCCCGCCACACCGGTGGCGTCGCCACCGGGACCAGCGCTCCGCCCGGCTCCTGCAACTCACCAAGCTGGGTCCGGAAGTACCGGCTGCTCGGCCACGACGTGATGTGCGCGGCGAACAGCCGATCTTGCTCGGTCAGCCACCGCTCGCACGCCGCGTCCTCATCGTCCTCCAGCCATCGGTAGGGATCGGGGACACGCCGACCGAGCAGTTCGTCGACGACCGGCAGGCGGACAGCAGTGGGATAGGTCATGGATGCGTGGAACGGCGGCGGGCTCCCCGGAACCGAGGAACACGCCGCCTGCCGTGTGAACGTCACGCCGTCAGTCGTTGCCACCCGTGGCCAGCTCCTGCCGCCACTCCGGCAAGGTCAGGACCTCGTCCGCGAGCAGGCCGATCGGGAGTCCGGGAAGTTCACTCATCACACTGGGTATGGGTGGATTCATCCTGCAATCTCTGCCCTGCGGGCACACCTCGGCCTGCCCCATTCGGGTTGTGCAGGACCCCCGAGTTGATCATGAGTGGCCCTGCATCTTCTCGGGTCTGCCGCACGATGGACACGGCGGCGCTCAGCAGGTTGGAGGCGATGCTCAGCCGTGGCTCGGTGCAGACGACGACGTGCAGGTAGCCCGTCGTCGGATCACTCAGGTTCAGTTCGAGGGCCCGGCAGGTCGGCGCGATGCTCCGTTGCAGGGGTGTACCGGACGGCTGGGCGTAGCTGTCAGGGGGCGACGCTGGGGTCAGGCGACGCGGTGTTCGGGGCGCAGGGTCAGGCCGCGGTTCAGGAACGGCTCGGTGTCGTCCGGTCCGAGTCCGAAGGCGCGGGAGACATCGGATCCTTCGTCGTCGTGGACAAAGGCGAGCAGGACCTTGCGGCTGGCAGGGTCGTCCATGGTGCGGCGGGCAGCCTCGACGGTGTGGGCGACGCAGCTGGTGGTGCCGTCTTCGACAATGTCCCGGCGTGCGGTCGTCCCAGACATGAGCTGGAGGCAGGCACCCCCGGTGGAGCAGTCCGCCTCGGAGTCCGCACTGAGAGCGCCGCCCCAGCAGGACGGCGTGGGCGGGCCGCCCGGGAGAAGTCCAGGGCATTCGCGCTGCGGCGTTCGGCGAGGAGGACCTCGTGCAGCCGGGGCCAGACGCCGGCCTCCGTCCACTCGGCCAGGCGGCGCCAGCCGGTCATGCCCGAGCCGAAGCCGAGCTCCTGTGGCGGGTGTTCCCAGGCGATCCCGGTGTGCAGCACGAACAGGATGCCTGGAACACCAGCCGGTCCGGATGCCGTTTGCGCCCGCGGTGCCGGGACCGGCGTTCAACCTTGGGCAGCAGCAGCTCGATCACCGCCCACAGCTCGTCGTCGACTTCCACGGCTTCTGCCGCGCCACCTCGAACCCCCGGATCATCGGTTCCGGAATGATCGCGCCGATTGGATGTCGCGACACATCTGTTCGCGGCGGGAGGTGGGATGGCACGGCTGGTCAGGGTCCGGCGGTTGTCGGACGCGGAGGGGCAGAAGCTGCAGCGGATCGTGCGCCGCGGCAGCACGAACACGGTCCGCTATCGGCGGGCGATGATCGTGCCGGCTTCGGCCGGCGGGAACAGCGTCCCGGACATCGCCCGGCTCGTGCAGGCCGACGAGGACACCGTCCGCGATGTGATCCACAAGTTCAACGAGACGGGGCTGGCCTGTCTGGACCCTCGGTGGGCAGAAGGCCGTCCCCGCCTGCTCGACCGTGAGCGACGAGGACTTCGTCATCCAGACGGCCGCCACCCGCCCCAGCCTGCTCGGCCTGCCGTTCACGCGCTGGTCGGTGCGGAAACTCGCCGCCTCCCTGCGCAAAGCCCCGGGGCGGTGCATACGCATCGGCCGGGAGACCCTGCGGTGCCTGCTCATCCGACGCCAGATCACCTTTCAACGGACCAAGACGTGGAAGGAGTCCACCGACCCGGACCAGGACGCCAAGCTGGACCGGATCGAGTACGCCCTCCACGAGCGCGCCAACCGCACCTTCGCCTTCGACGAGTTCGGCCCGCTCGGCATCCGCTCGACCGCCGGGGCCTGCTGGGCCAGGCAGGGCAGGCCTGACCGGCTCCTGGCCACCTTCCAACGCACCCAGGGGGTGCGCTACTTCACGGCTGCTACTCCGTCGGCAACGACACGCTCTGGGGTGTCAACCGGCGTCGCAAGGGCGCCGATCACAGTCTCGCCGCGCTCAAGAGCATCCGGGCGGCCCGCTCGGACGGTGCCCCCATCTACGTCATCCTCGATAACCGGTCCGCCCACAAAGGCAGCAAGATCCGCCGATGGGCGGCCAGGAACAAGGTCGAGCTCTGTTTCACGCCGACCAACGCGTCCTGGGTCAACCCCATCGAGGCGCACTTCGGGCTGCTGCGGCAGTTCACTCTCGCCAACTACAACCACTTCAACCACTCCGTCCAGACCGCGCGCTGCACCTCTACCTGCACCGGCGCAACCAGAACGCCCGTCATCCCGACGTCCTGGCCGCCCAGCGCCGGGAACGCGCCCGTATCCGCAGCGGGAAAGGCATCCGCTGGGGCCGCCCTCTCAACCCCGCGGCCTGACCGCCGTGCCGTGACCGTCGGCGATCTGACACGAGCGGCCTCGCCGCAGGAACAAGCTCCGTCAGGTCCTTTCGGGCTTGCGGGCCAGCAGGCAGGCGTGCGGTCTGTTCACCCGTCCGCCGGACACCTGCTCCAGCCTCGCGGTAACGACGAGTCCGGCCTGCTCCAGCAGGCCGACCATGCAGTCCAGTGGCAGGAGGTACGACTCGTAGGACACCGGACGGCCATAGCCCTGGGTCGGCTGCAGCCGTTCATTGCCGACATAGTCTCCCCAGAGCAGGTAGCCGCCGGGCGCGAGCGTGCGATGGAACTCGGCGAACACCGCCGGCAGCCACTGCGGGGGCGTGTGGTGGGTGGAGTACCAGGCCAGAATGCCGCCGAGCTCGTCGCCCCTCATCTCCAACGCGGTCATCGAGCCCTCGGTGAACCGCAGGTTCGGATAGGCGTGCCGGGCCAGCCCGATCATCTTCGGTGACAGATCGACACCGAAGGCGGACACTCCCAGCCCGGCCAGATGCGCCGTCACGCGGCCGGGACCGCATCCCAGGTCCGCGACCGGCCCCAGACCAGCCGTCCGCACGAGCTCGGCAAACCCCGCCAGCATCGCACGTGACAGCGGGTCCATCGCGGCTGGAGGCGGGACGCGTTCGACGAAATCAGCGGCGACCGTGTCGTACGACTCGCGCACAGCGGTCAGAAAAGAGGGCTCAGCCATGCGGGCGACCCTAGACCAGAGGACCGAGAGGCCGTGTCACCACCTTCAGTTGACCTGCGCGACATCCACTGTTGCCGTAGACACCTGGCCATCACACCACTCCGGTGATCTTTTCCGGTCAGAGCACTAGCGCCACCAGCATCTCGTACGCGCTGGTCATCGCTGTCCGCGATATCCGTCGTCGTGGCCCGCGCGTCGTAGAGATCTTTCGTCCAGGCCTTGAGACGACTGGCGCTGTAGCCCAGATCAAGAAGGTGGGAGGCCACCGTGCGGGCGAACCGCTCCGGCTTGACGCTTCGCCCAGCACACCTGCCGCCATTCCCTCGACCGCAGACCCTCGCACTCCGCCTCAGCTTCCCGAGGTGGAGAAGGCATTCATCCGAGCAGGCGGAAAGACGGGACCTCACGCATTCCCCGAGATCCCCCAAATCGGGGAGGGCGCCTTGGAAGTCGGGGTAATTTGTTCAGGTTCCGGAACGATCGACGTCAACGTCGGCTCGATCGTGAGCTACACCTTCGTCTGTGCAAAGGGTGACCCCGGACAGCTGAACGAAGTAGGCCTCAGGCACATCCACAAGAACGTTGCGCTATCGGTTACGACCAAGACGAGTGGAATCTGGGGACTCTCCGTGGGTTGGACGAAAAGCGTCGCCTCTCCCAGTTAAGCCCCCGTGCGCAGCAGCCCGTTGGCTTGGCCGACGGTCTGCTGGAGCCTGTCAGCGGTGAGCTTGCTGCGCCTCGTAGCCGTGTGGCGCACCCTTGATGACCGATTCAGACGGTGTCTTGAGTGGTGTCGGCTCATGGCCGGAGGCCTGCCGCGTTACAGCTGATACCAGTCGTCGCCGCCGGCTCGGAGCGAACGGCCGAGGTAGTCCTGCAGGTTGTTGGCGACCCATCGACGACTGTCGCTCTCGTGCTCCCAGACGAAGATGTCGGGACGCTCGGGCTTCTGCACGAAGGCGAACTGGTCGCCGCCTCCGTTGTCCCCGAAGAAGAGGAGGGCGTCGAACGTCATGTAGAGCTGCGCGAACGTCTGGTCGGACCAGAAGAGCAGGTTCCTCTCGACGAACTGATCGATGGGCCAGACGGTGTCCACGTGAGTGGGTCCGATTACCCCGTTGCTTTCGAGGAGCAAGTGCCGAAGCTCTGCCGGCAGCGTTCGCCTGAGTCGCGTCTCCGCCGCGACGAGATCGGATGCCTGGGCCGGTTCCCGGAAGCCCACGCCGGGAAAGGCCGCCGTCGCTGCCTGTATCCACATGATCCGGAGCTTAGTAGCACTTCGTTAGGTTTTGGCTCTGGTTCTGCTTGCGGTGAGAGGGCGGCCGCAGGTGATGCAGGTGCCGGTCCAGCACCTCAGCAGGTCCATTAGGACGTCGAGGACCTGGTAGAGGGTCAGGCCGGGCGTGTGTACTTTTGGGTCGAGCCGCCAGAGGGTGAGGAATGTGTGGGCGGCGGTGACGAGGGTGACGTGGTGGTGCCAGCCGCCGCCAGGTGCGGCCTTCGAAGTGTCCAGGCCCAGGCCGTGTTTGAGTTCGCGGTAGTCGTGCTCGATCCGCCTGCGCATCTTCGCCCACCGGACCGGGTCGGCGATCGGGGTGGTGGCGGGCAGGTGGGTCATCCAGTAGCCGGTCGGCTCGTCGGGCTTCTTCGGGCCGTTCGACCAGCAGGGTCCGCAAAGGGCAGTGCACCGTCCCACCGGCTGCGTCCGCCAGCTTGTTCCTGGGCGGTTCGGCAGGCTTCTGGTGCAGGGCGCTGTGGGCGCCCGATCGAGGGTGGGAACCGGCCACGCCGAAAAGAGCAGGCCAAAGCCAGCAAATCGCTTCCTTGTTCGATGCACCGGTGCATAGCCTCGATCACGTTCTGAAGCCGCACCGGGCCGTCATCAGGGCGGGCCGGGAATTGCTTCGGGGGAGGATCGCAAAGCCTTGCAGAAAACGCACAGCACGCGCTCCAAGCTCATACGCCTCGCTGCCGCCGTAGCAGCCATCGCCGCCA
>NZ_JBEYEW010000048.1:0-35921 GCF_040634095.1 Streptomyces sp. NPDC007205
GGCACAGGTCACAAGGGCAAGGAGGGAAACCTCACAGCCCCTGCCCTGCACTCACTTGAGCATGCTGCCCTAGCATCCGAGCCATGACGGTCCTGGCGCCGCCGCGCGGCACCGGCGTGCCGGGCGACGTACGCCGCTGGGTGCGCTGCTGCTCGGGGTACGTGTCGACGAGCCGCCCGGTGGGCCGGTCCGTCTCCGCGGCGCGCGGCGCGGGCGGCCGTACGTCGGCGAGGCCCTGTGCCTCACGCGCGGCGATCTCCTTGAGCCGCAGCGACAGCTGCAGTGTGCTGGGCCGCTCCTCGGGGTCCTTCGCCAGGCAGGCCCGGACCAGCGGGGCGAGCGCGTCCGGTACGCCGTGCAGGTGCGGTTCCTCGTGCACCACCCGGTACAGCATCACCTCGGAACTGCCCTGCCCGAAGGGCGAGTCCCCGGTGGAGGCGTAGGCGAGGGTCGCGCCCAGGGAGAAGACATCCGTCGCCGGGGTGACAGCCGCCCCGCGCACCTGCTCGGGTGCGAGGAAGCCGGGGGAGCCGACCGCCGTACCGACGTGCGTGAGCGTGGAGGCGCCGGTGGCCCAGGCGATGCCGAAGTCGATGATCCGCGGCCCCTTCGGGGACAGCAGGATGTTGGAGGGCTTGAGGTCCCGGTGCACGACACCGGCCTCGTGCACGGCGACCAGCCCCTCGGACAGCGCCGCGCCGATCGCCGCGGCGTCGGCCGCGCCGAGCGGGCCCTCGTCGGCGACCTTGTCGTGCAGGGAGGGGCCGGGGACGTACTGCGTGGCGAACCAGGGCCGCTCCGCCTCCAGGTCCGCGGCGACCAGCCGGGCCGTGCAGCCGCCCCTGATCCGCCGGGCCGCCGAGACCTCACGGGCGAACCGCGACCGGAACTCCTGGTCCTCTGCGAGATCGGGCCGGATCACCTTCAGGGCGACCCGCTGCCCCTTCTTGTCGGAGCCGAGGTAGACCACGCCCATCCCGCCCGCGCCGAGCCGTCGGTGAAGCCTGAACGAGCCGACGACGCGCGGGTCCTCGCGCCTCAGGCGCATCATCGCCATGTTCATCCCCGCTGCCCGGTCCCTGTGACGTGGCACAGCTTACGTTTCCACGGCCGCCTGCGCGCAGAGGCCGCGCCCTCCGGGGCCGACGGATTGTGCCGCCCACCGGTACGAGGTGATGTGTGGTCAGGAAGTGGGCGGACGCCGGGACAATGGGTCATCCGTTCTCCCAACCGATCTCCAGCGCAAGGGTGTTGAGAGTGCGGGCGGGCAGGTGGTGCCGGTTCATGTCCCCACCCGGCGGACACCCGGTAGCGACGGGAGGCCAGGTCGCGGTGCGGAACACGACCTGCACACACCACACCGCCACCACCCCTCCGGAGTGATCGAAGTCACTCCTTCCGGCCTGCTGGACGCTTCCGAAATGACCGGACACAGTGGACACCCCCTCCGGGGAGACCCCTAGACCCGGACGCCCGTCTCCACCCAGGGGAGTAGATCCCAGGTCATGGCTCATCCTCCGGGAGGCCCGGCAATCGGTACGAGGGCATGACGCCCGGCGCCCGCCCCGCGCCTAGATTTGAGGTCAAGCGGCGGGTGCAGCACTCGTCCCCCGAGGTCAGACACCCGCCGCTGCCGACCCTAAAAGACACGGTCAGGAGAGGAACCATGGCCGACACGGCACCGCGAAGCCCGGCGTTCACGCCGCGCCGGACGGGCCGCCGTCACCCCTTGGTGGCGACGCTCATGGCCCTTCCCCTGGCGGCCCTGCTCCTGCTCGTCTTCGACGGCTGGGAGACGGTGGCCACACAGGCGTCGTCCGTGGGTGCGATGCTGGGGCGCTGAGCGGCGACCCCAGGCCCGGAAGAGCGGTCCGGGCAGGGACATCCATCCAGGAAACCCCGTGGGGACGGGGGTGCGGCGGACGGCAAAATGCCGGCGCAGCTGGGGAGCTGCGCCGGCATTGCTTTCTCCCGCCCCGGCAGAGCCCCACCATGCGCACCTGCGAGCCTGCCGCCGACCGGGCAGTGGCCCACAACCCCCGCCCCGCACTGGCCCCGGGTGCCAAGGGAAACCGTGCATCGCGTCGACCCCCGGCCCCCACACCGCGCACCCGTGAAACGCCGCACCCCCCATCCACGTACGCTCACCCGGACACCCCGACCCCCGAGGCCCCGTTGACCCTCCTCCCCGCTCTCACCGCACAGGCCAGAGCCGCCGCCCACCCGCCCTCCGGCGGAGCCCCCTGCGCCTGCGGCGAACCACCCGCCCTCCTCGCCGACCGCCCCGACGCCACCGTCGTACGGCACGCCGACACCGTCGCGAAGGCCCACGCCCCCGGTACCGACCCCACCGCGCTGACCCTCCGCCTGGCCGTGGCCGCCCACCTCCCGGACGTCCTCCTCCCCCCGCTCACCCCGGCCCCCGCCCCCCTGCAGGACCGCTTGGTCACCTTCTGGCCGTACGGCGCCCCCGTGGATCCCGACGACGACCCGGACGCGGCTCCCTGGGAGGCCACCGCCACCCTCCTCGCCCGCCTGCACCGGACCGTCCCGCCCGACGGCCTGCCCTCGATGCGCGGCCCTGCCAAAGCGGCCCGCGCCGTCGCCCGGCTCCACACGGCCCTGCGCGCCGAGCCCGCTGCCGAACCGCATGCCAAGCCCCCTGTCGAACCCCATGCCGAGGCTCAAGCCGAACCCCATGCGGAGGCACAAGCCGAACCCCACGCCGAGCTCCGTCTGGCAGCCGGCCCCGTCCTCGCCGCCTGGGCCGCTCTCCCCGCCTGGGCCCGCGGCGAGGCCCCGATGCCCGGCACCCCCGCCCTCTGCCACGGCGACCTGCACCTCGGTCAGCTCGTCCGCCACCCGGCCCCGGACGGCCCCTGGCGGCTGATCGACGTCGACGACCTGGGAACCGGCGCCCCCGCCTGGGACCTCGCCCGCCCGGCCGCCTGGTACGCCTGCGGGTTGCTCCCACCCGACGCATGGACCCGTTTCCTCGGCGCGTACCAGCGCTCGGGCGGTCCGGCCGTACCCGCGGCCGGCGACCCCTGGTCCGCTCTGGACGTCCCGGCCCGCGCGCTGACCGTGCAGACGGCCGCCGTCGCCCTCGCCAAGGCGCTCACGGCCGGCCGACCGCTGGACGGGGTGGAACAGGCACTCGTCGACGCATGTGCCCGAATGGTCCCCATTCCGTACCAGTTGGCGTCCGCGAGTACGGCCACGGATGCGGACACGGGTACGGACTAGGCTGCAACCGACCGGGGCTGGACGGAGTCTGTCCTGGGGAAACACGAAGCAGGACCGACCGGCGAGGAGTTGAGCCGACGATGCACTGTCCGAAGTGCCATGCCCCGATGAACACCTACAACCGCAGCGGCGTCCAGATCGAGCAGTGCAGCGGCTGCCGGGGCATCTTCCTGGACTACGGCGAGCTGGAGGCGCTGACCCAGCTGGAGTCCCAGTGGTCAAAGCCCGTCCCGCCGGCCCCGCCCGTCGCCCCGCAGCCGTACCCGGCCCCGCCCGCGCCCGCCTGGGGCGCCCCGCACGGCGGCCACCATGGCGGTCACCACGGCGGCCACGGACAGTACGGACACCATGGCCACAAGAGCTGGGCCCACATGCTCTTCTCCAGCTGAGCGGTCGGGGGGCATGAAAGAGCCCCCGGCCGTACGAGACGGCCGGGGGCTCTTTGCTGTGTGGACGATACTGGGATTGAACCAGTGACCTCTTCCGTGTCAGGGAAGCGCTCTCCCGCTGAGCTAATCGTCCCGGGGCCGTGACCCTGGGGTCACAGTCAGTGCGCGATACTGGGATTGAACCAGTGACCTCTTCCGTGTCAGGGAAGCGCTCTCCCGCTGAGCTAATCGCGCGGGCGGGGATCTTCGAGAAGACCCGTGGATCTCGCGAGAAGATCCAGTGGACGATACTGGGATTGAACCAGTGACCTCTTCCGTGTCAGGGAAGCGCTCTCCCGCTGAGCTAATCGTCCTTGGAGGTGGAGACGGGATTTGAACCCGTGTAGACGGCTTTGCAGGCCGTTGCCTCGCCTCTCGGCCACTCCACCAGGAGTGTAGGGGATCGGGGTGACCCCTTCTTCCTTCGAGCGGACGACGAGGCTCGAACTCGCGACCTCAACCTTGGCAAGGTTGCGCTCTACCAACTGAGCTACGTCCGCTTGTCGTTTCGGTCCGCTTCCGCGTCCCGGCGACGTGTTGAACTCTAGCGGATTCCCGGGCCAGCACAAAAACGCGTTTGCGCAGCGTGCTGCGGTGCCTCCGACGGACGACGTGGTCAGCGCCCCCTCGGGGTCGTCCCGGGGCCACCCCTCGGACACCCGACCTAGACTCGACCACGTGCTCCACCACGCTTCCCGGCTCCCTGCTCTGGCCCGCTTCGGCGACCGTCTCGCCACCGGCCTCCTCGATGTCACCAGTGATCCCGCCGCCCTGGACTCCGCGGGCTTCTGGGCCGTCTGCGCGGACTTCGAGGGCCGGCTGACCTGCGCCCGCTTCGCGGACGTACACGAGGAGCCGGTGCCCGCGCCGGTGCCGGGCGGCTGGCGGGGCCCCGCGGCGGGGGACTGGACCTCTTCCCTGGACCGGGCCGCGTACACGACGGCCGTCCGCCGGATACGCGAGCACATCGCGGCCGGCGAGGTCTACCAGGCCAACCTCTGCCGGGTGCTCAGCGCGCCGGTCCCGCCGGACGCCGATGTGGACGCCCTGACCGCCCTGCTGGCCCGAGGCAACCCGGCGCCGTACGCCGGAACGATCCGGCTGCCGCGGCACGGCGTGGAGATCGCCACCGCCTCGCCCGAGCTGTTCCTGCGCCGGGACGGCCGTGTCGTGGAGTCGGGGCCCATCAAGGGCACCGGACGCACGGAGGCGGACCTCCTGGAGAAGGACTACGCCGAGAACGTGATGATCGTGGACCTGGTCCGCAACGACATCGGGCGCGTCTGTGCGACCGGCAGCGTGACCGTCCCGGACCTGTGCGCCGTCGAGAAGCACCCCGGCCTGGTCCACCTGGTCTCCACGGTCCGCGGCGAGCTCCGGGACGGGGCCGGCTGGCCGGAGCTCCTCACGGCCGCCTTCCCGCCCGGCTCGGTGACCGGCGCGCCGAAGTCGAGCGCCCTGCGGATCATCGATGCCCTGGAGACCGCCCCGCGCGGGCCGTACTGCGGGGGCATCGGCTGGGTCGACGCCGACCGGGGCACGGGCGAGCTCGCCGTGGGCATCCGCACCTTCTGGATCGACCGGCCCGACGACGGTACGGCCCTGCTGCGCTTCGGCACCGGCGCAGGCATCACCTGGGGGTCCGACCCCGAGGGGGAGTGGCAGGAGACCGAGCTGAAGGCGTCCCGGCTGCTCGCGGTAGCGTCGGGAGCGTACGCGGCAAGAGGAGGGGTCTACTCATGAGGATCTGGCTGGACGGCGGGCTGCGCGACCTGGAGTCCGCCCGCGTCTCCGTCTTCGACCACGGGCTGACCGTCGGCGACGGCATCTTCGAGACGGTGAAGGCGGTCCACGGCAGGCCCTTCGCGCTCACCCGGCACCTGGACCGGCTGAGCCGCTCGGCCCGGGGCCTCGGCCTGCCCGACCCCGACCACGACGAGGTCCGGGAGGCCTGCGCGGCTGTCCTGGAGGCGAACCCGATGCCGCTCGGCCGGCTGCGGATCACCTACACCGGCGGCCACGGCCCGCTCGGCTCCGACCGCGGTGAGCACGGCCCGACCCTCGTGGTCGCCCTCGGCGAGACCACCCGCCGCCCGGACACCACCGCCGTGATCACCGTCCCGTGGACCCGCAACGAGCGCGGTGCGCTGACCGGTCTGAAGACCACCTCGTACGCCGAGAACGTCGTCGCCCTCGCCCGCGCCCATGAACGCGGTGCCTCGGAAGCACTGTTCGGCAACACCGTCGGACAGCTCTGCGAGGGCACCGGGTCGAACGTCTTCGTCGTCCTGGACGGCGAGATCCACACCCCGCCGGTCGCCTCCGGCTGCCTCCCGGGCATCACCCGCGCGCTGACCGTCGAGTGGACGGGCGCCCAGGAGACCGACCTGCCGCTGGACGTGCTGCGGCGCGCGGACGAGGTCTTCCTCACCTCGACCCTGCGGGACATCCAGGCCGTGCACCGGGTCGACGACCGGGAGCTGCGGGGCACACCGGGCTCGGTGACCGCGAAGGCGATGCAGATCTTCGACGAGCGGGCCGGGCAGGACCTGGACCCCTGAGCGGGGCACGAGGCCGGGATCGGGCGGGCCGAAAACGGGCTGACTTGGTGGTCGCCCGCGGGTAGAACACCTGTGATGACCACAACCCTGCGGCCGGTCGAGCCGCTCCAGCGCAACGCCGACGGCACCCGTTCCCGCCGCTACCAGGTGTGTGTGAACAGCCGCCCCGTCGGCGAGATCCACCTCGGCACCTCGCCCTCCCTCGGCGACTCGGTGGCCCGCGTCATCGACCTGTGGATCGCCGAGCCCGACCGGCGGCGCGGCCGGGGCACGGTGGCCGCGCTCGCCGCCGAGGAGGTGGCGCGCGGCTGGGGCTGCACCCAGATCGAGACCCGCGTCCCCGCCTCGGCGGACATCGCGCTGCGGCTCTTCGGCGCCCTGGGCTACACCCTGCGCAACCGCGGCATGGAGAAGAGTCTCGGCAGCACCCCGCCCGAGTTGCCGCCGGGCAGCACCGCGCGGCCCATGACCCAGGCCGGTTTCGATGCCTGGCAGGCGCACGAGAGAGAGCGCTACGCGCGCACGTGGATCGAGCGCGGTCTCCCCGAGGCCACGGCCCACGCCAAGGCCCGCAGCGACCACGAACGACTCCTGCCGCACGGACTGGCGACCGACGGCATGCTCTTCAGCGTTCTGGAGCACGAAGGGGCGCGGGTGGGCACGCTGTGGGTGTCCCTGCAGGACGGCAAGGCGTACGTGTTCGACGTCGTGGCCGACCCGGCCCACCGCGGCCGGGGCCACGGCCGTACGCTCATGCTGCTCGCCGAGCGCCAGGCGATCGAGGCCGGCCGGCCGGTCCTCGGCCTCAACGTGTTCGCGGGCAACACGCCCGCCGAGCGGCTGTACGAGTCGCTCGGTTACGAGACCACGGAACGCTCCCTCTCCAAGCCCCTGCTGTAGCGGCCGGGGCCACGGGCTCAGGCGTTCTGCTCGCCCAGCAGCCGGTCGGCGATCTCCTCGACACGCTCGCGCAGCCCCTCCTGGCTCTTGCCGCCGTCGAGGCGTTCGCCGCCGATGACGTACGTCGGGGTGCCGCTCACGCCGATCGCCTTGCCCTCGGCCTGGTCGGCGTCCACGATCAGGATGTGCCGGCCGTCGATCAGCGCGGTGTCGAACTCCTCGGCGTCCAGCCCGAGTTCACGGGCCACCTCGACCAGGAAGGGTTCTCCCTGACGGTCCAGCTCCTCGACCCGCTCCAGCACGGCTTCCACGTACGGCCAGCCCTTGCCCTGCTCCAGCGCTTCCTCGGCGGCCTGCGCGGCGGCGAAGGCGTGCTTGTGCTTCTCCAGCGGGAAGTGCCGCAGCCGCAGCTCCAGCCGGTCGCCGTAGCGGGCGCGCAGGGCGCGGACGTCGTCCAGGGCGGTACGGCAGTCGGGGCACTGCAGCTCGCACCAGACGTCGAGAACGAGGGCGTCGGTGCGTGCGGGGGAGGAGTCGCTCATGCCGACCAGTCTTCCAGGCCGGACGCGGGTGACCCAATCGGGACGGCACGGCCGCCGCGCCCGGGCACGGGGGAGGTACGGCACCGGACCGGCACTCCAGTAGGAGGTGACCCGGAGATGTCCCTGATGTCCCCCGGGAGCGTGGCATCGCGAGGTCGAGGCGGTGCAGGATGGAGGGGACGGAGGCGGTGCGCCGTGCCGGTGTGCCGCGTCCGCGCACTGCGGGCCTGCCACCCGACCGAGCCGCCAGGAGGACCGGATGATTGCCGAGACCGTCTGCTCCGCCGTGTCCGCGGCGGGCCTGGGCATCGCGGTGGTCACGGCCTACCGCAAGCGCTTCCTCGCGGCGGCACGCATCGCGGCCTACTCGCTGGTGCCGGTCGGCCTGGTGATGACCGGGGTCGTCGGCTGGCTCGCCGACACCGCCTTCAGCCCCACCGCGTGGGCCGGCTTCGGGGTACTGGGCGCGGCCTGGCTCCTGTTCGCGGGCACCCGGGCGGTCGAACGCCGGCGCGGCGGCACCCGCGCCCAGCGCAGAGCGGCCCGTGGCGACCAGGCAGAGGCCGTGGCCCCGGGAGCCTCCGCACCCTCCCTGGGCGCGGGCACCCGGACCGCGCCCGGATCCGCCACCGCCCCGCGTGCCACCGGCTCCGCCGAGGACTTCAGCGACATCGAGGCCATCCTCAAGAAGCACGGCATATGACGGCAGCAAGCCACCGCGGGGTTTCACGGCCCGGCAGGCGCCTTCCGGCTGAAACGACACAGAGCGTCGCGCGGAGGTCCAGAACCGTTCACAAGCCGAAGCAAGTCGGACGAGACGGTGCGGAATGCGGTAACTCCCGCATATCGCTCGCACGTTGATCGCGCACGGGGCCTCTCCTGCGTCATCATCGGCGGCGAGATGCTGGACACAGAGAGCGAGGCCGCGCCGCCGAAGGACGAGCCGCGCGGGTGCCTCTTCGCCCTATCCCAGCCACCGCTGATGATCTTCCTTGCGGTGATCGGGTGTCTGCTCCTCATGGCTGCGCTGCACGACCTGCTGTTGCTGTGAGCCGTACACGTCCGTCCCGGCGCCACCCGCCGGGACCGACGTCGCCACCGGCCGGGCCCGCGAAAGCCGACGGCGGTGCGACTCCCTGGGCCCTGTCGTCACATTCCGCTCCCGGATCATCCCGTCGCTTCCTTCCGGCGGGCCCGGTACGCGGCCACGTGCAGCCGGTTCCCGCAGGTGCGGCTGTCGCAGTAGCGGCGGGAGCGGTTACGGGAGAGGTCGACGAAGGCGCGCCGGCAGTCCGGTGCCTCGCAGCGGCGCAGCCGTTCCTGCTCCCCGGCCACCACGAAGAAGGCGAGTGCCATCCCGCAGTCGGCGGCGAGATGGTCGGCCACCGAGGCGCCGGGCGCGAAGTAGTGCACATGCCAGTCGTAGCCGTCATGGTCGGTCAGGCGCGGGGTGGTGCCCGCAGCGGCGACCAGCTCGTTGATCAGCCCGGCGGCGGAGCGGGCGTCCGGCGCGGCGAAGATCGCCGCGAAGCGCCCCCGGATCCTGCGCACCGCCGAGAGGTCGAACTCCGACAGCACGCCGACATCGCTGATCTCGTGGTTTCGTACGAAATCCGCGAGAGCCGGGACATCGGGCAGTCCGTCGGCCGCCGCGTCGTCGTCCGGCGCGGTGTTCACCAGATCGACCACGGTGTCGAGGGCGCACCGGGCGTCGTGGGTGATCAGCACGTTTCGCTCCCTGGCCTGGGGGTCGGGCGGACGCCCGCCGATGCTGGCCGATGGTAGCGACAACCCCGCCCGCCGCATCGTCCGCAGCCCGACCAGCTTGCCGGAAGAACGCCGCCGTGCCCGCGGTGGTTCCCGGAGCCGGCGGGCGCGCACAAGCCGACGCCGCCCCGTGAGCGCTCACGGTGACGGCGCCTGCCCGTGCCGTATACGGCTGTCTTGGCCCGAGCCGTCTCCCCGAGTGGACGGCGCCGGGCTGCTTTCGGAGGCCGGGACCTAGCTCTCCGCCAGGATGTGCGAGAGCTCCTGATCCAGATCGAAGTGCCGGTGTTCCGTGCCGGGCGGCACGGCGGCGTCGGTTCGCTTCAGGAAGGACTCCAGGGCCCGCGCCGGGGCCTCGAGCAAAGCCTCCCCCTCCGGGGAGCTGAGGGCGATGCACACGACGCCCTGGCCATGGCTGCGCGACGGCCAGACACGGACGTCGCCGGTGCCGGTGGGCCGGTGGAGCCCCTCGGCGAGGAGGTCACGGGCGAACACCCACTCGACGGTCTCCTCGGCTCCGGTGTGGAAGGTGGCGTGCACGGCGTAGGGGTCGGCCGTGTCGTACCGCAGGCCTGCGGGGACAGGCAGGGAGGACTCGCTCGACACAACGAGGCGCAGGTGCAGCTCGCAGCTGACCGTGGTGTTCATAAGCGCCAGGGCCTTTCGCTCAGTGTGCGCTCGGGGATTCGCACGTCGGCGAAATCGACATGCCACCTACGATGCCGTTGTAAACCCCTCTGAGGGTTTTGCGTGTCTTTACGTAACTCTTCCGGCCGAGAACTCGTACGAGACCTACGTCCATTCCGGTGACTGGATTCACTCCGGTATGGTTTGTCCGTATGAATACGGGGAGTGACGGGCCGGGCGAGGTCGCCGTGGCGGCGGACAAGGCGAAGGCGGACCGGAAGGAAGCCGGGCGGGAAGCGGGGCGCGAGGACGGCAGCGGGCTCGGCTCCCGGGCGCCGGAATTCATCAAGGCGCGCCGGCTGCTGCATCTGAGCTGGCAGGTCGGCGTCTTCGTGGTCGGCCTCGCGGTCGTCGTCACCGGCGTCATCATGCTGCCGCTGCCGGGACCCGGCTGGGTGGTGATCTTCGGCGGCATGGCGATCTGGGCGACGGAGTTCGTCTGGGCGCAGCTCGTGCTCCGCTGGACCAAACGCAAGGTGACCGAGGCCGCCCGGCGGGCCCTCGATCCCAAGGTGCGCCGGCGCACCATCACGCTGACCGGTGTCGGGCTGGTGATCGTGGCCGCGCTGGTGGGGGTCTACGTGTGGAGGTTCGGCGTCGTCATGCCGTGGAAGATCAAGGATCAGTGACCGGGCTCCGTTCGCCCGGCCGCCCGTCGCCCCGGGCCTGGTCCGTAGTACCCCCTGACATGGGGTAATGTTCTTCCTGCGCCCGGGCGATTAGCTCAGTGGGAGAGCGCTTCGTTCACACCGAAGAGGTCACTGGTTCGAACCCAGTATCGCCCACCCGGACCGACGGCCCACCTGCAGAACAGCAGGTGGGCCGTCGGCGTCTGCGCGACCGGGCGGAGCACAGGGGGGCGGTACGGGCGAGGCGGGACGAGGCGCCGCCTGCTGATCTGCGTTTCTCCGTCCCGTCGGCCGCTACGGCACCGGCGCCTTCGAGGAGGCGGCTCGACGCTGGAGAAACACTGCGCGCAGCCGCGCTTTGCCAAACCGGCAATAAGTCTCGCGCGCAGCGGACCGGCCGCAGGAACATCGTCACGGGGGCGGCGATCACGGAGCCGGTGACCGGCCGTACTCCGGCAGATACGCGGCCCACCGCTCCGCCCACACCCCACCAGCACGCCAACGCACCCTCTCGCCCGAGCCACCGGCCCATCGACACCCGTACCGGCCACGCACGAGCCACCGGCCCATCAACACCCGCACCGGCCACGCACGAGCCGCTCAGCCCCGTTCCGCCGTAGGTGCCCGCCCGAGGGGCGGGCCCCTCCCATGCCGCCTCCGACAGGCTGTTCTCGGCTCGGAGCCGCCTCCAAAGCCGTTCTCCGAAGACGAGCCGCCTCCCCACGAGCCGTTCTGCCCCAGGAGCCGTCCGTCCCAAGCCGCCCTCCTCCCGCCGAGCGAGCCTCCGAGCAGCCCCTGAGCCGCATCACGCCCCGAGCCACCCCAGGCCCCCTCCGCCCCGGCAGCCGCCCGCTCCCAGCACGACGCCCGCCCGCACGCGCCCGCCCGCACGCACGCTCTCCACCCATCCCCAACCGCAGGAGCCCTCCATGCCCCACCTCCTGTCCACCGGCCCCCTGCTCACCGGCCCTGTGTCCACCCACCGCCTGGTCCCTTCGCCGGCCGGCCGTCTCCACCTGGTCGAGCAGGGCTGCGGCCCCCTCGTGTTGCTGGTGCACGGGTTCCCGGAGTCCTGGTACTCCTGGCGGCACCAGCTGCCGGCCCTGGCCGCCGCCGGCTACCGCGCCGTGGCCGTCGACGTCCGGGGCTACGGCCGTTCCGCCAAGCCGACGGCCGTGGACGCGTACCGGATGCTCGACCTGGTCGCGGACAACCTCGCCGTGGTCGAGGCGCTGGGGGAGGAGTCCGCGGTCGTCGTCGGCCACGACTGGGGCGCCACGATCGCCGCCACCTCCGCCCTGACCAGGCCCGACGTGTTCCGGGCCGTGGGACTGCTGGGCGTGCCGTACAGCCCGCCCGGCGGCCCGCGGCCCAGCGACGTCTTCGCGCGGATGGGCGGTGACGAGGAGGAGTTCTATGTTGCGTACTTCCAGCAGCCGGGCCGGGCCGAGGCGGAGATCGAACCCGATGTGCGCGGCTGGCTCGCGGGCTTCTACGCCGCCCTGTCCGCGGACACCATGCCCGCCCCGGGCGCCCCCGACCCACACTTCGTCAGCCCCGGCGGAACCCTGCGCGAACGTTTTCCCGCCGGCCCGCTGCCGGCCTGGCTGGGCGAGGGCGACCTCGACTTCCTGGCCGGGGAGTTCGAACGGACCGGTATGACCGGGGCGCTGAACCGTTACCGGAACATGGACCGGGACTGGGCGGACCTGGCCGGTTACCAGGGCGCCCCGATCACGCGGCCGTCGCTGTTCATCGGCGGCGGTGCGGACGCCTCGCTCGTCTGGCTGGCCGACGCGGTCGAGGCGTACCCCGAGACCCTGCCCGGCCTCCTCGGCTCACACATCCTCGACGGCTGCGGGCACTTCGTCCAGCAGGAGCGTCCGCAGGAGACGAACCGGATCCTCATCGACTGGCTCGCCACCCTGCCTGACCACACCTGAGCAGCCCCGTCCCTGGCTGCAGCCGAGTCCCTCGGGCGGGGAGCAACCGCTGCGGGGAGGGGCCGATCAGAGGAGCGGGCCAAGAAGATCAACCACACCATCGCGCTCTTCGAGAAGAAGTACCCCAAGATCAAGGTCAAGACCGACTTCCAGACCCAGGCCGCCGGCGGAAATCCCCCGGACGTTTTTTAAAATGCCGTCACCTTTCTCCGGAAGTACGACAAGCGCGGAATTCTCCTCGACCTGAAGTCCCGGGTTCAGGCAGGAAATCTGACCCTGGATCACTTCCGGGACGGCATGCCGAAGGTCGGCGAGGCCGACGGAAAGCAGCTCGGAATTCCCGTCGGTTCCAACACCATGGCGCTCGTCATCGACAAGAAGGTGTTCCGGAAGGCCGGCGTCGAGCCGCACACCGGATGGATCTGGGACGGAGTGGGAACACAAGGGTCCCAAGGGGAGAAGGCCAAGGCGCGCGTGCTGTCCACCGTGGAGGGCATCGCCGCCCTTCGGCCTCGACGAGCTGTGCGCCGAGCTCATCCAACTGGTGGACATACCCACGTTCAAGTCGGCCTACCTGGACTGCTGCCGCTACTTCAACGCCACCAAGGCCGAGGAGAAGGCCCGGTACGGCTCTGGGTGTCCAGCAACGACACCGCGCTCCACGGCCTCGCGGCCGTCGAGAACCTGGCTCTGCTCGGCGACAGGATGCCGAGCCAGTGGCAATGGGGGAGCGCCGTCGCACGGGCGGCGGCGCTCGCTCCCCGAGTGTGGCCGGTGCCGGAGCGCGGCGCATGAGTACGCGTACTCAGATTTATGCACTGCTTTATGCACTGCACCCGTGCGGGCAGACTCGCCCCATGGACTGGACCCACTACCGCTTCCGCAGCCTGTGGTCCCTGCCCGCGCCGCCCGCCGTCGTGTACGCGGTGCTGGAGCGGCCCGAGGACTATCCGGTCTGGTGGCCGCAGGTGCGCTCGGTGACCCGGCTGGACGCGGACACGGGCGTGATCACCATCCGCTCCCTGCTGCCCTACGACATGACCTTCACCGCACGGCAGACCCGCCGTGACCCCGACGCCGGTGTGCTGGAGGTCACCGTGTCCGGAGACATCGAGGGCTGGGCACGCTGGACCGTCACGGCGGCTGGCCCGGAAGCCCTGGCCCGGTACGACCAGGTCGTCGAGGTGACCAAGCCCCTGCTCAGGCGGCTGGCCGTGCCTGGACGCCCGCTCTTCCGCCTCAACCACCGCCTGATGATGCGGGCCGGGCGGCGCGGACTGCTGCGCCGTCTCCAAGCGGTTTGAACGAAGGACGCCGGGACCTGTATTGTTCAGTGCGTTCCCGGGCGATTAGCTCAGTGGGAGAGCGCTTCGTTCACACCGAAGAGGTCACTGGTTCGAACCCAGTATCGCCCACCGGGAAAGGCCGGTCCGCAGCAGCGGACCGGCCTTCTGCGTGCTCAGCGGGCTCATGCCGCCGCCGGCAGCTCCGGCCGCAAGGGCCAGTCCGTGTGGACGATCTCCTCCGACCCGCTGCGCGCGAACCACGCCTGCAGCCCGCGCGCCTGAGCCGCGTGCCAGTTGGCCTGGAGCGTGTGCAGCTCAGCGGGAGAGAGGCGTTCGAGACGGGTCGCGAAACGGCGGCCCAGGGCCCGTACGACCTCCAGGGCGGCCAGCGCGTCCGCACCCGCGTCGTGCGCGCCCTGCAGCGTCACGCCGTAGTGCTCGCACAGGTCCGTCAGCGTGCGACGGCCCTTGCGGTAGCGGTCCAGGTGTTTGTCCAGCACCCGCGGATCCAGCACCCTCAGCGGCACCGACTCGAACCAGCGGTCCAGCGACGACGCCCGGTGCCGGCGCAACTCCCGGTCCAGCAACGTGAGATCGAAGGGCGCGTTCATCACCACCAGCGGACGGCCCATCGCCGCGTGCTCCGCCAGCTGCTCGGCTATCTCGTACATCACCGGCGCCGGCCAGCGGCCATTGTGCTGCAGGTGCTCCTCCGTCAGCCCGTGCACCGCCGTCGCCTCCTCGGGCACCGGCACACCCGGGTTCACCAGCCAGCGGGACACCCGGGGCCGGGTTCCCGGCGCGTCCTGGACGACGACGGCGGCCGACACGATGCGGTCGGTCTCGACGTCCACGCCCGTCGTCTCCGTGTCGAAGGCGGCCAGCGGCCCCTCGTACCAGTACGTCATCCCAACCCAACTCCTCGTTCACCCAGGGCAGGTGACGTTCCGTCTTCTGCCCGTTTGGTGATACCCGGGCCGTTTGCGCCGTACGCGGGGAGGAGACAACAGGAGTACGGGTCTTTGCAGTTCAGCGGCCCGCAGCGGGGAAACTCTTGGTTTGGAAGGCTGTTGGTCATGGCCACTCTGCAGCCCGAGCGGGGCGGGCTGCTGCCCGATCGCACGGGCCCCCTCCGCGGCACGCTCGCCACCACCGCCTGCATGGAGACACTGCAGGTCGGCTATCTGCACGCGGTCGCCGCCGCGGCCGGCTGCTCACTGTCCCAGCCCTTCCCGGACAACGGCATCGACTGGCACGTCAGCCACAGCGCGCCCGGACACACCGTCGACGACGAGGTCACCATCAAGGTGCAGCTCAAGGCCACCTACCAGGTCGCGCCGAACCCTCCGGGACGCTCCTTCTCCTTCACCCTCGACAACGACCACCTGCGCAAGCTCGCCCGCACACCCGTCTCGGTGCACAAGATCCTGGTCGTCATGCTCGTCCCGCGCGCGCAGGACGACTGGCTGCGCGCCAGCCACGACCGGCTCGACCTCAGGCACTGCTGCTACTGGGTCAACCTCGCCGGTCACCCCATCACCGGCCGGCACCGGACCACCGTGCGGATCCCGACCTCGCGCATCTTCGACGACCGGGCCCTCTGCGAGATCATGACGCGGGTCGGAACGGGAGGCAGGCCATGAGGAGCCGTCCCTACGAGGAGCTGCCGCGCCAGGTCCGGCCGCATCCCGACGACCTCGCCCGGCACCGGCCCCCCGACCCCGCCCAGGTCGACCCCGCGGTGCTCGGCGCCCTGCTGCACCGGCACGGCTGGCAGCGGCGCGGGGGAGCGGCGGGCCGGTACGGCCGCTGGACCCCGCCCGGCCCGGCCGGCGGCGGAACCAGCCTCCTCGTGCCGGAGAGCCGGGCCTTCCCGGACAGCGACGACCTGCTCGGCGAGGCGCTCGACGCCCTCGCCCGCAGCGACACCGCCGCCGCGCGCGAGGTGCTCATCTCCCTCGCGGTGCCCAGCGACGAGATCCGCTGGTGGCGCGACACCCCGAGTGGACCGGTGGGCGCCTCGCCCTGGACGGCCGACGAGCAACTGCGCGGCGCCGTCCGGCAGATGCTGCTCGCCGCCGCGCTCGCCACACGCGCGCGTGCCGGCTACTACGGCGCCCGCCACCGCCGCTCCGCCGCCGTGCTCCTGGCGGACGTCCTCGTCGGCCCCGCCACCGAGGGCCGCCACCTCACCGCCTTCGTGCCCGTGCCCACCGGCCGTCCCCTCGCCGTCCGCCTCCACCAGGCCCTGTACGCGGCCCGCGAGGCCATCGACTACCAGCGGGCCACCGGCGGCATGGACGCCTTCGACGGCGCGGTCGAGGCCGGGGTCAGCCGCGAACTGACCGAGGCGCTCGCCGCGCTGGTGAGGGGCACCGAGGGTGCCCGGATCGGCGTCGCCTGGGCACCCGGCGCCGGCGTCCCCGAGGGCTGTGCCTCCTCCGCCGAACCCGTCGAGTTCTCGCCCGGGGACCTGCCCGTCCTACGTGAGGCCGCCGCCCGCTATCTGCGCGAGGAACCCTCCGTGCCGGTCCGCGTCACCGGCGCCGTCGTCCGCATGCGCCGCTCCGGACCCGGCGGGGAGGGCACGGTACGGCTGCGCGTCCTCTCCGGTGCCGACGTCCCGCACATCCGCGTCACCCTGGACGAGGAGGACTACCGCATCGCCGGCCACGCTCATCTCGTCGGACTCCCGGTGCGCGTGCACGGCCGGCTGGAGCGACGGGGCGGCTTCCGCAGGCTGACCGGCGCCTCCGGGGTCGTACCCGTGCAGGTGGACGAGGGCGAGCGGGACCGGCTGATGAAGTCCCTGCAGGAGAACCTCGACTTCTTCGAGGAAGCCTGCGGCGAAGGGTATGGGGGCGAAGGGTATGGGGACGAGGACTGAGACGTATCGGACAGGGGACTGAGCGTGACCGTTTAGCGGTCGGTGCCGTCGGGTCGGTACGATCGCCTGTGCGCGCGCTCCTGGTATGGCGCCGCACCCACCTTCAGTCAGGAGAGACCGGTGTCAGACGTCCGTGTGATCATCCAACGCGATTCCGAGCGGGAAGAACGCGTGGTGACGACGGGCACTACGGCCGCCGACCTCTTCGCGGGCGAGCGCTCGATCATCGCCGCGCGCGTGGCCGGCGAGCTGAAGGACCTCGCGTACGAGCTGTCCGACGGCGACGAGGTCGAGGGCGTCGAGATCTCGTCCGAGGACGGCCTGAACATCCTGCGTCACTCCACCGCGCATGTCATGGCGCAGGCCGTGCAGGAACTGTTCCCCGAGGCCAAGCTCGGCATCGGCCCGCCGGTCAAGGACGGCTTCTACTACGACTTCGACGTCGAGAAGCCGTTCACGCCCGAGGATCTCAAGGCCGTCGAGAAGAAGATGCAGGAGATCCAGAAGCGCGGGCAGAAGTTCGCCCGCCGTGTCGTCACCGACGAGGCGGCCCGTGAGGAGCTGGCTGCCGAGCCGTACAAGCTGGAGCTGATCGGCCTCAAGGGCTCGGCGTCGCACGACGACGGCGCCGACGTCGAGGTCGGCGCCGGCGAGCTGACGATCTACGACAACCTGGACGCCAAGACCGGCGAGCTGTGCTGGAAGGACCTCTGCCGCGGTCCGCACCTGCCCTCCACCCGGCTCATCCCGGCGTTCAAGCTGATGCGCAACGCGGCCGCCTACTGGCGCGGCAGCGAGAAGAACCCGATGCTTCAGCGCATCTACGGCACCGCCTGGCCGTCCAAGGACGAGCTGAAGGCGTACCTGGACTTCCTCGCCGAGGCCGAGAAGCGCGACCACCGCAAGCTGGGCAGCGAACTGGACCTCTTCTCCATCCCGGAGCAGATCGGCTCCGGCCTCGCGGTCTTCCACCCCAGGGGCGGCATCGTCCGCCGGGTCATGGAGGACTACTCGCGCCGCCGGCACGAGGAGGAGGGCTACGAGTTCGTCTACACCCCGCACGCGACGAAGGGGAAGCTCTTCGAGACGTCCGGGCACCTGGACTGGTACGCCGAGGGCATGTACCCGCCCATGCAGCTCGACGAGGGCGTGGACTACTACCTCAAGCCCATGAACTGCCCGATGCACAACCTGATCTTCGACGCGCGCGGCCGGTCGTACCGTGAACTGCCGCTGCGCCTCTTCGAGTTCGGGACCGTGTACCGGTACGAGAAGTCGGGCGTCGTGCACGGCCTGACCCGTGCCCGCGGCTTCACCCAGGACGACGCGCACATCTACTGCACCCGTGAGCAGATGTCCGAGGAGCTGGACAAGACGCTCACCTTCGTCCTCGGCCTGCTGCGCGACTACGGCCTGACCGACTTCTACCTCGAGCTGTCGACGAAGGACCCCGAGAAGTTCGTCGGCTCGGACGAGGTCTGGGAGGAGGCCACGGAGACCCTCCGCCAGGTCGCCGAGAAGCAGGGTCTGCCCCTGGTTCCGGACCCGGGTGGCGCCGCCTTCTACGGTCCGAAGATCTCCGTCCAGGCCAAGGACGCGATCGGCCGCACCTGGCAGATGTCGACCATCCAGCTCGACTTCAACCTGCCCGAGCGGTTCAACCTGGAGTACACCGGTCCCGATGGCTCCAAGCAGCGCCCGGTCATGATCCACCGCGCGCTGTTCGGCTCCATCGAGCGTTTCTTCGCGGTGCTCCTGGAGCACTACGCGGGCGCCTTCCCGGCGTGGCTTGCGCCGGTCCAGGCGCTCGGGATCCCGATCGGTGACGCGCACGTGGAGTACCTGGAGAAGTTCGCGGCGGCGGCCCGGAAGAAGGGCCTGCGCGTCGAGGTGGACTCCTCCTCGGACCGTATGCAGAAGAAGATCCGCAACGCGCAGAAGCAGAAGGTCCCCTTCATGGTCATCGCGGGCGACGAGGACATGTCGAACGGCTCGGTGTCCTTCCGCTACCGCGATGGCTCCCAGGAGAACGGCATCCCGTTCGACGAGGCCATCGCGAAGATCGCCAAGGTCGTGGAGGACCGGGTCCAGGTCTGACCCGCACAGATCCGAAAGGCCCCCGGGATCAGCTCCCCGGGGGCCCTTCCTCGTCGGTGCCCCGGGCGAACCGTTGCAACAGCAGCGAGGAGAACGAGCCGGTGACCACGCCGAGCAGGGCGAGACCGCAGACCATCAGCCCCACGGCGATGACCCGGCCCAGGGTCGTCACCGGGGTCACGTCGCCGTAGCCGACCGTCGTCAGGGTCGAGCAGGTCCACCAGACCGAGTCACCGAACGTGCGGATCGTGGCGTGGGGGGCGGCACGCTCCGCCTGGTACACCGCGAGGGCGCCGGAGAAGCCCAGCAGTGCCGCGGAGAGGCCGGCGTAGAGCATCACGCGTGAATGCAGCCCGAGGCGGGCGCCACCGCGCCGCCGCTGGACCACGTCGTACAGCCGCACGATCCGCACCGGCCACAGCAACGGCAGCAGCATGACCAGCGTGTCCAGCCAGTGGCGGGTCACGAAGCCGAGCCCACGGCCGCTCAGCCGCCAGTGCACCGCGTAGTCGACGGCGAACACCGCCCAGGCGGCCCCGATGATCACGCGCAGAACGTCGTCCTTGGCCGGGGGCAGGCCCCGGGCCAGTACATGCGTCGCGTAGCCGGCGAGGTAGACCAGCGACGCGATGCCGAGCGGCAGCGCGGCGCGCCCCTCCCAGCGTTCCCAGCGCTGCATGCGGCTGTCGTCGTCCACCGGCCCAGCTTGGCCGGTGCCTCCGTTCCCGCCGCCCCGGCGACACGCCGCGAACGGGCGAAGCCATATGCTGCCTAGCATGACGACTGAGCCGGAACAGCAGATCGGAGTGGGGACGCAGGACGCGTTCCAGCGCCTGTGGACACCCCACCGGATGGCGTACATCCAGGGCGAGAACAAGCCGACCGGTCCGGGGGCCGCCGACGGCTGTCCCTTCTGCTCGATCCCGGCCAAGTCCGACGACGACGGACTGATCGTCCGGCGCGGTGAGCATGTGTACGCCGTCCTCAACCTCTACCCGTACAACGGCGGCCATCTGATGACCGTGCCGTACCGGCATGTCGCCGACTACACCGAGCTGACCGGGCCGGAGACCACGGAACTGGCCGAGCTGACCAAGCAGGCGATGACGGCCCTGCGCACCGCGTCCGGCGCACACGGCTTCAACATCGGCATGAACCAGGGCACGGTCGCCGGCGCCGGCATCGCCGCCCACCTCCACCAGCACATCGTCCCGCGCTGGGGCGGCGACACGAACTTCATGCCGGTCGTGGGCCACACCAAGGTGCTGCCGCAGTTGCTGGCGGACACGCGCAAGATGCTTGCGGAGGCGTGGCCGGCGTAGGCCCGAGGTGCCCTCCACGGAGGGCACCGCTCACGCGTCGTACAGATCCGCCTTCCTCGGTGTCGGGTCCTGCACCAGTCCGCTGAGGATGCCCGACCGCATGCCGAACTTCTCCGTGTTCACGCCGTTCTCCTCCAGCACCCGGATCGCCGCCGAGTGCACCACCCGCAGCACCGGTGTGGCCGCGCGCAGCGCGTCGTCGGCCATGAAGCGGTGCCGCCACGGCTGATCGGCCCAGGCGTGCCGCAGACCGAACGGCTCCGGCAGCCCCAGCGAGCCGCCGAGCCAGTTGAGCAGGGGCGGGTACCAGGTCAGCGGGGCGCGTGCGGCGAGCCTCACCACCTCGTCGGTGGTGACCAGCGGCAGCATCACCTTGCGGGTCTCCCAGGGCTTGAGGGACTTGGCGACCTCCTTGCTCGGCGGCTCCGGCTTGGAGGTGAACAGCGGGTTCACCGGTCCCAGGGCGTGCCCGGTGACCTCGATCCGCAGCGTCTCGTGCAGCACCGTCACCGTGATCAGCATGGTGAGGACCAGCTGTCCGTCCCACAGCGTCCACTGCACGCCCAGATAGTGCCGGTCGCCGCTGCCGAACTGCTGCTTGTTGCAGATCTCCTGTATGGCGTGCGGCTTCACCTGGAAGGCTTCGACGTCGGTGCCCTCGGGCCGGGCCACCTCCCCGGCCTTCTCGCCGATCGGCGTGACGATCCAGTGCTTTATCGACGGCTTCGGGAAGCCACCGGTGTTCAGCGGGCCGCGCTCCAGCAGGGCGAGCTGGTCATGGATCGCCCGTACGACGTCCCAGCTGCGGAAGGGGTGGATCTCCCGGGTGGGGTCGGCGGGGACCAGGTTCTCGGCGAGCTGCCAGGCGCCCCAGCGGGTGCCCATGCCGAGTATGCCCTTGGGGCCGGCGTAGAAGACCGAGTTCGACTGCTGCTCGGCGCTGAGCCGGGCCAGTGACTGGCGCAGCTCCTCGGCCGCCGTCTGGTTGGGTCCGCGCGGCACGGCCTCGGGGACCTTGGCGCCGACGCTGGTGCCCGAGAGCAGGCCGCCCCAGCGGGCCCGCAGGTCCCTGGCCGTGCGCTCGCAGACCTGCTTGGCCCAGAACCAGCCCAGCACGGGCAGCACGACGCAGGCCCGGGCATACCAGGCCCAGAAGCCGCTGAACGGCATCTTGATCAGGAACAGCGCGGCGAGCACACCGACGCCGAGGAGCAGCACGGTGGCGAGTGTCCCGGCCCGCCTGTCGTCACGCTTGGCGACGAACGTGCGCAGCTGGAAGACGAGCAGCCAGACGATCAGCCCGGGCAGGAAGAGCACTCCGCACAGGACGGTCACGGCGGTCAGGCGGTTGTCGCGCTCCCGGCGGATGTTGTTGGCCGCGAGGCAGTGCTCGACCACGAACTGCGGCTCGGAGCCGAAGGACTGGATGAGCGGCTTGCGGCCGGGGGTGAGCATCCGGGCGACCACGGCCCGCGAGAACGCCTCACCGAGATTGGGCCTCAGCAGCGCGATCTTGCCGGCCTTGACGGTCGACTGATGCCATTCGTTGTCGGCCTTCTTGATCTCCTCGATCGGGCTGTCCCGGTAGGCCGCGGAGGCCAGCGCGGAAGTCGCCGCCTGGCCCTCGTCGCCCGAGACGGGCACCTGGGGCCCGTCCCACTCCGTTCCCAACGACATTCCCGCCCCCATCGCCGGCCTTGCTTCTGCGGCCTTCCCGACTTCCTCGCTCCGCACACCTGTTGAACAGGCCCTCGTTGCGATCAGCCTATCCGCCGCCACCGACAGCCCGCGGGCGGACGGCCGAAGCCGCCCGCCCGTGCGCCGTGTTGCGCGCCCGATGACGCGTCGTCAACTACCCGTTGTCGCCTGCCTGTTCGCGGATCCGCTCGGCGATCTGCGGCGGCATCGGCTCGTGCCGGGCATAGGAGCGGTCGAAGCGGGCCGTGCCGTGCGACAGCGAGCGCAGGTCGACGGCGTACCGGCCGATCTCGAACTCGGGTACCTCGGCCCGGATCACGGTCCGGCCCGAGCCCACCTGTTCGGTGCCGAGCACCCGGCCGCGCCGGCTGGACAGGTCGCTCATCACGGCGCCCACGTAGTCGTCGCCGACCAGCACGGACACCTCGGCCACCGGCTCCAGCAGATGGATCTTCGCGTCCGTCGCGGCCTCGCGCAGCGCCAGCGCGCCCGCGGTCTGGAACGCGGCGTCGGAGGAGTCCACCGAGTGCGCCTTGCCGTCGAGCAGCGTGACCCGTACGTCCACGAGCGGATAGCCGGCGGCGACTCCCTTGGCGGCCTGGGCCCGCACGCCCTTCTCCACGGACGGGATGAACTGACGCGGTACGGCGCCGCCGACCACCTTGTCCACGAACTCGATGCCCGAGCCGCCCGGCAGCGGCTCCACCTCGATCTCGCAGATGGCGTACTGCCCGTGCCCGCCGGACTGCTTCACATGCCGCCCGCGTCCCGTCGCCTTGTTCGCGAACGTCTCCCGCAGGGAGACCTTGTGCGGGACGACGTCGACCTGGACGCCGTAGCGGCTGCGCAGCCGTTCCAGGGCGACGTCCGCGTGGGCCTCGCCCAGGCACCACAGGACCACCTGGTGGGTGTCCTGGTTCTGCTGCAGCCGCATCGTCGGGTCCTCGGCCACCAGCCGGGCGAGGCCCTGCGAGAGCTTGTCCTCGTCGGCCTTGCTGTGCGCCTGGATGGCGAGCGGCAACAGCGGGTCGGGCATCCGCCACGGCTCCATCAGCAGCGGGTCGTCCTTCGCGGAGAGCGTGTCCCCGGTCTCGGCCCGCCCGAGCTTGGCCACGCACACCAGGTCGCCGGCGACGGCGTGCGTCACCGGGCGCTGCTGCTTGCCGAACGGCATGGACAGGGCGCCGACCTTCTCGTCGACGTCGTGGTCCTCGTGGCCGCGGTCGGCCAGCCCGTGCCCGGAGACGTGCACCGTCTGGTCGGGGCGCAGGGTGCCGGAGAAGAGGCGCACCAGGGAGACCCGGCCGACGTAGGGGTCGGAGGAGGTCTTGACGACCTCGGCGACCAGCGGGCCGGCGGTGTCGCACGGCTTCAGCTCGCGCGGCTTGCCGTCGACGGTCGTGACGTCGGGCAGCGGGTGCTCGAACGGGGTCGGGAAGCCGCCGGTGACCAGCTCCAGCAGCTCGACCGTGCCGAGGCCCTGTTTGGCGCCCTCGGCGGCGGGGGCGGCGGCCAGGACGGGGAAGAAGGAGCCGCGGGCGACGGCCCGCTCCAGGTCCTGGATCAGTGTCGTGACGTCGACCTCCTCACCGCCGAGATAGCGGTCCATGAGGGTCTCGTCCTCGCTCTCGGCGATGATCCCCTCGATGAGCCGGTTGCGGGCCTCCTCGATGTCCGGCAGCTGGTCCTCGCCGGGCTCGGACTCCTTGCACTCCCCGGTCGAGTAGTCGAACAGCTTCTGCGACAGCAGCCCGATCAGCCCGGTCACGGGCGCGTGCCCGTCGGGACCCTCGGGGCCGCGCAGCGGAAGGTAGAGCGGCAGCACGGCGTCGGGGTCGTCCCCGCCGAAGGCCTCCGCGCAGATCCGGGTCATCTCCTCGAAGTCCGCGCGCGCGGCCTCCAGGTGCGTGATCACGATCGCCCGCGGCATGCCGACGGCCGCGCACTCCTCCCAGACCATCCGGGTGGAGCCGTCGACGCCGTCCGAGGCGGAGACGACGAACAGGGCCGCGTCCGCGGCGCGCAGACCGGCCCTGAGCTCCCCGACGAAGTCCGCGTACCCGGGAGTGTCGAGCAGGTTGATCTTGATGCCGTCCCATTCGACCGGCACCAGGGAGAGCTGTACGGAGCGCTGCTGCCGGTGCTCGATGTCGTCGTAGTCCGAGACGGTGCCGCCGTCCTCCACGCGGCCCGCCCGGTTCAGCGCCCCCGCGGTCAGCGCGAGGGCCTCCACCAGAGTCGTCTTGCCCGAACCGGAGTGGCCGACCAGCACCACGTTCCGTACGGACGCGGGCTGGTCGGCCTCCAGAGCCCTGCCGGCGGCCCCGGGGTGGTGTGTCTGAGTCTTGTCGCCCATGATCCTGCCTCCCGTGCACGGTGAGGTCACTGTGGGCGCGGACACGCGGGACCCGCGTGCACTGGCGGCTCCGGCGACGCCCGCGGTTATTCGAGCTTTCCACTCCCGTCACGCTGCGTCCATACGAACGACAGCCGCGGACGCCGATCGTGTCCCGCGCGCCCGCGCGCGGCGGCGCACGCCGGTTCGTTCCACGGGCTGCGGGTGCCCGCCGGTCACGTACACGTGCGCGTGGCTACGATGGGCCAGCCGGAGGCCACCAGGGGCCGCGGCGACACCGACCGTCGGGAAGGCCATGCTGAACAAGTACGCGCGTGCATTCTTCACGCGTGTCCTCACACCGTTCGCCGCGTTTCTCATCCGCCGGGGCGTGAGCCCCGACACGGTCACGCTCATCGGCACGGCCGGTGTGGTCGCGGGCGCGCTGGTCTTCTACCCCCGGGGCGAGTTCTTCTGGGGCACGGTCGTGATCACCCTGTTCGTCTTCTCGGACCTGGTCGACGGCAACATGGCCCGCCAGCTGGGCCGCTCCAGCCGCTGGGGCGCCTTCCTGGACTCCACCCTCGACCGGGTCGCCGACAGCGCCATCTTCGGCGGCTTCGCGCTCTGGTACGCGGGCAACGGCCACAACAACGTCCTGTGCGCCGTCTCGATCTTCTGCCTGGCCAGCGGCCAGGTGGTGTCGTACACCAAGGCGCGCGGCGAGTCCATCGGGCTGCCGGTCGCTGTCAACGGCCTCGTCGAACGCGCCGAGCGGCTGGTGATCTCCCTGGTGGCGGCCGGCTTCGCGGGCCTGCACAAGTTCGGTGTGCCGGGCATCCAGTGGCTGCTGCCGATCGCGCTGTGGATCGTCGCCGTCGGCAGCCTCGTCACACTGATCCAGCGGGTCGTCACGGTCCGCCGCGAGTCCGCCGAGGCGGAGGCGGCGGCCCAGCAGAACGCCGAGGCCGCGCAGTGAGCGCCGGCGAACGGCTCGCCGACGCGCTGTACGGCGTCGGCTGGAGCACCGTCAAAAAGCTCCCCGAACCGGCCGCGGTCCGCCTCGGCCGCACGATCGCCGACGTTTCCTGGAAGCAGCGCGGCAAGGGCGTACAGCGCCTGGAGTCGAACTACGCGCGCGTGCTGCCCGACGCCGGCCCCGAGCGGCTGCGCGAGCTGTCCCGCGCGGGCATGCGCTCCTACCTGCGCTACTGGATGGAGTGCTTCCGGCTGCCGGCCTGGAGCCGGGAGCGCGTGATGTCGGGCTTCGACCCCAAGGACATACACCTCCTGACCGACGGGCTGGCCGCCGGCGGAGGCGTGATCCTCGCCCTGCCGCACATGGCCAACTACGACCTGGCCGGTGCCTGGGTCACCACCAAGCTGGAGACGCCCTTCACCACGGTCGCCCAGCGGCTCAAGCCGGAAACGCTGTACGACCGTTTCGTCGCCTACCGCGAGGGCCTCGGCATGGAGGTCCTGCCGCACAGCGGCGGCTCAGCCTTCGGCACCCTGGCCCGCAGGCTGCGCGACGGCGGCCTGGTCTGCCTGGTCGCCGACCGGGACCTGTCCGCCTCCGGCGTCGAGGTCGACTTCTTCGGCGAGCGCACCCGGATGCCCGCGGGACCGGCCCTGCTCGCCCAGCAGACCGGCGCGCTGCTGCTCCCGGTCACCCTCTGGTACGACGACTCGCCCGTCATGCAGGGCCGCGTGCACCCCCCGGTCGACGTACCCCCGTCGGGTACCCGGGCCGAGAAGACGACCGTCATGACACAGGCGCTGGCCGACGCCTTCGCCACCGGGATCGCCGACCATCCGGAGGACTGGCACATGCTCCAGCGGCTGTGGCTCGCCGATCTCGACCCCGCGAAGGGACCCTCGTGAGAATCGGGATCGTCTGCCCGTACTCCTGGGACGTGCCGGGGGGCGTCCAGTTCCACATCCGTGACCTCGCCGAGTACTTCATCCGCCTCGGCCACGACGTGTCCGTCCTCGCCCCGGCCGACGAGGACACCCCGCTGCCGCCGTACGTCGTCTCGGCCGGCCGAGCGGTCCCGGTGCCGTACAACGGCTCGGTGGCCCGCCTCAACTTCGGCTTCCTTTCGGCCGCCCGGGTGCGGCGCTGGCTGCACGACGGCGCCTTCGACGTGGTCCACATCCACGAACCGACCTCGCCCTCGCTGGGCCTGCTGACCTGCTGGGCGGCCTCCGGGCCGATCGTGGCCACCTTCCACACCTCCAACCCCCGCTCGCGCGCCATGATCGCCGCGTACGCGATCCTCCAGGCCGCCCTGGAGAAGATCAGCGCACGGATCGCGGTCAGCGAGTACGCCCGCCGCACCCTGGTCGAACACCTCGGCGGGGACGCGGTGGTCATCCCCAACGGCGTCGACGTCGACTTCTTCGCCAAGGCCGAGCCCGAGCCGGAGTGGCAGGGGGACACGATCGGCTTCATCGGCCGCATCGACGAGCCCCGCAAGGGCCTGCCCGTGCTGATGAGGGCCCTGCCGAAGATCCTCGCCGCCCGCCCGCAGACCCGCCTGGTGGTCGCGGGGCGCGGCGACGAGGAGGCGGCCGTCGAGGAGCTGCCCCGGGAGCTCCGCTCCCGCGTCGAGTTCCTCGGCATGATCAGCGACGCGGACAAGGCACGTCTCCTGCGCAGCGTCGACCTGTACGTCGCGCCCAACACCGGCGGCGAGAGCTTCGGCATCATCCTGGTCGAGGCCATGTCGGCGGGTGCCCCCGTGCTCGCCTCCGACCTCGACGCCTTCGTCCAGGTCCTGGACCAGGGCAAGGCCGGCGAGGTCTTCGCCAACGAGGACGCCGACGCGCTCGCCGAGGCCGCCGTACGCCTGCTGAAGGACCCGGTGCGCCGGGCGGAGCTGTGCGAGCGCGGGAGCACGCACGTGCGGCGGTTCGACTGGTCGACGGTCGGCGCGGACATCCTGTCCGTCTACGAGACGGTCACGGCCGGCGCGGCGGCGGTCGGCGCGGACGAGCGGACGGCGGGGCTGCGGGCGCGGTTCGGGCTGGCACGGGACTGAGGCTGCGGCCGTCCGGACCGGCCCGGGACCGACGCCGGGGGCGCGTTCCGGCAGCCGATAGCCTTCCGCCGTGACCGCAACCCTCATCTGGATCCTCGTCGCACTCCTCGCGTTCGGCGTGTACCTGAGCTGGACGGCCGGGCGGCTGGACCGGCTGCACGTGCGAATGGACGCCGCGCGGGCGGCGCTCGACGCACAGCTGCTGCGCCGGGCCTCCGTCGCCCAGGAACTCGCCACCTCGGGAGTGCTGGACCCGGCCGCCTCGATCGTGCTGTACGAGGCCGCCCACGCGGCCCGGCAGGCCGAGGAGGAGCAGCGGGAGGTCGCCGAGAGCGAGCTGAGCCAGGCGCTGCGCGCGGTCTTCGAGGACCCGGCCCAGGTGGAGGCCGTACGCGCGGCCCCGGGCGGTGAGGAGGCGGCCCGTGAGCTGGCCGAGGCCGTCCGCCGGGTCCCCATGGCCCGCCGCTTCCACAACGACGCCGTAGGAGCCGCCCGCAGGCTCCGTGAGCACCGCAAGGTCCGCTGGTTCCGGCTGGCCGGCCACGCCCCGTTCCCGCTGGCCTTCGAGATGGACGACGAGCCCCCTGCGGCCCTGGTGGAGCGGGTTTCCTGAACCCCGGGAACCTTCCGCTGGGCGAAAAGGATCCACCGGATTGCCATTGGCCCTTGCTGTGGCCTGGTCCACTCGCGTTTCCTCGCTGGTGTAGAAACCCTCTTTCCCATCAGTGAGGTCACCCGTGTCCACCTTCCAGAACCAGGCTCCCGAGACCGGCACCGCCCGCGTGAAGCGCGGTATGGCCGAGCAGCTCAAGGGCGGCGTGATCATGGACGTCGTCACGCCGGAGCAGGCGAAGATCGCCGAGGACGCGGGCGCCGTCGCCGTCATGGCCCTGGAGCGGGTCCCGGCCGACATCCGCAAGGACGGCGGCGTGGCCCGCATGTCCGACCCGGACATGATCGAGGGCATCATCGACGCCGTCTCCATCCCGGTCATGGCCAAGTCCCGCATCGGTCACTTCGTCGAGGCCCAGGTGCTGCAGTCCCTCGGCGTCGACTACATCGACGAGTCCGAGGTCCTCACCCCGGCCGACGAGGTCAACCACTCCGACAAGTGGGCCTTCACCACCCCGTTCGTGTGCGGTGCCACCAACCTGGGCGAGGCCCTGCGCCGCATCGCCGAGGGCGCCGCGATGATCCGCTCCAAGGGCGAGGCCGGCACCGGCAACGTCGTCGAGGCCGTCCGCCACCTGCGCCAGATCAAGAACGAGATCGCCAAGCTGCGCGGCTTCGACAACAACGAGCTGTACGCCGCCGCCAAGGACCTGCGCGCCCCGTACGAGCTGGTCAAGGAGGTCGCCGAGCTGGGCAAGCTCCCGGTGGTCCTCTTCTCCGCCGGTGGCGTCGCCACCCCGGCCGACGCGGCCCTGATGCGCCAGCTCGGTGCCGAGGGCGTGTTCGTCGGCTCCGGCATCTTCAAGTCCGGCGACCCGGCCAAGCGCGCCGCCGCCATCGTGAAGGCCACCACCTTCTACGACGACCCGAAGATCATCGCGGACGCGTCCCGCAACCTCGGTGAGGCCATGGTCGGCATCAACTGCGACACCCTCCCCGAGACCGAGCGCTACGCGAACCGCGGCTGGTAAGCACAGGTACGGACTTCACGGACCTCAGGTACTGAACCCCATGAACACTCCGGTCATAGGCGTCCTGGCCCTCCAGGGCGACGTACGGGAGCACCTCATCGCCCTGGCCGCGGCCGACGCCGTGGCCAGGGCGGTGCGGCGCCCCGAGGAACTCGCCGAGGTCGACGGCCTCGTGCTGCCCGGCGGCGAGTCCACCACCATCTCCAAGCTGGCCGTCCTCTTCGGCGTGATGGAGCCGCTCCGCGCGCGTGTGCAGGGCGGCATGCCCGTCTACGGCACCTGCGCCGGCATGATCATGCTCGCCGACAAGATCCTCGACCCGCGCTCGGGCCAGGAGACCATCGGCGGCATCGACATGATCGTGCGCCGCAACGCCTTCGGCCGTCAGAACGAGTCCTTCGAGGCCGCGGTCGACGTCGAGGGCATCGACGGCGATCCTGTAGAGGGCGTGTTCATCCGCGCTCCCTGGGTGGAGTCCGTGGGTGCCGGGGCCGAGGTGCTCGCCGAGCACGACGGCCACATCGTCGCCGTCCGCCAGGGCAACGCGCTCGCCACGTCGTTCCACCCGGAACTGACCGGCGACCACCGTGTGCACTCCCTGTTCGTCGACATGGTGCGCGCCAACGGGACCACGGAGTCCTTGTAGGATCTCTGGGGGTCCCCCCAGCCGTTCACGCCTGGGGGAGTTCGTTCAGGATGGGTTACGCGAAGGAGACAGGCAGATGTCCGGCCACTCTAAATGGGCCACGACGAAGCACAAGAAGGCCGTGATCGACGCCAAGCGCGGCAAGCTCTTCGCGAAGCTGATCAAGAACATCGAGGTCGCGGCGCGGATGGGCGGCGTCGACCTCGACGGTAACCCGACCCTCTACGACGCCGTCCAGAAGGCCAAGAAGCAGTCGGTCCCGAACAAGAACATCGACTCCGCGATCAAGCGCGGCGGTGGTCTTGAGGCCGGCGGCGCCGACTACGAGACGATCATGTACGAGGGCTACGGTCCGAACGGTGTCGCGGTGCTCATCGAGTGCCTCACCGACAACCGCAACCGCGCCGCCTCCGACGTCCGCGTCGCCATGACCCGCAACGGCGGCAACATGGCCGACCCGGGCTCTGTGTCGTACATGTTCACACGCAAGGGCGTCGTCATCGTCCCGAAGGGTGAGCTGAGCGAGGACGACGTCCTGGGTGCCGTGCTGGACGCGGGCGCCGAGGAGGTCAACGACCTCGGCGAGACCTTCGAGGTCATCAGTGAGGCCACCGACCTGGTCGCGGTCCGCACCGCCCTCCAGGAGGCCGGCATCGACTACGACTCCGCCGACTCCAGCTTCGTGCCGTCCGTCCAGGTCGAGCTGGACGAGGAGGGCGCCAAGAAGATCTTCAAGCTCATCGACGCGCTCGAGGACAGCGACGACGTGCAGAACGTGTTCGCGAACTTCGACGTGAGCGACGAGATCATGGAGAAGGTCGACGCGTAACGCTCCGCGGGTTCGGCGAGCTTTCCGGCGGGCCGGTGGGACACGTCCCACCGGCCCGCCGGCGTTGTCAGTGGCAGCCGTTAGCCTGGCGTCGTCCGTGGATCACCGCAAAGAGGGAGGGGCGGCGTGCGTGTACTGGGGGTGGACCCCGGGCTGACCCGCTGCGGTGTCGGCGTCGTCGAGGGGGTCGCGGGGCGTCCGCTGACCATGCTCGGGGTGGGGGTCGTACGGACACCGGTGGACGCCGACCTCAGTCACCGCCTCCTCGCCGTCGAGGAGGGCCTGGAGCAGTGGCTGGACGAGCACCGGCCCGAGTACGTCGCCGTGGAGCGTGTCTTCAGCCAGCACAACGTGCGTACCGTGATGGGCACCGCCCAGGCCAGCGCCGTGGCCATGCTGTGCGCCGCCCGGCGCGGCATCCCCGTCGCCCTGCACACCCCGAGCGAGGTCAAGGCCGCCGTCACCGGCTCCGGCCGCGCCGAGAAGGCACAGGTCGGCGCCATGGTCACCCGGCTGCTCAGGCTGTCGGCACCGCCGAAGCCGGCCGACGCCGCCGACGCCCTCGCGCTCGCCATCTGCCACATCTGGCGCGCCCCGGCCCAGAACCGGCTCCAGCAGGCGGTCGCCCGCCACACCGTCAACGCAACGAAAGGCCGTACGGCATGATCGCCTTCGTCAGCGGCACAGTCGCCGCGCTCGCCCCCGACGCCGCGGTCGTCGAGGTCGGCGGCGTCGGCATGGCCGTCCAGTGCACGCCGAACACGCTGTCCACGCTCCGCCTGGGCCAGCCCGCCAAGCTGCACACCTCCCTGGTCGTCCGCGAGGACTCCCTCACCCTGTACGGCTTCGCCGACGACGACGAGCGCCAGATCTTCGAGCTGCTCCAGACCGCGAGCGGCGTCGGCCCCCGCCTGGCCCAGGCGATGCTCGCCGTGCACACCCCGGACGCGCTGCGCCGCGCCGTCGCCACCGGCGACGAGAAGGCCCTCACCACCGTGCCCGGCATCGGCAAGAAAGGTGCGCAGAAGCTGCTCCTGGAGCTGAAGGACCGGCTCGGCGAACCCGTCGGCGCCCCCGTGGTCGGCGCCCCGGTCACCCAGGGCTGGCGCGACCAGCTGCACGCCGCCCTCATCGGCCTCGGCTACGCCACCCGGGAAGCCGACGAGGCCGTCGCCGCGGTCACGCCGCAGGCCGAGGCCGCGGGCGGCACCCCGCAGGTCGGGCAGCTGCTGAAGACCGCCCTGCAGACCCTGAACCGCGCCCGCTGAACCCACGACGATCGAGGCACACGGATATGAACTGGGACGACACCACCGACACCCCCGCCCCCGAGCGGCTCGTCGGTGCGTCCGCCGACCGGGAGGACCAGGCCGTCGAGGCCGCCCTGCGCCCCAAGGACCTCGGTGAGTTCATCGGCCAGGAGAAGGTGCGCGAACAGCTCGACCTCGTCCTGCGGGCCGCACGCGCGCGTGGCGCCACCGCCGACCATGTGCTCCTGTCCGGCGCGCCCGGCCTCGGCAAGACCACACTGTCGATGATCATCGCCGCCGAGATGGGCGCGCCCATCCGCATCACCTCCGGCCCCGCCATCCAGCACGCCGGCGACCTCGCCGCGATCCTCTCCTCCCTCCAGGAGGGCGAGGTCCTCTTCCTCGACGAGATCCACCGCATGTCCCGGCCTGCCGAGGAGATGCTGTACATGGCGATGGAGGACTTCCGCGTCGACGTCATCGTCGGCAAGGGCCCCGGCGCCACCGCCATCCCCCTGGAGCTGCCCCCCTTCACCCTGGTCGGCGCCACCACCCGCGCGGGCCTGCTGCCGCCCCCGCTGCGCGACCGCTTCGGCTTCACCGCGCACATGGAGTTCTACGAGCCGCACGAACTGGAGCGGGTCGTGCACCGCTCGGCGAACCTGCTGGACGTCGAGATCGAACCGGACGGCGCCGCCGAGATCGCCGGCCGCTCCCGTGGCACGCCCCGTATCGCCAACCGCCTGCTGCGCCGTGTCCGTGACTACGCCCAGGTCAAGGCCGACGGCCTGATCACCCGCGAGATCGCCGCGGCCGCCCTCGCCGTCTACGAGGTCGACGCCCGCGGTCTGGACCGCCTGGACCGTGCCGTCCTGCAGGCCCTGCTGAAACTCTTCGGCGGCGGCCCGGTCGGCCTGTCCACGCTCGCCGTCGCGGTGGGGGAGGAGCGGGAGACCGTCGAGGAGGTCGCCGAGCCCTTCCTCGTCCGCGAGGGACTGCTCGCCCGCACTCCCCGCGGCCGGATCGCCACACCGGCCGCCTGGGAGCACCTCGGCCTCACCCCGCCCCGCTCGGCGACCGGGGGACACGGACAACAGGACCTGTTCGGGACCTGACGGCGCCATGATGGATACGGGACGGCGAAGGCATTGGCACCAGCAGGAACCCAGGTGCCATGCTGAGCGTTGTTCCATGCGCGCGGACTCGCTTAGACTCCGCCGATGCCGCCCTTGCGGGCGGCGCCGACCCACACCCCCGTCAACAGGCCGCTCTCCGTCGCGGTCGCGCGAAGGAAATTCCGTCCCGTGAATGCCTTTACCCTTCTCCCCTTCATCGTGCTCATCGCGGCCATGTTCCTGATGACGCGCTCGGCCAAGAAGAAGCAGCAGCAGGCTGCCAACATGCGGAACGAGATGCAGCCCGGCTCCGGTGTCCGCACGATCGGGGGGATGTACGCGACGGTCAAGGAGGTCAACGAGGAGACCGTCCTCCTCGACGCCGGACCGGGCGTCGATCTCCTCTTCGCCAAGAACGCGATCGGCGCCGTCCTCAGCGACGACGAGTACAACCGCATCGTCCACGGCATCGAGCACGACCTGAAGTCCGACGCCGACATCGTTCCGGACGACGCCTCCTCCCTCACCGAGACCGACGAGTCCGACTCGCCCGCTGCCGCCGCCTCCGACGACAAGGCCGTCGACCTCGGTAAGAAGGACGCTGACGAGGACGGCACCGACGCGGCCGAGGCCGCCGAGGCCAAGGCGAAGGACGAGCCGAAGAAGACCGACGGCGACTCCGACGCGAAGTAGTCACGCCCCGGTGGTGCGCTACGCGGCATAATCACGGCCCGCGCACCACCGGGCGTCTGTTTCCCGCAGGGAACAGCCCGACACCATGTCATGGCCGACCGCGCCGACCGGGCGCGGGGCGGCCCGAGAGGGAGTACGAGAAGGTGGCAGCACCTAAGAGGGGCCGGAGCGCGAGCGCCCAGAGCAAGCCAGGGCGCTCGCTGGCCCTCATCCTGATCGCCATCGTGGCGCTCACCGGAGGCATGTTCCTTTCCAAGAACACGACTCCGCGTCTCGGTATCGACCTCGCCGGTGGTACGAGCATCACGCTCAAGGCGAAGGCCGACCAGGGATCCGCGATCAACAAGGCCAACATGGACACCGCGGTCGACATCATGAACCGCCGTGTCAACGGCCTCGGCGTCTCCGAGGCGGAGGTGCAGACCCAGGGCAACGACAACATCATCGTCAACATCCCCAAGGGCACCAACTCCAAGGAAGCCCAGCAGCAGGTCGGCACCACCGCCAAGCTGTACTTCCGCCCGGTCCTGGCCAGCGAGCCCAGCATCCCCGCCGCCTCGAAGAGCCCGTCGCCGAGCGCCTCCCCGAGCGGCAGCTCCTCGCCTAACCCGGGCACGAGCCCCTCCGCCTCTTCCTCCGCCAAGGAGAAGGCGTCCTCGTCCTCCTCGGGGTCCCCGTCCCCCACGGGGTCGGCGACCTCCCAGGGCCGCGCCGTCACCGACGCGCTGAAGGCAGGCTCCACTCCCTCGCCGAGCGCGACCTCCAGCGGCAGTTCCAAGCCGTCGGCCACGCCGTCCGCCAAGCCGTCCGGGTCCGCCACCGGCAACGCGGACGCCGCCAAGCTCCAGGCCCAGTACGCCGCCCTGGACTGCTCCAAGCCCGCCGAGCGGGCCAAGGTCGGAGGCGCCGCCAAGCCCGGCGAGCCCACGATCGCCTGCGGCCAGATCAAGAAGGTCTGGTACAAGTACGTGCTCGGCCCGGCCGGCGTCGACGGCACCGAGGTGAAGAAGGCGCAGGCCGTCTTCGACACCCAGGGCGCCTCCGGCTGGCAGGTCCAGATGACCTTCACCTCCAGCGGTGCCAAGAAGTTCGCGGACATCACCGGCCAGCTGGCGAAGAACCAGTCCCCGCAGAACGAGTTCGGCATCGTCCTCGACGGCGAGGTCGTCTCCAGCCCGTTCGTGCAGAACGCGATCACCGGCGGCCAGGCGGAGATCTCCGGCAGCTTCACCCAGCAGGACGCCCAGAACCTCGCCAACATGCTGTCGTACGGCGCCCTGCCGCTCTCCTTCCAGGAGCAGTCCGTCACCACCGTCACCGCCGCGCTCGGCGGTCAGCAGCTGCACGCCGGTCTGCTCGCCGGCGCGATCGGCCTCGCGCTGGTCGTGCTCTACCTGGTGGTCTACTACCGCGGTCTGTCGCTCGTCGCGATGGCCTCGCTGCTGGTCTCCGCGATGCTCACCTACGTGATCATGTCGCTGCTCGGCCCGGCCATCCACTTCGCGCTGAACCTGCCGGCAGTCTGCGGTGCCATCGTGGCCATCGGTATCACCGCGGACTCGTTCATCGTGTACTTCGAACGCATCCGGGACGAGATCCGTGAGGGCCGCTCGCTGCGCCCCGCCGTCGAGCGGGCCTGGCCGCGCGCCCGTCGCACCATCCTGGTCTCCGACTTCGTGTCGTTCCTCGCCGCCGCCGTCCTGTTCATCGTGACCGTCGGCAAGGTCCAGGGCTTCGCGTTCACGCTCGGTCTGACCACCGTGCTCGACGTGGTCGTCGTCTTCTTCTTCACCAAGCCGTTGATGACCCTGCTCGCCCGCCGTAAGTTCTTCGCGAACGGCCACAAGTGGTCCGGCCTCGACCCGAAGAGCCTGGGTGCCAAGCCGCCGCTGCGCCGCACCCGCCGTCCCGCCGGTCCTGCCGCCGGCTCTGTCGACCCGAAGGAGGCCTGAGCCATGTCGAAACTCGGCAACCTCGGCGCTCGACTGCACCGCGGCGAGATCGCGTACGACTTCGTCGGCAAGCGCAAGATCTGGTACGGCGTCTCCATCCTGATCACCATCACGGCCATCGTCGGCCTGGCGGTGCGCGGCCTGAACATGGGCATCGAGTTCAAGGGTGGTGCGGTCTTCACCACGCCGACCAAGATGAGCGCCTCGGTGGCCCAGGCGGAGACCTACGCCAAGGACGCCTCCGGCCATGAGGCGATCGTGCAGAAGCTCGGCAACGGCAGCCTGCGCATCCAGATCGCCGGCATCGACACCGGCCAGTCCGACAGGATCAAGCAGGAGCTGGCCAAGGACCTGAACCTCAACCCCGAGAAGCTCGCCGCCGACCTGGTCGGCCCGAGCTGGGGCGAGCAGATCGCCAACA
>NZ_JBEYEW010000049.1:0-28710 GCF_040634095.1 Streptomyces sp. NPDC007205
GGGGCCGTGCCGCGGCCCCCCCCGGCCCGGGGGCCGCCGGCGCCGGGGCGGGGCGCCCCGGCCCCCCCCACGGCCACGTCGTCCGCGCCCGGAGAGACCGCCCGGCCGGTGCGGGCGAGTGCGGCTCCCGCCGGCCCCGGTGGCGTCCCGGTCCTCCACGCCGTCGGCCCCGGCGGACCGGAGACGATCGAGGCGCGGGCCGTCGTCCTGGCCACCGGGGCCCGGGAACGCCCGCGCAGTGCCCGGCTGGTGCCCGGCACCCGCCCCGCCGGCGTCTACACCACCGGTGAACTCCAGCAGGCGGTCCATCTGTTCGGACAGCGCATCGGCACCCGCGCGGTCGTCGTCGGCGCCGAGGACGTCTCGTACGCGGCGGCCGGCACCGTGCGCGCCGCCGGGGCCGAGGTCGTCGCCCTGGTCACGGAACACGAGCGGGCCCAGACCGGCCGGGCCCGCGCCCGGACGGCCCGGCTGCGGCACGGCATCCCGCTGCTGACGGAGACCACGGTCGCCGAACTCCTCGGCCACGGCCGCCTGTCCGGCGTCCGTGTCCGGCACCGCGACGGCCGTACGGCCGTACTGCCCTGTGACACCGTCGTGTTCACCGGCGACTTCGTCCCCGACCACGAACTCGCCCGCCGCGGCGCCCTCGCCCTGGACCCCGGCACCCGCGGCCCCGCCGTCGACGGCGCCCTGCGCACCTCGCGGACCGGGGTCTTCGCCGCCGGCAACCTGCTGCACGCCGTCGAGCGCGCCGGTACGGCGGCCGGTGAGGGGGCCAGGGCCGCCGGTGCGGTCCTGGACTTCCTCGCGGGCGCCTCCTGGCCCGGCCCCGGAGTGCCGCTCGCCGTCGAGGCGCCGCTGCGCTGGATCGCCCCGAACCGCATCACCCCGGACGAGCGCCCCGCCCACTACGTTCTGCGCACCGGGACCCTGCTGCCGCGCCCGGTCCTGCGGATCCACCAGGACGGCCGTCTCCTGCACCACGAGCGGCCGGGACACGGAGCCGCGCTGCCGAACCGCACCCTGACCCTCACCGCACACTGGCACGACCGCGTCGACCCGGAGGGCGGCGAGGTCCGCGTGAGCACCGGCTGACCGTCCGGCAGCGCTCGCCCTGCCCGGCGCCGTGCCGGCCGTACGGCCACCGGAGCCGGCGGGACCGTCCTCACGGCCGAGCGAGTCGGGCGGTCGGTGGGCGCGGCCGGCGTCCGGGGCGGAGGCCACGACGGCCACTGCTCAGCCGACAGGGAAGGGACCGATCAGCACGCCCGGACAGCCCGGTGAGCGTCGCGCGGCACGCGCGCGAGCTCTCGCCGTCCGTGGTCACATGCCCGTGGTCACATGTCCGTGGTCACGCCCGTGGTCACATGTCCGTGAACGAGCCGTGCCGGCCCGCGCCCGAGGTGAAGCGGGCGGCGCCCTCCGTGCTCTGCGGCAGGGCGCCCAGGCCGTGGCGGAGTTCACCGCGCAACGCCGTCTCCTCGTCCAGCCCCTGCTGGTCCAGGACCGACGCGCGGTCGCTGCGCAGGCAGGCCTGGGGGAAACGGGCGATGTGTGCGGCCAGCGCCTCCGCCTCGGCGCGGGCGCGGCCCGTCGGAACCACGCGGTTGGCCAGCCCCATCCCGTACGCCTCGCGGGCCGGTACCGGCCGGCCGGTGAGGATCATGTCCATGGCCCGGCCGGCTCCGATCAGCCGGGGCAGCCGTACCGTGCCGCCGTCGATCAGCGGCACGCCCCAGCGCCGGCAGTACACCCCGAACACGGCGTCCTCCTCCGCGACCCGCAGATCGCACCACAGGGCCAGTTCGAGGCCGCCCGCGACCGCGTGTCCGGCGACGGCCGCGATCACCGGCTTCGACAGCCGCATCCGGGTCGGCCCCATCGGACCGTCGCCGTCCTCCGCCACCCGGTTGCCGCGCTCCGTGCCGATCGCCTTCAGGTCCGCGCCCGCGCAGAACGTGCCGCCCTCACCCCACAGCACCGCCACCCGGGCGTCGTCATCGGACTCGAAGTCCCGGAAGGCGGCGGCGAGTTCGGCGGCTGTGGGGCCGTCCACCGCGTTGCGGGCCTCCGGCCGGGACAGGACGACCGTGGTGACGTGCTCGTTGCGCTCCACGCGGACCGGCATGGCAGACCCTCCTTCGTGCGGCTCGGAAGGCCACTCTGCCTCAGATGACCTTCAGCCGGACCAGCGCCCCCAGCGTCAACGCCCCCGGCAGCAGCGGCAGCCACACGGTGATGACGCGGTAGGCCAGGACCACCGCCGTGGCCACCGCGGCCGGGCCGCCCACCGCGACCAGCGCCACGATCAGCGCCGCCTCGACCGACCCCAGGCCGCCCGGAGTCGGCACCAGCGCCACCGCGACGGTCGCCGCGAGATAGGCGAGCGCCATGTGGGCGGGCGGCACCGGAAGCCGCAGCGCCTGCCCGACCGCGGCGAGGCCGGCCGCCTGCAGGGCGGGGAAGGCCAGCGAGCCGCCCCACAGGGCCAGCGCGCGGGCCGGCCGGGTGTGCACCGACCGCGCCTCACCGAGGGCGTCCCGCACGAAGGCGTACACGCGCGTGCGCAGCGGTCGTACGAGGGCCGTCACGGCCGCCGCCACCGCCGACAGGGCGGCCGCGCCCAGCAGCAGCGGCAGGGCCGAACCGTCCGGCAGCAGGGGGCCGAGCCGCAGCGCGCCGGGGAAGACCAGGAGGAGCACGGACAGCAGACCGAGCCGGCCCACGGACTCGGCCAGCAGGTACAGGGCGAGCGCGGCCGAGGAGCGGGCGAGCGGCACCCCGCACACGGTCATGAAGCGCAGGTTCACCGCGCCCGCCCCCAGCCCGGTGGGCAGCAGGTGGTTGGCCGAGGCCGCCGCGAACTGGGTGGCCAGCAGCCGCCCCTTCGGCAGCGGCTGCAGCACCGCACCCTGGCGGGTCACCGCGGCGGCCACCCAGGTCAGACAGGTGGCGCCGGCCGCCGCGAGCAGCCACGGCCAGGAGGCGGTGCGCAGCTGGCCGAAGCTCTCGACGAGCAGGGCGCGGTTCCGTACGGCGACCACGGCGACGAGCGCGAGCGGCACCAGGCACAGCACCCGGCGGACGGGGACGCGACGGGGGAGTCGTCCCCGGGGCAGCGGGGGAAGCGGGACGGCAGTCATATCCGCAGAGGTTCTCCGCGCCGCCCCAACGGGGGGTGAAAAGGCAGGAACATTGACCTCAACGAAGGTCGAGGTTCTACGTTCTCTTCCATGAGCATGGAGACCACCGCCTGGACGCAGCTGCACAGCGTGATGAACGCGCAGTCGGAACGCCGTCCGTTCGCCCGCGCCACGCTGCGCCGTATCGCCGCCTTCGCCCGCCCGCACCGCGCGGGCATCGTCCGCTTCGTGCTGCTCGGGGTGGTGACGGCCCTGCTCGCCGTGGCCACCCCCGTGCTCGCCGGCCGCGTCGTCGACGCGATCGTGGCGGGGCACGACTCCGGCACGGTCGTCCGGCTCTCCCTGCTCATCGCGCTCGTCGCGCTCGCGGAGGCGGGGCTCGGCATCCTCGGGCGCCGCCTGTCGGCGACGCTCGGGGAGGGGCTCATCCTCGACCTCAGAACGGCTGTGTTCGATCATGTGCAGCGCATGCCCGTGGCGTTCTTCACACGGACACGTACGGGAGCGCTGGTCAGCCGTCTCAACAACGACGTGATCGGCGCCCAGCGGGCGTTCGCCAACACCCTGTCGGGCGTCGTGAGCAACCTGGTCACCCTGCTGCTCACCCTCGCGGTGATGCTGACCCTGTCCTGGCAGATCACCCTGCTCGCACTGGCGCTGCTGCCGGTGTTCGTGCTGCCCGCCCGCCGCATGGGCACCCGGATGGCGCGTATGCAGCGGGAGGCCGCGGCGCTGAACGCGGCCATGGGCACCCGGATGACCGAGCGTTTCTCCGCACCCGGCGCCACCCTGGTCAAGCTGTTCGGCCGCCCCGAGGAGGAGTCGGCGGAGTTCGCGGCCCGCGCCGCGCGGGTGCGGGACATCGGGGTGCGCACGGCCACGGCCCAGTCGGTGTTCATCACCTCCCTCACCCTGGTCTCCGCCCTCGCGCTGGCCCTGGTCTACGGCCTCGGCGGCTGGTTCGCGCTGCACGGCACCCTGCAGGCGGGGGCGGTCGTCGCCCTGGCTCTCCTGCTCACCCGCCTGTACGCCCCGCTCACCGCGCTCGCCGGAGCCCGGGTCGAGGTGATGAGCGCGCTCGTCAGCTTCGAGCGGGTCTTCGAGGTGCTGGACCTGAAGCCGCTCATCGAGGAGAAGCCGGACGCCGTGGCGGTCCCCGAGGGCCCGGTCGCCGTCGAGTTCGACGACGTCCGCTTCGCCTACCCGTCCGCCGACCAGGTCTCCCTGGCCTCCCTGGAGGAGGTCGCCGCCCTCGACACCCGCGGCGGCGCCGAGGTCCTGCACGGCATCTCCTTCCGGGCGGAACCCGGCGAGACCGTCGCCCTCGTCGGCTCCTCCGGCGCCGGCAAGTCCACCATCGCCCAGTTGCTGCCGCGCCTGTACGACGTGGACGCGGGCGCCGTCCGTATCGGCGGGAAGGACGTCCGCGACCTGACGGCGGCGTCCCTGCGCGGCACGCTGGGCATGGTCACCCAGGACGGTCACCTCTTCCACGACACCGTCCGCGCCAACCTGCTGCTGGCCCGGCCGGACGCCACGGAGGAGGAGCTGTGGGACGCGCTCGGCCGGGCGCGGCTCGCCGAGGTCGTACGGTCCCTGCCCGACGGACTGGACACGGTGGTCGGCGAGCGCGGCTACCGGCTCTCCGGCGGCGAACGCCAGCGGATGACCATCGCCCGGCTGCTGCTGGCCCGGCAGCGCGTGGTGATCCTGGACGAGGCCACCGCCCATCTGGACAACACCTCCGAGGCGGCCGTCCAGGAGGCACTCACCGAGGCCCTGGAGGGGCGTACGGCCGTGGTCATCGCCCACCGGCTGTCCACGGTGCGGGCCGCCGACCAGATCCTGGTCGTGGAGTCCGGCCGGATCGTGGAGCGGGGCACGCACGAGACGCTTTTGGCTGCCGAGGGGCGGTACGCGGAGCTGTACCGGACGCAGTTCGCCGAGGTGCCGTCGGTGTGAGCGGGTCACCTTCCGGACGTGTGAGGTGTCGTCGCGTGGATACGCGGTCTGCACGGCACCAGGGCCCGTCCGGAAGGCCATCCCTGCCATGACCAGCGCAAACGAACTGGCTCCGGACTCGGAGATCACTCTCCGGGTCAACGGGAAGCCCCACACCCTGCACATCGACCACCGGCGAACCGTGCTCGACCTGCTCCGGGAGGATCTCGGCCTCACCGGGTCGAAGAAGGGCTGCGACCACGGCCAGTGCGGTGCCTGCACCGTGCTGGTCGACGGCCGCCGCCTCAACAGCTGCCTGCTGCTCGCGGTCTCCCTCGACGGCAGCGAGATCACCACCGTGGAGGGCCTCGGCGGGGACGGCGAGGAGCCGCACCCGCTGCAGCGGGCCTTCCTCGACCGCGACGCCTTCCAGTGCGGCTACTGCACGCCGGGGCAGATCTGCTCCGCCCTGGGAATGATCGCCGAGGCCGCGGCCGGCCACCCCTCCCACGTCACCGACCCCGCGGCTCCCTCCGGCCGGCCCGTCCCGCTGGACCGGTCCGAGATCCGCGAGCGCCTGAGCGGCAACCTGTGCCGGTGCGGCGCCTATCCGCGCATCGTCGAGGCGGTCGAGGACGTGATCCGGTGAACGGCTTCGGATACCTCAGGCCCCGCAGCGTCCAGGAAGCCGTCGAGGCGTACGCCGCCCACCCCGGCGCCCGCTACCTGGCCGGCGGCACCAACCTGGTCGACCTGATGAAACTCGGCGTGGAGCGCCCCGCCGTCCTCATCGACGTGGGCCGGCTGCCGCTGGACACGATCGAGGAGCTGCCCGACGGTTCGCTGCGCGTCGGCGCCACCGTCCGCAACAGCGACCTGGCCGCCGACCCGCGCGTCCGCGACCGCTGGCCGGCGCTGTCCCAGGCGCTCCTGGCGGGCGCCTCCGGGCAACTGCGCAACGCCGCCACCACCGGCGGCAACCTGCTGCAGCGCACCCGCTGCCCCTACTTCCAGGACCTGGACAAACCCTGCAACAAACGCGAGCCGGGCAGCGGCTGCGGCGCCCTCGACGGCGTCCACCGCGACCACGCGGTCCTCGGCCACTCCCCGCACTGCATCGCCACCCACCCGTCCGACATGGCCGTCGCCCTCGCCGCCCTCGACGCCCGGGTGGAGCTGTACGGCACCGAGGGCACCCGGCGCCTCCCGGCGGCCGAGTTCCACCGGCTGCCGGGCGGGCATCCCGAGCGGGACACCTGGATCCGCCCCGGCGAACTGATCACCGGCGTGCTGCTCCCGGCCGCGACCGCCGGCATCCCGTCCGCCTACCGCAAGGCCCGCGACCGGGCGTCGTACGCCTTCGCGCTCGCCTCCGTGGCCGTCGTGCTGCGGGTCGCCGACGGCGTCGTGGACCAGGTGGGCATCGCCTTCGGGGGGCTCGCCCACCGGCCCTGGCGGGCCCGGCACACCGAGCTGGCCCTGCTGGGCGCCCCCGCCACGCCCGCCGCCTTCGAAGGCGCCGTGGACCTGGAACTCGCGCACGCCGAGCCGCTGCGGGACAACGCCTACAAGGTGTCCCTCGCCCACAACCTCGCCCTGGACGTCCTGAACCGTCTCGCCCCGGCACCCGCGGCGGTCTGAGCGGCCACAGCAGGAGGATCCCATGACCGCACCCAGCCTGGGCGCCGACGTCGAGCGCCGGGAAGGACGGCAGAAGGTCACCGGCGCCGCCCGTTACGCCGCCGAGTACCCGCTGCCCGGCCGTGCCCACGCCTGGCCCGTGCCCGCTCCGGTCGCGCGCGGCCGGGTCACCGCCGTCGACACCTCGGCCGCCCTCGCCCTGCCCGGTGTCCTCGCCGTCCTCACCCCCTTCGACGCGCCCCGGCTCGCCGAGCCCGAGGACGCCACGCTCGCCGTCCTGCAGGGCCCGCACGTGCCGCACCGGGGCTGGTGCGTGGCCCTGACCGTCGCCGAGACCCTGGAGGCGGCCCGCGCCGCCGCCCGGGCCGTCCGCGTCACCTGCGCGGCCGAACCCCACGACGTCGGCCTGGACCCCGCTCACCCGGACGCCTACGAGCCCGAGGAGGCCAACGCCGGCTACCCCGGCCGTGTCGAGCACGGCGATCCGAAGGCCGCCTTCGCCGCCGCCGAGGTCCGCGTCGACACCGTCTACCGGGTGCCGCCGCTGCACAACCACCCCATGGAGCCGCACACCAGCACCGCTCACTGGGACGGGGACCGGCTCACCGTGTACACCTCCAGCCAGGGCGGTACGACCGTGCGGTCCGTGCTCGCCCAGCTGTTCGAGCTGCCCGAGGACCGGGTCACCGTGGTCTGCGAGCACGTCGGCGGCGGCTTCGGCTCCAAGGGCACCCCGCGCCCCGACGTCGTCCTCGCCGCGCTGGCCGCCCGGCACACCGGCCGCCCCGTCACCCTCGCCTACCCCCGCCGGTACCTGCCCACCACCGTCGGCCACCGCGCCCCCACCGTGCAGCGGCTGCGCCTCGGCGCGCACACGGACGGCCGGCTCACCGCCGTGCTGCACGAGACGACCACCCACACCTCCCGCGTGACGGAGTTCGTCGAGCAGGCCGCGGTGCCCGCCCGCGTCATGTACGACGCCCCGGCGCTGCTCAGCACCCACCGGGTGGTCCCGCTCGACGTGCCCAGCCCCTCCTGGATGCGCGCACCCGGCGAGGCCCCCGGCATGTACGCCCTGGAATCGGCCATGGACGAACTCGCCGACGCGCTCGGCATGGACCCGGTGGAGCTGCGGGCGCGCAACGAACCCGAGCGCGAGCCCGGCAGCGGCAAGCCGTTCAGCAGCCGGCACCTCGTGGAGTGCCTGCGCGAGGGCGCCCGCCGCTTCGGCTGGGCCGAGCGCGATCCACGGCCGGGTGTCCGCCGCGAGGGCCCGCTGCTCATCGGCACCGGAGTGGCCGCGGCCACCTACCCGGCCGCCGCCGTCCCGGCCACCGCGACCGCCCGGGCCCTGCCCGACGGCACCTTCACGGTCCGGATCAACGCGACCGACATCGGCACCGGCGCCCGTACCGTCCTCGCCCAGATCGCCGCCGATGCCCTCGGCGTGCCCCTCGACCGGGTCCGCACCGAGATCGGGCACAGCGACCTGCCGTCCGCCTGGCTCGCAGGCGGCTCCATGGGCACCGCCTCCTGGGGCTGGGCCGTGCACGAGGCGTGCGCCGAGCTCGGGTCCCGGCTCGGCGCGCACACCGGGCCGCTGCCCGCCGACGGCGTGGAGACCCGTGCCGACACCGCCGGGCGGGCCGACGCCGACAGCCCCTACGCCCGGCACGCCTTCGGCGCCCACTTCGCCGAGGTCGCCGTCGACACCGTCACCGGCGAGACCCGGGTACGGCGGCTGCTGGGGATCTTCGCCGCGGGGCGGATCCTCAACGCCCGTACCGCGCGGTCCCAGTTCACCGGGGGCATGATCATGGGCCTGGGCATGGCCCTCACCGAGGGCAGCACGACGGACCGGGCATTCGGCGACTTCACCGAGGCCGACCTCGCCTCCTACCACGTGCCCGCGCACGCCGACGTCCCCGACATCGAGGCCGACTGGATCGACGAGGACGACCCGCACCTCAACCCCATGGGCAGCAAGGGCATCGGCGAGATCGGCATCGTCGGCACCGCCGCCGCCATCGGCAACGCCGTCCACCACGCCACCGGCATCCGCTTCCGCCATCTGCCCCTGACCCCCGACCGGATCCTCGCCGGCCTGCTCGCCGAGGGGTGACGGTGCCGGGACCGACCTGGGAGTACGACGGTTACCGCCCCGAGGAGGAACGCCTGCGGGAGTCCCTGTGCACCCTGGGCAACGGCTATGTCGCCACCCGCGGGGCGCTGCCCGAGTGCACCGCCGACGACATCCACTACCCGGGCACCTATGCGGCCGGCTGCTACAACCGGCTCACCTCCGAGGTCGCCGGGCGCCGGGTCGACAACGAGGACATGGTCAACCTCCCCAACTGGCTGCCGCTGCGCTTCCGTCCGGCGGGCGGCGCCTGGCTCACCCCGGACACCGCCCCCGTCACCGAGCACCACCAGATGCTCCATCTCGACCCCGGCCTGCTGGAACGCCGCACCGGCTACGGCCTGGACGGCGGGGCCACGCTCCAGGTGCGCCAACTGCGGCTCGTCCACCTCGCCGACCCCCATCTCGCCGCACTGCGCACCGAGTTCACCGTCGAGGGCGGCGACCTGGAGCTGGAGGTCGAGGCCGCGCTCGACGGACGGGTCACCAACTCCGGCGTGGCCCGCTACCGGGACCTGGACGGCCGGCACCTCGTCCATGTGCAGACCGGCATCGCCGCCCACGACACCGTATGGCTGCGCTGCCACACCCGTACCTCCCGCATCGAGTTCGGTCTCGCTGCCCGGCTGACCGCCGACGCGCCGGTGATGCTGGTGCCCGAACCCGAGCGCGCCGTCCAGCACGTGCGGCTGCGCCTGGCGCCCGGCCGTACCGTCACGGTCGACAAGACCGTCGCGCTGCACACCTCCCACGACCCGGCCATCGGCGATCCGCTGCAGGCGGCCGTCGACCGCGTCGGCGCCGCCCCCGGATTCGACGCGCTGCAGGAGGCGCACGCCGCGGCGTGGGAGCAGCTGTGGCGGCGCACCACGCTCGAGGTCCCCGGCGAGGCGGGCAGCATCCTGCGCCTGCACCTGTTCCATGTGCTGCAGACCCTCTCGCCGCACACCGCCGACCTCGACGTCGGCGTCCCCGCGCGCGGACTGCACGGCGAGTCCTACCGCGGTCATGTCTTCTGGGACGAACTCTTCGTCCTGCCCTACCTCAACCTGCACCTGCCCGAGGTCTCCCGCGCCCTGCTCCACTACCGGCACCGCCGGCTGGACGCCGCCTGCCAGGCGGCCCGGGACCTCGGCCGGCGCGGCGCGCTCTACCCGTGGCAGAGCGGCAGCGACGGCCGCGAGGAGACCCAGCAGCTCCACCTCAACCCCCGCTCCGGCCGCTGGCTGCCGGACCACAGCCGGCTGCAGCACCACGTCGGCTCGGCGGTGGCCTACAACATCTGGCAGTACTGCGAGGCGACCGGCGACATCGACTTCCTGCACGGCGAGGGCGCCGAGATGCTGCTGCACATCGCCCGCTTCTGGGCGGACTCGGCCGGCTACGACGACCGCATCGGCCGGTACCGCATCCGGGGCGTGGTCGGCCCCGACGAGTACCACGACGCCTACCCGGGCGCCGCCGCACCGGGCCTGGACGACAACGCGTACACCAATGTCACCGCCGCCTGGGTGCTCGCCCGCGCCCTGGAGCTGCTCGACGCCCTGCCCGAGCCGCGCCGCCGCGAACTCGCCGAGAACGCCGGACTCGACCAGGACGAGCCCGCCCGCTGGGAGGAGATCTCCCGCACCCTGCACGTGCCCTTCCACGACGGGGTGATCAGCCAGTTCGAGGGCTACGGCGACCTCGCCGAGCTGGACTGGCACGGCTACCGCAAGCGGTACGACGACATCCGGCGCCTGGACCGGATCCTGGAGGCGGAGGGCGACACCGTCAACCGGTACAAGGCGTCCAAACAGGCCGACGTCCTGATGCTCGGCTACCTCTTCTCGGCGGCCGAACTCGGTTCGCTCTTCGGCCGGCTGGGCTACCGCCTCGACGAAGGAACCTGGACCGCGACCGTCGACCACTACCTGCACCGCACCAGCCACGGTTCCACGCTCAGCGGCCTGGTCCACGGCTGGGTGCTGGCCCGCTGCCGCCGCGCCGGTGCCTGGGCCTTCGTCCAGGAGGCGCTGCGCGGCGACATCGCCGACCTGCAGGGCGGCACCACCGGCGAGGGCATCCACCTGGGCGCCATGGCCGGCACCCTCGACCTCGTCCAGCGGGGACTGACCGGCCTGGAGACCCGCAGCGGCGCCCTGTACCTCGACCCGGTCCCGCTGCCGGAACTCTCCTCCTACGGCTTCTCCATCCGCTACCACGGCCACTGGGGCGTCCATCTGCGCCTGCGCAGCGGCCTGCTGGAGATCGCCGTACCGTCCTCCGACCGCTCACTCATCGACATCTGCCTGCGCGACCGGGTCGTACCGGTCGGACCGGGGGAGACGGCACAGCTGGCCGTACCGGAGTGAGCCCGCGGCACCCCCTGTGAGTGGTTCATTGCTAAATTCCCGGACATGCCAGTAAATTTCGGACAACCGCTTCGAGATGTCACCGGCAGACGGGGCCCCAGGATGAGCACGGACGACCGCGTCGCGGTGACGACCGGGATCGCACGACTGCACGCGTCGCCCGCACTCGCCGGCCCCGGCCGGCTCGGGCTGGTCACCAACCACACCGGCGTCCTGCCCGACCTGCGCCCCGCCGCGCCCGCGCTGCTGGAGGCCGGCGCGCGGCTGGTCGCCCTGTTCGGGCCCGAGCACGGGCTGCACGGGACCGCTCAGGCCGGCGCGAGTGAGGCCGCCCGGACCGACCCCGCCACCGGCCTGCCGGTCCACGACACCTACCGCTGCAGCGGCGCGCGCCTGGACGCCCTGCTGCGCGACAGCGGCGTCGACGCCCTGGTGTACGACCTGCAGGATGTCGGGGCCAGGTTCTACACCTACGTGGGCACCATGTTCGACCTGATGCTCTCGGCGGCCCGCACGGGCGTACGGTTCGTGGTCGCCGACCGGCCGAACCCGCTCGGCGGGCTGGTCAGCGAGGGCCCGCTGCTGGAGGAGGCCTGGGCCAGCTTCGTCGGGCGCGCCCCGATACCCGTCCGGCACGGCCTGACCTGCGGCGAACTCGCCCGGCATCTCAACGCCTCGATCGTTCCCGAAGTGGCCGGAGACCGCGCCGGCTTGACGGTGATCGAGATGACCGGCTGGCGGCGCCCCATGGACGCGGGGGCCACCGGCCTGCCGTGGGTCGCGCCCTCACCGAACATCCCGACGCCCGCCACCGCCGCCGTCTACCCCGGCACCTGCCTGTTCGAGGGCACGAACCTCTCCGAGGGCCGGGGCACCACGCAGCCCTTCGAGACCGTCGGGGCCCCGTACATCGACGCGCGGTTCGCGCCCTCGCTCGCCGAACTCGCCCTGCCCGGAGTGCACTTCCGTGATCTGCGGTACGTACCGACCTTCCACAAACACGCCGGACGGCCGCTGCGCGGGGTCCAGCTCCACCTCACCGACCGCGAGGCGTTCGCTCCCGTACGCACCGCCGTCGCGATGCTCGCCGTGCTGCGGCGGCTGTACCCGGACGACTTCGCCTGGCACACCGTCGACGGCGGCGCGGACCGGACCGGCCACCGTCACTTCATCGACCTGCTGTGGGGCTCCGACCGGTTGCGGCGCACCGTCGACGCGGGCGCCGACCCGCTGTCCCTGTGCGACCCGCCGGCCCCGCCCGTCCACTGGGCCGGCGCCGACACGCTGCTGTACGACTGATACCCGCTGCCCGCCGGGCGATCCGGGTAGGGAAGGACAACCCCGTCGATGACCGATCGCACGACGACGTCCCGGGCCGGGATCCGTGGCTTTCGGGCGGGTGACGGTCCGCAGTTGGTGCAGGTCTGGCGGCGGAGTGCGCCGGCCGACCCCATCACCCCGGACCGCTTCCGCTCCCTGGTGCTGCTCGACGCCAACTTCGATCCCGAGGGGCTGCGGGTCGCCGTCGACGGCGACCGTGTCGTCGGCGCCGCCTACGCGGTGCGCCGGCTGACCCCGATGACCGGCACCGACCTGGAGCCGGAGCAGGGCTGGATCCCGTTCTTCTTCGTCGACCCGGCCGCCCGCGGACGCGGCCTCGGCCGCCGGCTGCTGACCGACGCCCTGGACTGGCTGCACGGCCACGGCCGTACCCGGGCGGACTTCTCCTCGTACACCCCGAACTACGTCCTCCCCGGCCTGGACGCCGAGATCTACCCGGAAGCGGCCAGGCTCCTTGAGTCCCTGGGCTTCCGCACGCTCTACGAGGCGGCGGCCATGGACCGCGGCCTGGTCGGCTACCGGCTCCCGGACGAGGTCGCCCACCGCCTGGCCGAACTGACGGCGCAGGGCCACCGGTTCGCCACCCCCACCGACGACGACCTGGTGGAACTGGTCGCGCTCGCCGGGAACCACTTCAACCCGGACTGGGCGCGCGCGATCCGGGAGTGTCTGGCCGCGGGCACACCGTCCGACCGGATCGTCGTCGCCCGGGATCCCTCGGGCCGCCTGGTCGGCTGGGCGATGCACGGCGCGTACGCGTCGGCGGACGAACGGTTCGGCCCGTTCGGCGTGCTGGAGGAGATGCGCGGCACCGGACTCGGCAAGGTCCTGCTCCACCTGGTCCTGGAGCGGATGCGGGCGCGCGGCGCGCACGGTGCGTGGTTCCTGTGGACCGGCGAACGGTCCCCGGCGGGCCACCTGTACCGCACGGCGGGTTTCACCACGACCCGGGTGTTCCGCGTGCTGCGCCGGGAGGCCGCCCGGTGACGCCGGCACGGCACGGCCGCCGCCGCACGGGCGGCCTGAGCCGCCGTCACTTCGCCCTCGCGCTCCCCTCCGCGCTGCTCGTCTCCGGATGCGCCGCACCGCACCGGGGCACCGGCCGGCCCGGGGACCCGATCGTCCTCACCGTGCTCTCCCACTACGCGAGTGGCGAGCTGAAGCAAGCCCTGCAGGGCCCGGTCGACGAGTGGAACGCCACGCACGACCGGGTCAAGGTGCGGACGAAGGCCGTCGAGTTCACGGACCTGCTGACCACGTTCATGGTCCGGCAGGCCGCGGGCCAGGGCGCCGACATCCTGCACCCGTACTGCCTGTGGAACGGCCAGCTCGTCCGGGCCGGCGTCCTGCGGGCCGCCCCGGACGAGCACGCCGAGGAGATCACGCGCGGCTACCACACGGCCGCGGTCGGCGCCGCGTCGGTGGCGGGCAAGGTCTACGGCTACCCCACCGAGGTACAGACCTACGCCCTCTACTACAACAGGCGCCTGCTGCGCGACGCCGGCCTCGACGGCCCGCCGCGCACCTGGCGCCAGCTGGAGGAGACGGCGTACCGCACCGCCCGGCGGGACCGGTACGGCAACACGCTGGTCCAGGGGTTCGGGCTGTCGGCCTACGACGACTCCACCACCGTCGGCCAGACCCTTGCCCTGCTCAACGCCGCCGGCGGCAGGTTCGTCTCCGCGGACGGCAGACGCACTGCCATCGACGCGCCGGCCGGCCGGGCCGTGTTCGAACTGGAGCACCGCCTCCTCGGCAGAGGGGCGAGCGACCCCGGCGTCAACGTCTACCAGGCGTTCCCCTCCGGCCGCGTGGCCATGGTGATCAGCGCGGGCTGGTGGACCGGGAGCCTGAAGCCCCTGATGGGCAGGGACTACCGCGATGTCGGCGTCGCGCCCGTACCCGTCCCCGAGGCGGACGACCCACGCGCCACGCTCTCCACCGGCTTCATGCTGGGCGTCAACACGGCCAGTGAACACCCGCGCGAGGCCTGGGAGTTCCTGCGCTGGCTCAACACCGAGAAGGTGCGCGTCAAGAAGGGCGCCACGGCGACCCGGATGAGTGCCCTGCAGGTGTCGGTCGGCTCCCTGACCGGCCGCGCCGACGACATGCGCACACTCCTGGGCCAGGGCGGCGATCCGAACCTGCTCCCGTTCCTGGACGCGCTGGCGTACGCGGTGCCGGAGCCGAACGTGCCCGGCGCACAGCAGGCCAAGTCGCTGCTGCGCAAGAACATCGAGGCCCTGTGGACCGGTCAGCAGTCGGTCGACGAAGCACTGCGCACCATCCGCCGTCAGGTCGACCAGGAGGTGTCGCGCTCATGGTGAACACCCTGGCGCCGGAGACGGCCCGACGGCCGGCGGCCGCGTCACAGCCCGCCGGCCCGGCACCGGCCGGCCGCAGCCGGCACCGGCAGGCCGTCGTCGCCTACCTCTTCCTGGCGCCGGCGCTGCTGTTCTTCGCCGTCTTCCTGATCCTGCCGCTCGGCTTCGCGCTGCTGCTGTCGATGTCCCGCTGGGCCGGGTTCGAGCTCGGCGACATCGATCCGGTCGGCCTGGACAACTTCACCGGCCTGTTCGCGAACGGATCGACGTTCCTGGTGCCGATCCTCACCAACACGCTGCTGTTCGCCCTGGGCACCGTGGCCCTCGCGCTCGCCGGCTCGGTGCTCGTCGCCACCTGCATCGACAAGCTGCGGTTCCAAGGGCTGTGGCGCACCCTGTACTTCCTGCCGATCGTCACGACCGTCGTCGCCGTCGGCAACGTGTGGAAGTACATGTACGAGCCGGGCGGTCTCGTCAACGGTGTCCTCAACGCCGTCGGGCTCGGCTCGGTGGCGTTCCTGCAGGACCCGCACACCGCCCTGCCCTCGGTCGTGGTCGTCCAGGCCTGGGCGTCGGTCGGCTCGGCGATCCTCGTCCTGACCGCCGGGCTGAAGTCCATTCCCGAGTCGTACTACGAGGCCGCCGCGCTCGACGGCGCCGGGCCCGGCACCGTCTTCCGGCGGATCACCCTGCCGCTGCTGCGGCCGTCCCTGCTGTTCGTGTGCATCACCCAGTTCCTCACCGGCCTCCAGTCGTTCGCGCTGATCATCGTGATGACCCAGGGCGGCCCGGGTGACGCGACCAATGTGGCCGCGCTGGAGATGTACCGGCAGGCCTTCAGCTACGGCGAGTGGGGCACCGCGAGCGCCGCCGCCTTCGTGCTGTTCGTGGTGGTCCTCCTGGTCACCCTGGTGCAGTTGTGGATCTACCGGCGCAAGGGGGAGGACGCATGAGACGAGGGGGACGCATGAGAGGGGGAGGACGCATGAGCCGCCGCCGTTTCCCGTGGCTGTCGTACCTGGTGGTCGTGACCGGCGCCGTGCTGACGGTGGTGCCGTTCCTCGACATGGTGATGACGTCCTTCAAGGGGCCCGGCGAGGCCGGCACGCTGCCGTACCGGTTTCTGCCCGAGGCGTTCGACCTGTCCAACTACCGGGCGGCGATCCATCAGCTCGACCTGCCCGTGCTCTTCCGCAACAGCGTCGTCGCCACCGCCCTGATCACCGGATCGGTGTTGCTCACGTCGTCCCTCGCGGGCTACGCGCTCGCCAAACTCCGCTTCCCCGGCCGGGACTTCGTCTTCCGCCTCGTCCTGTCCACGATGATGTTCCCGCCGTTCCTCTTCTTCATCCCGCACTTCCTGATCCTGGTGCACTGGCCGCTGGCCGGCGGCAACGACCTCTCCGGGCGCGGCGGCGCGGGACTGACCGTCAGCATCGTGGCGCTCGCCATGCCGTTCCTCGTGAGCAGCTTCGGGATCTTCCTCACCCGCCAGTTCATGCTCTCGATCCCGGACGAGGTCCTGGAAGCCGCGCGCATCGACGGGGCCGGGGAGTTCACCGTGTGGTGGCGGATCGTCGTGCCGCAGACCACCCCGGTCCTGGTGACGCTCGGGCTGCTGACCTTCGTCGACGCCTGGAACGAGTACATCTGGGCGCTGCTCGTCTCGACCGCGAACCCGGACGTGATGACGCTGCCCGTGGGCATCCAGCTCCTGCAGGACCACGTCGACCCGACCCGCACGATGCCCGTCGTCATGGCCGGCCTGGTCCTGAGCATCCTGCCGGTCCTGGTCCTCTTCCTGCTGCTGCAGAAGTACTACATCCGGGGTGTCATGCTCAGCGGCCTCAAGTAGGAAGGGAAGGAGCCGACGGAGATCAGCGCGAGCGACGTGCCCCTGAGTGTGCTGGCGGTGGACGACGAGGAGCCCGCGCTCGAGGAACTGCTGTACCTCCTGGGGCGGGATCCGCGGGCCGGCAGCGTGGTGCCCCGCGGCGGGACCCACCGAGGCCCTGCGCCGGCTCGGCCGGGCCGCGGAGGACGGGCCGGCCGGCGCCCAGGCCGTCGGCGCCCCCCTTCGGCGACCACGTCCCCGTGGAACTGGGCGTCGGCGCGGGCACGAAGATCACTCTCCGCGTCCCGAAGTTCCGCCCGGGCATCCAGGCCCCAGCCACCGTCGTGACCGGGGCCGGTCAGCTGCCGTCGTCCGAGGAGTGACACCCTTTCGGGAACGAGGTGTCGCCGTCGGGGGTGGCGAGGAAGAAGACGTCGATCCTGACCTTGCCGGACGGCCCGCCCTTCCAGTAACCCCGCTTGGGCGCGTGCCTGAAGTGCGAAAACCCGCCGGTGATCATCGAGTTGACCTTGTCGGCGGCCTCCTGGCCCGGCCCCGGATCCGGCGCCGTACCGAAGGAGAGCACGAAACCCGCCGTACGGTCCGCCACCCCGGCCCCCCGCAGCTGCGCGCCGAACTGCTTGCGGACGGACCCGGCGCTGCCCGTCCGCACGGTGAAGCTGCACGGCTTGAGCACCAGCCCGCGCTCCGCCGGCTGGGTGCTCGGCGGCGGGCTGGACGGTGTGCCGGGCTTCGGCGCCGCGCCCGTGCGGTGCTCACGCGGCAGCGAGCCGAGCGCGATCACGAGCAGCAGCAGGAGCAGATCGGCGAAGAGCCACCCGGCGAGCAGCATGGTGCGCCCGCCGGCCTCCCGCTGCGGCGGCCGGGGGCTCACGGCCCGTCCCGGTACGGCGGCGGGTCCGCGTTGTCCCGGCCGTCGGGCGGGGGAGCCCCGTAGCGGCGTTCGAGGCGGTCGACGAGCTGCCAGATGCTCCGCGTGGAGTCCACCAGGTTCTCCGCCCGCTCGGTGAAGACCAGCAGCGTCTCCCCGAGGCTGCGGGCCAGTTCCCGGACCGCGGCGACCGCGAGGTCGTGCCGGTGGATCTCCTGCCCGGTCGCCTCCTGGGTACGCCGCAGGTCGCCGACGAGCGTCTCGATGGCGGCGCGCAGCTTCGCCTCGTCCTCGGCGTTCTGCTCCCGGATCCGGATCAGGTCCTGGGCCAGCCGGCTGGGCGGGGTGAGCCCCCGGATCAGCCGGGTCAGTTCGTCGACCGTCTTCGTCCAGCCGTCCAGGGCACTCTGGATTTTGCTGCCGGGCCCGGTCTCCAGTGCGGCCGTGATCTCCTGGGAGGTCCGGTGCAACGCCAGTTGCAGTGCTTCCGTACCGGCGTTGAGCTGGGAGGCGAGCTTCTCGGCGCTCCGGCTGTCCAGCGGTTTGCCGGCCGGCCGCGCGGGCGTGGCGAGCAGGAACGTGGCCAGGGCCAGCTCGTTGGCGAGCCGCCCGCGCTCCGCCTCACGGGACAGCCGCCGCTCCCGGCTGCGCTGCAGGGCGTGCAGCACCAGGGTCAGCAGCACGACGGCCAGGATGAGCAGGGTGACGTGCAGCGCGGAGGTGCCCAGGGTCACGGTGGTCGGCTCGGGCGGGCTGCCCTGCGGGAAGCCGCGGGCCCAGCCGAGCAGGAAGGGGTCCTGGCTGCGGGTCGCGTCGTAGGCGTCCAGGGCGCCGCGCAGCCGCCACCAGGTGAGCGCGATGGGCGCGAACACCAGCACGTCGCGGGCGACGCCGAGCCAGCCCTCCAGCGAGCCGCGGCCCTTCGACGGCGCGTCCGGGAGCAGCACCTCGGGCGGGTAGGCGGTGACCAGATCGGTGCCGGCGAGGGTGGTGCCACCCCGTTCCAGGTCGGCGACGACGCGGTCGAGTACCCGGGTGTCGGAGCCGTCGGTGCGGGCACGGTTCGCCAGGGCGCGGATCCGCCCGGCGATGCCGTCGAGCTCCGGAGCGGGGCCGGTGCGTTGCGCGGGAACCGGCCCGGGGCTCGGCGGTGTTGCCTCTTCAGTCGATGTCATGCGGCGTCATTCGTGTCGTCCGGCGGTCGGGGTGGGGAGCAGGGAGGGGCGGCGGGTGTGTCCGAGGTCAGGGCATGGAGTCAGGGCATGGAGGTCAGCAGGATGGCGGCGAACGTGCCGAACAGCACGAGGAGCAGCACCGACACGAAGATCACGGTCACACCGTCGAGTTGACCGAGCCCCCCGAGCCCGCGCCTTCGGCGGGCGGGCGGCTCCTGCGGCGGCGCCGGAGAGCCCCACTGCGCGGGTTCGGGGACGACTGCTTGGGTGTGGTGGTCCGCCCCCGGGCTCGCAGCGGGCGCGGGCGGCCGGGTCGAGCCCGGCTCGGCCGGATGTGCCCACTCGGTGTGCGTGGGCGTGGGGGAGGGGGGCGGCGGGTACGAGCCCGCATCCGCGGAGTCCGGCGGCCGGGAGCCGGGGCCCGTGCCGGGCGGTTCCTGCCGGGGCCGGCCCGGCGTGGACGGGACCGGGCCGGCGGCGCCGTAGCCCGGCTGTCCGCCGTAGCCCGGCTGTGCGCCGTAGCCCGGCTGTGCGCCGTAGCCCGGCTGTGCGCCGTAGCCCGGCTGTGCGCCGTAGCCCGGCTGTGCGCCGTATCCCGCCTGTGCACCGTAGCCCGGCTGCTTGCCGGGCCCGGCCGGTGCGGTCGTCCTGCCGCCGAGTACCGGTCCGCCCGGCCGGGACCCGTACGGGGATCCCATGCCCGGGCGGGGGTAGCCCTCGGCACGGAGGAACTGCTCCGACAGCTCGTACCGGATCCGCTGCTGCGCCCCGTCGTCCGCGGCGAGTTCCAGTGCGGCGGCGTACAGGCCCAGCGGAGCCCGGACTCCGGCGCGTTCCACCAGGGTCGCGGCGGCCTCGCGGTCCAGCCGCGGGCCGTGCGCGGCGAGGAGCAGCTGGCGGAAGCAGTCGACCTCCTTCACACGGTCGCCGCCGGCGATACGGTCCACCGGATCGAGCAGCAGGCCCTGCTCGTACCACAGCCGCGCGGTGACCGGGCTCTCACCGGCGTCCGCGAGGTGGCGCAGCACCACGTGCATGGCCTCCGGGTAGCGGTCGGCGTAGTGCTCGACGAGGTCCAGCAGCTCCGCCGCGGGGCTGGCCGCGAGGAGGTCGGGGTGGTCCAGCGCATCGGGCGGCATGCGCAGGGCCAGGGCCACGATCAGCAGCCGCCGGTGTCCGGCCCGGCTCAGGTCCAGGCCCGGGGGCGGCACCTGCCGGCCGAACACCCTGGCCACCACCGGGGGTGCCGGTTCCGCGTCCCTCGTCGCCGCCACCAGTCCGTCGGGTCCCTGACCGGCGAGACAGGCCTCCACGGCCTCGCTCAGCAGCAGGTCCCGCAGTTCGGGGTGGCGGGCGGCCCTTCGCTCCAGGCGGCGCCAGCGGCGCAGTGCCGTCTGGAGCCACTCCACGGGCTGCCGGCGCAACTCGCCGGTCATGCGGGCCCGTTCATGGACCAGGACGCCACGCTCGACGGCCCGTTCGAGCAGCGAGTCGTCGAGGAAGACGTCCAGGCGCACCCGCGGGTCGGCGATCCGGCCGTCCACGATCGGCACCGTCCGCCGCCAGGCGTCCACGTCCTGCGCGGTGTGCAGCGGGTGGCGCGGGCGGATCCGCTCCAGCGCCGCGTGTCCGTCATCCCGGTACAGCTCCACCAGCTGGGCGGCGAACCGGGCGGTGTCCGTGTCCGGCGGGGGCTCGGTCACATCGACGCGCCGGCGCTGGTTGATGTACATCGACTGGGGCGGCCGGGCGCCGAGGAACACCACCCGGGGCTGATGGCCGCCCTTGTCGGTGGACTCCCGGCTCGCGAAGGTCCAGGGCCGGCCGGAGACCGGTCCGGCGATGTCGAACAGGGCCGTCATGGTCGGCAGGGCGAGCTGCGGCCGGGTGAGGACGCTGAAGTCCTCCGCGGGCTCGGCGAGCACCCGGGCGACGAGCGCGGTGAGCTGCTCGGCCGGGACCTCGGTGACCCGGCCGCGCAGCGCGGCCAGCCCGGGCCGCGCCGCCTCCCTGAGGTCGTCGAGGTCGAGCGTGGCGAGGTCCGCGCCGGTGCCGTCCGGCTCGTGGTCCCGCCAGCCCGGCCAGTCGTGCAGTCCCAGGGCGAGCCCGGCGTCGATCGCGCGTGGGTCGCCGACCAGGACGTGGGTCAGGGTGGCGCCGCCCCGGCCGTGCGGGTTGCGGGAGGGCAGCTTGCGCAGGACCGCCGCCTCGTCGTCGAACACCAGGTGGACGAGGCTGGCCGAGTCCTCCGGCTGTTCGCCCTGGCCGTCCTGGGTGGCCCAGACGTACTGGAGCCGCTTGGCCCAGCGGTCGAGGGTGCGCAGCCCGGAGTGCGCGACCGGGCGGACCCCGGCGTTGCCTTCGTGGTCCCGTTCGGCCCAGCCGAAGAGGATCTGGTCGACCGTCGTCATCGGACAGCTCCCTGGCCGAGGGCGTGGGGGTCGAGGACCCCGCACATGGCGAAGAGGGCGAGCATGGGTTTGAGAGTCCGGCGCGGCGCGAAACTCCCGTGCGGGGAGCGCTGGACGCCGTCCGCCTCGACCGCCTTGTGGCCGGTCGCGGTGGCGAAGTGCAGCGTGGAGCGGGCACAGCGCACGAAGGGGGCGAGCCAGCCGGCGGCGCCGCGGGAGCTGAGGAAGGCGTAGGCGTCCTCGCTCTCCTGCTCCACGGTGGCGAGCTGCAGCTCCTCGTCGGGGGAGGTGTTCTGGAACCAGCGGTCGACGAGGGGCTCGTGGTGGCGCAGCAGATCGCACTTGCCGACCACGACGGCGGCCGGCAGCGGCAGGAACTGGGAGCCGTCCACGCCGTGCAGCCGCCCGATCTTGTCGAGGACGACACCGAAGGACGGGTCGCCGGTGACGCTGCCGCTGGCGGCGGTCAGCCCGCGGATACGGGTCGGGTCGACCACGAAGACCAGCGCGCTGACCGCGCCGAGGAACGGCACCTCGGCGTCGTGGTCGGCGAGCCACTCGCCGGAGACGTCGAAGAAGGCGACGGCGAAGTTGCGGTCGGTTCTGCTGTTGTGGATCCACAGGGCGTCGGTGAACTCGGGCGGCTGGGCCGGGGTTCCGGCCAGGCCCTGGCCCTGGTCGAGGAAGGGCCGGACGACGTCCTTCAGATAGCGCTGGTGCAGTTTCAGGTCGAGTCCGCCGACGACCAGGCCGAGGCGGGCCATCCGGTCGACGTCGGAGAGCATGCCGAGCATGGCCGCGAGCAGATGGCTCTTGCCCGCCGCGGACTCGCCGACCACGCCGATGACCAGGGGCTCGCCGAAGTCGCCGTAGCGGCCGGGCAGGACGTGCGGCTCACCGCCGCCCGTGCACAGCCGGTAGGCGTCCAGGCGGCGGTGGTTCCGGAGCACGTCGTCCTCGCCCTCGACAGCGGCGAGCGGTTCGGGCCGGCCGTCCGCGGTGAGGGTGACGGTCTCGGCCCTCGCCCAGTCGACCATGCTGAGGCAGATGGGGCACCTCACCTTTGCTGCCATGTCACTCCTCCCGTCAGGTCAGCGCCAGGACGGCGATCAGCGCGCCGAGGACCAGGACGGCCGCGGCGACGGACAGGACGACGGCCCTCCTGGCCGCGAAGGGCGTCACGAGGCCGGGGCGCGGGGAAGTGGCGGGCGGCTGGGGGTACGACTGTCTGTGCTGCCGCTGGCTGAAGGCGTGCTGCCGGGCGCGCAGCTCGTGGAAGTGCTGGCGGGCCTGCTGTTCGACCTCGGCGAGCCGGGGCGGGCGGGCTGTGCCCGGCCCCGGGCCGGTGCTCCGGCCCGCCTGGGTGTCGCGCCGCAGCCGCAGCGTGTACGCGCTGACGCGCTGGCGCGCCTCGTCGGTGAAGACCCCCTCCAGCAGGGTGCGCTGGCCGGCGTCGAGCCAGCGCACCCGGTCGCGCATGTCCGCCGCCGTGGTGGCCTCCTCGCCGGTGGCGAGGTGGAAGAAGACGGTGCCGGCGGAGTAGACGTCGTCCCGGCAGTCGGCCCGGCCCTGGCCCTTGGCCTGTTCCGGGGACCGCCAGGGGTCGGTGCCGGCCGCCGCGCCGCGGGGCTCGCCCTCGTCCAGGGTGAGACCGAAGTCGGCCAGCTGCACCGTGGTTCCGTCCCACCACAGGGTCCCGGGCCGGATGTCCCGGTGCACCAGACGCAGGTCGTTCAGGTGCCGGAGCACCGCGAGGATGCCGTCCACGACGGCCCACAACTGCCCTGCCTCCAGCGGTAACCGGTCGCCCATCTCGGACAGGGGGCGCCCGCGCCGGGTGGCGACCAGATAGGGCGCCCGGCCGTCCGGGCGGTACCCGATGACGCGGCTGAGTTCGGGCGGGTAACTGGTGATGCCGAGCCGGCGCACCAGCACGTCGGCCGTTCTGACGGTCCGCTCCAGTTCCCGGCGCGCCGCGTCGGTGTGGGCGATGCGCTGCACGACCCGCTCGCCGCCGCCGTGCACCAGCAGACCGTGGCGCTCCCGGAACCCGTCCCGGGATATTTCCCCCTGGGGATCGAAATCGATCTCGAAGATCGATTTTCCGGCATCGCGGCCACCACAGGTGATCATTTCCAGACGCTCGATCAAACCCGCCCCCGATAAGTGTGCTGCGGAATCCGAAACTACACCCGCCGGGCGTCACTGCGCGTACCCTTCTCACCAACGGCGCGATACGTGACGGTAGTTGGCTCGGGGGACGAACAGATGGCCAGTCCGACATGGACACAACTGCGCGATGCCGGCGCATTCGAAACACTGGGCGAATTGTTTCCGGACGTGTCGAGCAGTCACGCCTTTCTCGAAGACCTCGGAATCAGCCCCGCCCTGCTGCCGCCGTTCGCCCAGCTGCCCGCCGCCTCCTGGTGGCGCACGGTCTGCCGGACCGTCGACCAGGGCCGCTTCGAAGGCGTCACGCCCGCCGACCTCGTCACCGCGGCGGCGGCCCGGTACCCCGGACACCAGGGCCTCGCCGCGCTGGCCGGCCGGGACGCGACGACGGCACTACGGATCCTGTGCCTGATGTCCGCGCCGCTCGACGAGGCCAGGCTGCGCATCGGCGCCGAACAGCGCGTCATCCGGGAGGCGGCGGCCCGCTCCGCCGGCCGGCTGACGGTGGAGGCCCACCCGGCGGCCCGGGTGTCCGACGTCCTGCCCCAGCTCCACGCGGTCCGGCCGCACATCGTGCACTTCGCCGGGCACGGCACGGACGACGGCCGGCTGCTCTTCGAGGACGAGACGGGCACCTCCGCCCCGGTCCCGGTACGGGCGCTCGCCGCGGCCCTCGCCCTGCACGCGCCGCTCGACTGCGTCGTCCTCAACGCCTGCTGGTCGGCGGCGTACGCGGACGGACTGCTCGACTGCGCCGACACCGTCGTGGGCACCAGCGGCGAACTCCCCGACGCCGCCGCCCTCGCCTTCGCCGAGGGCTTCTACGCATCCCTGGCCCACTCCACCGACGTGGACCGGGCCTGCGCGGCCGCCCGCGCGGCCCTCCTGCTGAACGGCCACGACCCGGACGAGGTGCACCACTGCTCCCGAAGGGGCCGCGCGGCATGACGACGCCCGACACGCCTCCCGTCACCTCCGCCCCGGCCGACGTCGCCAGCGCCTTCGAGCGCGGGCTGCAGCGCGGCGACAACCCCCAGGTCGCCGGCGCCGACGGCCCGGCCTCCACCACCGTGGACTCGCGCTGGCTCGGCACCTGGCGGCGGCCCGGCTCCGCGCGCCGCGCCCCCTGCCGGGTGTGCGGCCACACCTTCCGGCTGGACGACACCGTCTATCTGCGCCACGCCGAGGACGGCCGACTGACCGACGTCACCCACCACTTGCGCAACCTGCCCTGCAGTGGCGAGGCCCCGCCCGCCGACCCGTCCGACTCCGGGGCGCAGGCTGCCTTCTTCCGCGGCGTCGACACCACCGACCCCCGGCCGGACACCCTGCACACCGTACGGCTGATGCCCGGCGACCCGGTGCTCGGGCAGTCGCGGCAGCGCAACGCCTGCTTCGTGTGCACCCACACCTTCCGGCTGTTCGAGACGGTCGTCGTCTGTCCCTGCTCGCCCGGGGATCCCGGCTGCCGCAAGGCCGTCCACCAGGACCCGGCGCGCGGCCTCGGCTGCTTCGAGCAGTGGCGCAGCGAACTGACCGTCCAGCAGTGCCCCATGAACTTCCGCAACCTGAGGCGGAACTGACATGGGACGCTTCGACCGCCACGCCCTCATCACCGGCTGGGACCAGCAGCGGCTGGCCGAGGCCACCGTCGTGGTGTGCGGCGTGGGCGCCCTGGGCAGCCAGTGCGCCCAGGCGCTGGCCCTGGCCGGCGTCGGCCGCCTGGTGCTGTGCGACCCCGACGAGGTCTCGGAGTCCAACCTCAGCCGCGCCCCGCTGTTCCGCGCCGACGACATCGGCCGGCCCAAGGCGCCCACCGCGGCCCGCAGGCTCGCCGAACTGTCCCCGGTGACCCGGGCCGAGGCCCGCACCGCACCCCTGGTCAGCGGGGTGGGACTGGCCGAACTGCGGGACGCCTCGCTGGTCGTCAGCTGCCTGGACAGCCTGGCGGCCCGACTCCAGCTCGCCGGCCGCTGTCACCTGGTGGGCGCCGCGCTGCTGGACGGCGGCACCAGCGCCTGGGGCGGCGAGATACGGCTGTACGAGCCGTCCGGGCCCTGCTTCGGCTGCGGCCTCACCCCCCGGGACCGCGCCGCCCAGGACGACCCGTGGGCCTGCGCCGACGCCGTCGTACCCGAGGCCGGCGCCTCGGCCCCCGTGTCCGCGCTGATCGGCTCCTGGCTGGCGGTGACCGCGGTACGGCTGCTGTGCGGTGCCACCACCGGCCCGGGCGTGATCCGGGTGGACGCCGCCGGCGGTACGGCGACCCCGGTGACCGTGCCCCGCGACCCCGACTGTCCCCTGCACCGCCGTATCCCCGCCGACCTGGTGGCTCCCGTCCCGGACACGGTGCTGTCCACCGCGGCCGACCTGACCGACCATCTGGCCCCCGAGGAGACCGTGATGACCTGGGCGCCGCTGCCCGGCTCCCCGCCCCCGCGCGAGTCCACCCGGCTCGCCGACGCGCCCCCGCGTGCCCGGCTCGCCGATCTCGGCGTGGCGCCACGCGAGATCCTGCCGGTCCTCGACGCCGGCCGCGCCCGCGGAATCCGCTACCTGGAACTGGCCGAGGCCGACGGGAGAGGAACACCCCGATGACCTACGAGGCGGGCAAGCTGCCCTCCGAGATCAAACGCGAACTGGTCAACCTGCTGGGCGAGCTCTACCGCACCCAGACCGAGGCCGAGGAAGTCCTGGACGACATGGACTTCCCGCAGCAGGCCCGGCCGCGCTGGGACGCGGGCCAGGAGGTCGGCGCCTACTGGCGGCAGGTGGTGCGTGCGCTGGAGCTGGGCGCCGTACCGCGTGAAGGTGTCCAGCAGCTGCTGGAGACAGTGCTGGCCCGCTGGCCCGGCAACCAGGCTCTGCAGAAGATCCGTGCCTTCCTGGAGGAGGACCGGGAGCACGGCGGCACCGCCGGAAACGCCGACACGCTGTACCGCACGGTGGAGTTCGTGGGCAGCGACGCCTACCCCGATCTCCTCAGACTGGTGCGCGAACTGATCGACGCCGACGCCGTCCAGCTGTACGCCGGCCACCGGCAGGCCGCCTACCGGGTCGCCGCGATGCTCCCGGACCTGCTGGACCGGCTGCGCGAGCGGGCCGCGCGCATCGCACCCGACGTGGAAGTGCTCTACGGCGAGTACGACTTCCGCCCGACCCTGTACACCCGCCTGGAGGTCATGGGTCCCGACGGCCAGCAGTTCGAGATCCCGTACGTGCCCAACACGACCCTGCCGAGCGACCTCGTCCCCGCCGTCTGGGCGCAGTACCGGCCGGAGGTCGCCCAGGACGCCAACGGTCATCTGCTGCGCGCCGTCGTCGACTTCCGCGACGAGAGCGGCGAGGCCCGCCGTCTCGACCCCGAGCAGCCGCTCTACAACCAGGGGGTGCGCGACGGCGGCCAGTTGCAGATGTCCGCCGAGTCGACGGCCGGCGTCGACGGCCTGCTGCGCTACGAGGCTCTGGTCAGGGCCCGCGACGACATCGTCGACTTCGCCGCCGACCACGACGAGTTCACACTGGTCGCCATGGACGACGAGCGGGTGCCGATGGAGTACCGGGTGGAGCTGCACGTCCCCGGCTTCGCCCCGCCCGACGACCTGGAGACCTGGCCGCTCGAACCCCGCCGCATCGACCAGCACGAGCTGGACATCTGGATGCCCGCCGAATTCCCCATCCAGGCCCCGCTGGTGCGCTGGCGCTCCGACGTCTTCCACCCGAACATCGCCCGCGACGAGGACCGCAAGGGCGCGGTGTGCCTCGGCCCGCTGATGACGGACTACACACCCGACCTGAGCATGTACTCGCTGTGCCAGATGCTCATCGACATGGCCCGCTACCGCAACTACGAGATCCTGCCGCACGACTACCGGATGGCCCGGGACTTCGACAGCCTCGTGCAGGACATCATCGAACGCGGCGGATACCTCGACGCGGGCGCCGCCGCCTGGGCGTTCTCCTGGGACGGCCAGGAGCGCATCAAGGAGATCGGCGGCACCACCTGGCTGGCCCGGGCGGGCCTGACCGAGCGGGCCGACCGCTCCCGGTTCCTGGAGGTCCAGCGCGTGGAGGAGAGCGCGGATGAGTGAGGAGAACCGCGCCGGCACGGCCATGGTGCTGCTCTACAAGGGCACGTCCTTCGACCTGGTCGGCAAGATGACCCTGTCCTCGCTGATGGTCGAAGGGCTGCGCCGGGACCTGCCCGACAGCGACGTCGACGAGCCGCTGATCATGCATCTGCGCTACGTCCGCAGGCCGGACCCACGGCTGGTGGACGGCCCGCGCACGATCCACAACCTGCGCAGCCAGATCGGGCGTCTCGGGGTGATCGTCTCCCAGGGCGGCGAGACCGTCATCGACCGTGAGTACCCGGTGCGGGAACTGCTCGGCCCGGTCCTGCAGCACGTGGTGCAGCAGCTCGACGCCGACGAACAGGTGTGGGGCTTCTGCATCGACCACCCCTCCCTCAGCGGTCTGGCACTCGGCCGCTCGACCCCCGAGGTCGAGGGCACCATGGACCTCAACCTCCGCGAGAGCAGGCGCAGTTTCACCGTGCGCAAGGTGGCCGAGCCGCCGGTGCCCGGCGTGGACCCGGCGGACCTGGGCATCGACGCGGCCGGGCTCGGCCAGGTGACGGTCCTGCTGTCCGGCGACATCCACGGCCATCTGCAGGAGATGAAACTCTCCCGCCGGCTGGAGGAGGGCGGCTTCCTGCTCGGCAAGGTCCTGCGCGTCCTCGGCCCGGAGCGTGCGGAAGGGGCGGACGACGACGCCGATGCGCCGGCCGACCGCTATCTCGTGGAGATCACCGAGGTCACACCCGCCGAGCACGCGGGCGCCGGAGCACTGCACTTCACCTTCACCGGCGACTCCTTCCGCGAGGTGAACCAGCGCATCACCGCCTCCGGTCAGGACCGGCAGCTCATGGGCTGGTACCACACGCATCTCTTCTCCGGCAACGAGTCGGGTCTGTCGAGCATCGACGTCGATCTGCACCTCGGCACGTTCCGCCAGCCCTGGCAGGTGGCCGGACTGATCAACCTCACCAGCGAGGAGCGGCTGCTGCGCTTCTACGCACGCTCCGGCGACTCGATGCGCGAATGCGAACAGTGGGTGAAAGATGACCGCGGTCGATACCGCCTTGCGCGTGCTGTTGTGGTCGACGGCCGCTGACGGCGGCGCGGCCACGCGTCCGGCACCGCCCGAGGGCGAGCTGACGGTTCCGCAGGAGCTGGCCACGCCGCCGCCCGACGTCATCGCGGCCGTCGTCCGGCTGGCGGCGCAGTCGGCGGCCCGGCTGCGGCTGGACGCCCTCGCGGTCCGCGAGCGGCGGCCGG
>NZ_JBEYEW010000050.1:0-28268 GCF_040634095.1 Streptomyces sp. NPDC007205
GGGAGCGCAGCGGACGGCCTGTCAACCTCCGCGCCCAGCGCCGAGGTGGTGCGGGGGGCGCAGCCACCCGCTCCCACCGCTCCCGCGGAGCGGGTACCACATCGCTGCGCGATGTGCAAGCGAACACCCGCGCTGCGCGCGGGTGTTGCGCTCCCGCTCCGCGGGAGCGCTGGGAGCGGGTGGCTGCGCCACCCGCACAACCTCGGCGCTGCGCGCCGAGGTTGACAGCCCGTCCGCTGCGCTCCCGGACTGGCGGGGCTTCGCCCCGCTGCCAGGCCTCCGCTTCGCTCCAACCTGGTTGGGCGGGTCCGCTGCGCTCCCCCGCCCCTGACGGTCCTTCCGGCTGCGCCTCCAGAACCGTTGAGCCCGCTGCCGCGGGCCGCGCTGGCTGCAAAGGGAGGGGGTCGCTCGTTCGTGTTGGGTCCAGTGGAGTGGCTGCATCAGATTGATGCAGCATGTACCGTTGGCGGAAACACGGGACACCTCCCAACCGCATGGGCGGGGTCGTGAAGGAGGGGAGACTTGAATTCGTTAAGCGTCGAAATGCGCCTCAAGGCGCGGGAGGGAATCCAGCGTGAGGTTACCGGATTGACGGCGGAGCAGATCCACGAGCGGCTGGTGGGTGCGGGTGGCCTGGAAGGCCGCGAGGACCAGCCAAGGCCGCTCAGCGCAGAGGAGCGGCTGGCTGCTGTTCGGCGGAACGAGCTGAGGCGCATCTGGGACTTGATGGGCGGCACGGCGTGGGACGCCTACTCCCCCGAGCGCGACGCTCAGGCGGACCGCGGGCGCCAGGCGCTGCGGGACCGTCAGGAAGGTGCGAGAGGTGGGGTGGTGGAGCCCCGATTCCGAGCTGATCCGCTATCGGATCGTGGCGCAGCGGACTGACCCGGCGCACCCCGGGGCCTCGGTGGTGACGAACTACACCTACGCGCGGTCGGTTGAGGAGGCTGTGGCGAAGGTGCGCCGGGCGAAGGAGAAGCCGGGTGGCCTGTACGGGGACCAGGGCCTGTACCGCGTTGTGGAGGCCATCGAGGACAACCCGCAGAGCGAGGCGCGTCAACTGCAGGGAGCTCGCGGGCGGTTCCTCACTGCGGTCGTGGACGCCGCCGTTGCAGCTCTGGAGGACGACTCGGCACCTGCCCGCCCGGAGCTGGTCGGTGTCCTGTCCGAGTTCTTCTTCGACACCGTCTTCACTCGCGCCATCGTCTCCCCCGACACCGGAGACGACCACAACGCTCAAGCACGCCAGGGACGGGCAGGTCCTGTCCCGCTTGCTCCTGACTCACCTCGCCGACCACGGCCTGGACCTGGTGGAGACAAGCGTCGGCACCGGCGACCGGCGCGCCCTGCCCGATCGGCACACGGGTGTCGGCCGGCCTTCCGCTCGTGGCGCGGAGCCAGGGCAGGAGCGCGAGGCGCCGGCGGAGCTTGTCGAGCGCGTCCTCGCCGTGTGCGAGCAGCATTATGCCGCCGTGGCCGGCACCAGCTCCGAGCAGTGGGACCAGGAGTCGTCCCGGGAGCTCGTGGACATCGCCCTGCGGACCGTGCACCTGGCGGAGCCGGAGACCCACCCTCAGGCACTGGACGCGTACCTGAACGAGCACCGGGCGCGGCTGGAGCGGCTGTGGCGCCGCTACGGGCCCGGCGGCATGTTCGCGGGCGAGCTCGTGCTGACCGACCTGCCCGGATGCTTTGCGCTGTGCGAGAGGATCGAGACGACCCCGCTCTGGCTCGAAGGGATCTGGGCAAAGCACGGCCAGGAGGAAACCGCGCTGGAAAGGCTTCAGGACAGCTGGCTGTACGACACGGGTGAAAAGGATGGTCGATGAGCAGGATTCCGCTCAAGAAACACCAGATCGACCAGAAGTCGGCCTTTCGTAGGTGGGCCGGATTCCCTGCAAGATCATCTGTGCCCCCTCAGGGTGCCCGTGGCACGATCGTGTCAGCGACCGGGTCCGGTAAAACGATCATGGCCGCCGCGAGCGCACTGGAGTGCTTCCCCGAGAGCCGGATCCTCGTGACCGTGCCGACCCTGGACCTGCTCGTGCAGACCGCCCAGGCGTGGCGGGCCGTGGGGCACCGCTCCCCCATGGTCGCGGTGTGCTCGCTGGAGAACGACCCGGTCCTGAACGAGCTTGGCGTGCGCACCACCACCAACCCCATCCAGCTCGCCCTGTGGGCCGGGCACGGGCCGGTCATCGTGTTCGCCACGTACGCCTCTCTCGTGGACCGCGAGGACTTCGACGATCCGACGGGCCAGGGTCGCACTCGCGGGCCGCTGGAGGCAGCCCTGGCGGGCGGGGAGCGGATGTACGGGCAGCGGATGGCAGGCTTCGACCTCGCGATCGTGGACGAAGCGCACGGCACCGCCGGTGATCTCGGCCGTCCGTGGGCGGCGATCCACGACAACACCCGCATCCCCGCCGACTTCCGGCTCTACCTGACCGCGACCCCGCGCATCCTGGCGGCTCCCCGGCCCCAGAAGGGCGCGGATGGCCAGGAGCTGGAGATCGCAAGCATGGCCGACGACCCGGACGGGACGTACGGCGCGTGGCTGGCCGAACTCGGGCTGAGCGAGGCGATCGAGCGGGAGATCCTCGCCCCGTTCGAGATCGACGTCCTGGAGATCCGCGACCCCTCACCCGTCACAGGTGAGTCCGAGGAGGCGCAGCGCGGCCGGCGTCTCGCACTCCTGCAAACCGCGCTCCTGGAGCACGCCGCCGCGTACAACCTGCGTACGGTCATGACCTTCCACCAGAAGGTGGAGGAGGCCATGGCGTTCGCAGAGAAGATGCCGGAGACGGCAGCCGAGCTGTACGTCAACGACGCCTCGGACGACGACCTGGCGGCCGCGGGCCGGCTCCCGAAGTCGTCGATCGACGCCGAGTTCTACGAGCTGGAGGCCAGCCGCCACGTACCCCCGGACCGGGTCTGGTCGGCGTGGCTGTGCGGCGACCACCTCGTCACCGAGCGACGCGAAGTGCTGCGCCAGTTCGCAGGCGGCATCGACGCCTCGGGCCGGCGGGTCCACCGCGCGTTCCTGGCGTCCGTGCGCGTGCTCGGGGAAGGCGTGGACATCACCGGCGAGCGGGGCGTGGAGGCGATCTGCTTCGCCGACACCCGCGGCTCCCAGGTCGAGATCGTGCAGAACATCGGCCGGGCACTGCGGCCCAACCGCGACGGCACCACAAAGGTCGCCCGCATCATCGTGCCCGTCTTCCTCCAGCCCGGCGAGGACCCGACCGACATGGTCGCCTCCGCCAGCTTCCGCCCCCTCGTAGCCGTCCTCCAAGGCCTGCGCTCCCACGATGAGCGCCTGGTCGAGCAACTCGCCTCCCGCGCCCTCACTCACGGGCAGCGCAAGGTGCACCTCCGGCGTGACGAAGACGGGCGGATCGTCGGGGCCGGCGGCGAGGTGGGCGAGGACCAGGAGCACGACGACACCGATGGTGCGGTCGAGTCGGCGCTGCTGCACTTCTCCTCTCCACGGGACGCAGCCACCATCGCGGCGTTCCTGCGCACGAGGGTGTACCGGCCGGAGTCCCTGGTGTGGCTGGAGGGCTACCAAGCCCTGCTCCGCTGGCGGGAGGAGAACAAGATCACCGGCCTCTACGCCGTGCCCTACGACGTTGATGTCGAGGTGGGCGTGACGAAGGCGTTTCCGCTGGGGCGGTGGGTGCACCAGCAGCGGAAGGCGCTGCGCGCCGGTGAACTCGATCCCCACCGCAAGGAACTGCTGGACGCGCCCGAGGCCGGAATGGTCTGGGAGCCGGGCGAGGAAGCCTGGGAGACCAAGCTCGCCGCGCTGCGGTCCTACCGGCGGGCCACGGGACACCTCGCTCCCCGGCAGGACGCGGTCTGGGACGAAGGCGAGGCAATGGTGCCCGTCGGGCAGCACATGGCCAACCTCCGGCGGAAGGGCACAAAGAACGGCCTAGGCAAGGACCCGAAGCGGGCGGAGCAGCGTGCGGCGCAGCTCACCGCGATCGACCCGGACTGGGACTGCCCGTGGCCCCTGGACTGGCAACGCCACTACCGCGTCCTCGCCGACCTCGTCGACGCCGACGGCCACCTGCCCGACATCGCACCCGGCGTGCTCATGGACGGCGACGACATCGGACGGTGGCTCCAGCGGCAGAAGCAGCCAGGCACCTGGGCGCAGCTGTCGACCGAGCAACAGGAGCGGCTGTCCCGGCTGGGCATCACGCCCGCTGAGGCTCCGTCTCCCCCTGCGGCGGCCACGCGTGCGACGAAGGGCCCGAACAAGGCGCAGCAGGCGTTCCAGCGCGGCCTTGCGGCCCTCGCACAGTGGGTCGAACGGGAAGGCGCCCACCGGCCCGTACCACGCGGCCACAGTGAACAGATCACGGTCGACGGCGAGACGGAGCCCGTGGCGGTGAAGCTCGGCGTATGGGTCTCGAACACCAAATCGAGGCGGGACAAGCTCAGCGCCGACCAGCTCGCCGCCCTCGCCGAACTCGGTGTCGACTGGGCGGGCGCACCGAAGCAGGCCGCCCTGGCCCCGGCGGACAACGGCCCGGCGCAGCCCACGCCACCGGAGGTGCCGGCACAGGGGCGCCACGTCCCCCACACCGACACGCTGACGGACGAAGAGCGCGAAGCCGAGGCGGCCTGCGGCCGGGCACGCATGCAGCGCCTCACGGGACTGATGCGGAAGCACACCAAGGCCGAACTGCTGCGCATGGCCTACGCGGGCGGCCTGGTGAACCACAACTCCCCCGAGAGGTGGCGCAAGGACGAAATCGCCGCCGTCGTCGTGGACAACGAGCTCAGGGCCGCCGCCCGGTCCGGCGCTGACCAGCCGCCTGCCCCGCCCGCGCCGGCCGCCCCGCCGAAGCGGCCGCGGGCACGGCACCACCATGACGAGTGCGACACGGTGCTGTACGAGGGCGGCACCTGCACCTGCGACCTCATCGAGCAGCTGGGGCCGCCCTCCGAACGGGAGGACTCCTACTGAGCCGACCGCTGCACGCTCCCCCACCGGACCCCGGGCCTTCGAGGCCCGGGGTCTCGTACTGTCGGCGCAGTCGTACGGACCCCGTCGCGGCCGCCCGGAGCGTGTCGCTCAGGTGGAGACGACATGCGGATAGCGGCACTGGCGGGCGGGCGTGTCCCGGTCCGCCAGGACCGACTCGGGCCGTCTCCTGCCAAGCACGGAGTCATGAGTTGAGATTGTCAAGTGTTGGCGTCCAGGCTGCCAAAGATCGCAATCTGAATGCACAAGAGTTACGGGCCCCAAACACGGTCCAGCCTGCGGTCTTTGGTGGACAAAGGTTTCCTATCGGGGTCCTCAGTGTTTACATGTTTTCCGACTAGCCGAGCTGAGCGGGCGCCCGGCCGGTTGCGCGCTCCCGTAACCGGCGCCCGAACCGCCCACGCTGGGGCGCATAGTTGGGCCCGTGAACACCGAACTGACCGTGCTCAAGCGGGACAAGGCCGTGAGCCAGGGCGACACGATACGAATGCTGCTGAACGAGTCCAAGCGCTCCAGCCGCGCCGTCCCCATCCGGCGCGCGTTCGTCCAGGACACCGTTTCCGGCCCCCGCCTGGTCACGAAGCCCGGCCCCCTCCGTCACCTGCTGCGCAGCCCCGAGCGGCTGGAGCTCTTCCTCCTGATCCACTGCGTCGCCGCACGGGGGCCACTCCCGCGCGGTCGCGTCGACGGCGACTGGGGCGTGACTCGCCGGTCCGAGACATGGGGTCGCGCCGCAGGGATCTCGTTCGCCACCGACGGCAAGGCGAGCGCCGCAGTCTCCCGGCACCTGGCCAAGCTGAAGGAACTGAAACTGATCAGCACGGCGCCGGACGGCCGGATGACCCGCATCACCAAGCTGCACGAGGACGGCTCCGGGGACCCGTACACGCTGCCGTCGGGCAACTGGGAGGGCTCCCGCAAGGACATCTACTTCAAGGTGCCCTTCGCGTACTGGGAGCAGCACTACTACAAGTCGCTGACGATGCCGGCGAAGGCGATGCTGTTCATCTTCATGAGCCAGCGCAAGCCCTCCTTCGTCCTGCACAAGGACAAGCAGTTCGCGTCCTGGTACGGGATCTCCCCGGCGACCGTCGGGCGCGGCGTCACGGAGCTGAAGGCGAAGGGGCTGCTGTACGAGTTCCTCACCGAGCAGTACCTGGACGGCTCCTCCATCTTCGGCCAGAGCACGGGTGTGCGCTGGGCGCTCGCCGCACCGTTCGACCTGAACATCAACAAGACAGACCGGGACGCGGCGACCGCCGCCTGGACCCCGGCGGGAGCCGCCGCCACCGCGCTGCGGATCGCCTCCGACGTCCCCGTGCTCTCGGAGGCCTTGACCCCGCGATGAGCACCGCCGGAACGCTATGTCCCGGCCCCATGACTCCCGGCCCCACACACGGGCCGGGCGTGGCGCAGGCCGCCGCCCCGCAACGGGCGACGGCCCCCTGTTGGAGCAGGGAGCCGCCCAGTGAAGAAACCGACAGTTACTCCCCAAGGAGGCACCATCAGCATGTTCAACGAGCCTAAGGGCACCGGCCGGCCGGCGTCGACCCGGCATTCCGAGGGGAACGGCAAGCTATGCCACGTCTGGTCCGAGATCCGGGCCCAGCTGCGGCAGTTGCTGGACGGCGGTCGCCGCCGTCGCCTGCGCGCCCTCGCCCGCACGGCGGGCTACGGCGTCCTCCGCGGCGCTGCCGGTGCCGTGGGCGCGAGCGGAACCGGGTGGATCATCTGGTGGATCCAGCAGCGCTGACCCAGCGCAGCTGATAGCGGAGTTCACCACCGTGGTGGCCTCGGTCCCAGGACCGAGGCCACCCATTTCGATCAAGGGAACTCGAAGAACGGCAATCCGACAGCCGCGAGCTTCGTCTGAAGATTGATGTCCCTCGTGGCCACATAGACCGCCGAACCTGGGTAACGGGACTGCAACAGCAGAGTGGAGGCCACGAAGCGGTCGTCCGGCACATCCAGGTCGAGCCAGTTCGGCAGGGCGTCGCCCTTGGGTTCGATGTGCTCGAAGATGGCGTGCACGTCGCCCGCCACCCGTACGCCACGTAGCACGTTCCCGTTGGTCCGCAGCCCCTTCAGACGACGGTCCGCCTTCTTCGCGGCGTCCCGAAGGTCCGGGGTGCGGCCAGCGAGCTTCTTGTCGTCCAGCTCCCGCAGGACCACCGGGAACAAGTGGACCATGTACCGATTGCCAAGCACGGACGTGTAGATAGCCACGTCGGGGTCATCAAGCAGCATGTTCGTATCGAGCGTGACACGCACCGGCCAGTCGTCGGAGGGTAGGAGCTCGCCCAGCTTCCGGAGCGTGACCACGGCCGCCTTGACCATCTCGACGGCCTTGTCGATGGTGGCCGGCACGGTCTTGTCCCGGGGTCGCTCGAGCCAGCGCTGCAGCAGCGCGAGGCTCGCGTCGAGGCGCCTGGTGACCTCCGGGGTCGGGTGCGGGAACAGCAACCGGAACAGCGGTTCCCAGTCCCGTACGCGCCCCAGCAGTTCCATCCTTCTCGCCTCGAGCTCGGAGTTGCTGGGCACCCAGCCCCACTTGGCGGCGCCGATGTGAACGAAGCCGTCAGACCTGCGGTTCGGATCCACGTTTCGGATCTGTGAGTCGGCGAGGATCGCCAGGAAGTCCGCTTCGATCTGGTCCAGGTCCTCGGAGAGGCGGTCCAGGTATGTCGGCGGGGCTTGCGTCGATGCCATCCGCCGATGATGCCCCACGCCTGTGGTGGTGCGGGAGATATCGCTGTGCCGTGCTACTCGATGCGGGCGATGCGTTCGTACGCGTAGGCTCCGGCGGCATGTCCGCCGACAGCATGGTCCAGCTCGTCTCCTATCTCGCCGCACAGCAGCCGTACGAGATCGTGGGCACGCCGGAGAGCGAATGGGTCGACTTCAAGAGCGTCCCGCCCGAAGGGCCGTACGACTTGAGCACCGACAAGGGCAAGTTCGAGCTCGCCAAGGACGTCGCCGCGTTCTCGAACGCCGGCGGCGGGCTGATCGTGTGCGGCTTCAAGGCGAAGAAGAAGCAGACCGAGCTATACGAGGTCGCCGAGAAGGTCACGCCCTTCGATAAGAAGGTGGTCGACAGCACGAAGTACAAGGACGTCATCGCGGAGTACGTGCGCCCGCTGCTCCAGGTGAAGTTCTTCTGGTACGACCACCCCGAGGGCGACCCGGAGGCATCCGGGCACTACTTCGTGATCGAGGTACCGGCGCTGCCCGAGGCCGACCGGTGGGCGATGGTCACCCGGGGCATCACCGACAACGGCCAGTTCATCAAGAACAGCTGGACCATCCCGATCCGCAACGGCGACACCACGGCCTTCCTCCCGCAGGACGAGGTGTACCGGCTCCTGAACGACGGCCTGCGTACGCGGCGCGGCCCCGATGCCGCGCCCGCTCCGGCTGCTGACCGCGTCAAGAGTCGGGACGACCTGCACAACGCCCTGGACATGGAGGAGACGCCAGTGCTCTTCTTCCAGAGCGTCCCCGATCATCCGCGCGGGCTCGTCCCCGGCATGTACGCCGACCAGGGGCTACGGGACGTCCTGAGCAACCAGGACACACTCCGGGGCGCCCACGCCTTCAACTGGTCCACGGCATACAAGCATCCGGAACCCCGTGAGGGCGGTCTCCTGCTGGTCGACGCTCCCCGTCGCGGACTGCTGATCGAGTCGGACGGAGCGGTCACCGGTGCCGCGGCTGCCACCTCGGAGATGCTGGGCTGGGCAATGGAGCAGCACTCCGGCGGCGAGGGCCGCAGGATCAGCGTGTTCGTGCTGACCGAGATCACTCTGGAGTACTTCCGACTGGTCGACCGACACGTCCTGCCGCTGGTCGGCGGCACATGGACGCACCGGATCGTCGCCTCGGACTTCACCCGCACGCCGGCTCGTACACTGGCTGCCGGGGACGACCCCACCTTCCCGTTCGTCGGCTCGCCGCAGCCCGCAGCGAGCGCCACCTGGAACCACAGCTGGCAGGCGCTGGGGGATCCAGAACGCGACGCGTTTGAAGCTCTGCGCCATATCTACGCGCTCTTCGGCCTTGATGTCACCGCCAACCCTTTCGTCGACGCGGACCGCGTGATCACGGCCAAGCTGCTGGAGAAGAAGAGGTAGTCGTCCGGCCCCGGGCGGCTTGTCCGCCCGGCATCGCGCGCGAGCAACACCGGCGACCCGATCCCCTCGCCCGGGGCCTGTCTCACCTATTTCTCTTTATCTTCCTGCTGTGGGGCGCGGGCTCGGGGCGTAAAGGGGACCGGCCTCCCGACCGTGGCAGGGTCAGCGTGGTGACCTGCGGATCCACGGACAGACGCGGCAGAGGGTGCAGCCGGTTGTCGGCGGGGATGTGGGCCTGGCCCACGGAGGCGTTGTCGCTTCGTGAGCGTGGTCGGGTCTCCGTGGTCCGTGGTCTGGTTGGGCCGACTCCTGCCGTGACCGGTACATGCGGCGCCGGGCAGGACGGGAAGCGAGCAGATCCGTGATGATCGGCGTGGACGCGGGCAGCGGAGACCGGCTGGCGCTGGGCATGCTGACGCGGTACCGGATGGCCACCACCGAGTAGATGCACCGGGTGATCGCCCCCGAGGTACGCATCGAGCGGACCCGGCGGCGGCTGGCCAGGTTGCGCACCGACGGGCTGGTCAACTGCATCACCCCGCCCACGCCCGTACGCCCTGGTCACGCAACCTGCCCCGGACTTTCCAGGCGACAATGGGTCAGAGGTCGAACTCAAGGTGCTCGATGTCGGTGAAGCGGACCTCCTCCAGCTGACCGGCGCGGCGGCCGCTGTCCTGGAAGTACACCTCCCTGAGCGCTTCGGCGGCGATCTGCTGGAGCTGCTGGTCGCTGACGCCCTGTTCCTGGGCGTCGAAGAGGCGGGCGGCATACTGCGGCGGAAGCGCGACCGTCAGGTGCCGGAGGCGGTCCTCGTCCGTCGTTCCGATCGGCGCGGTGTAGCCGATCCGGGCGCGGGTGTCGATGACGATGCCACCGGTGGTCGCCGCCTGCTGCCGGGCCTTGGCGCGGATCTGCGGCTGCCACCGCTTCTTCACCTCGCCTTCCAGACGGGCGGCGAGGTCCGGTCGGGGCGTCTTGATCTGGTTCTTCACGTACCGCTCGACCGTGCGCTGCGAGATCCGCAGCATCTGGGCGACCGCCTTGGTGCCCTTGAGCTGCTTGACCAGGTACCGCATCTGCGCCGGCGCGCTCTTGGGCGCCGGGCGGGTGAACGCCTTGTGCACCGCGGCGTCCAGGCCGTCCCCGAACATGCTCATCGCGCTCTACCTACTCCCCGGTGTCCTGGTCGGTGACGGTGCCGTCCTTGATGTACCGGGCGAGGTTGAGTTCCGGGGCGTTGAACTGCTCGCGCACCCCCTCGCCCCACAGCACGCTCTGGGTGCCCTCCCACTTCACCAGGCCCGGGTTCACGCCGAGTTTGAAGCCGCCGGGCAGCGGCTTGCCGTCCCGGTAGGGCAGGAAGTCCAGCGGGGAGGGCCCGTCGCAGGCGTAGACGGCGCAGTCCGAGAGGACGGCCACCGGGTACTGCCCGGTGAAGGCGGCGTGCTTGACGATCTTGCGGTGCATGTTGATCCGGGTCCGGGAGATGACGGCGGCGCGGATGTCCGGGCGCCAGGTGGGCCGGGCGAGGGCCCGCCACGGCTGCCCGGGCTTCCAGCCCTCCCCGCGCGGGCGCTCGCGCAGTTTGCCGATGCCGCCCTTCACGGTCGCCTTGATCGCGGACACCACGATCGCCAGCTGAGGGTCCCGCTGCCGGTAGCCGTCCATCGCCGCGAGAAAGTCGGCCGGCGGCATGTCGGCGTACACGCCGAGGTCGGCCATCGTGGCGAGGTAGGCATCGCGCAGCCGGTTGTACCAGGCGTCCAGGTAACGGCCGTTGTTGTGGCGGACGTACGCCTCGATCGGGCGGACGTCGTAGCCGAGCTCCACCGCGTACGCCACGGTCGGCGTCGCGTACCAGGCCGGCCCCGCCGGGCGCTCGCCCTTCGGTGTGAACGGGCTCGGCAGCAGCTCGCCGTCCAGGTGAGTCCACTGCTTGGCGAGTTTCACGCGGGACAGGTCGACGTGGCTCAGGTCGACCAGCCAGGAGCCGGGCAGTTTCGGATCGAAGACGGGGCTCATGACGTGCGTCGGCGCGCCCAGGCCGACGTTGAGGCCGTTCGCGCCGGCGGCGAAGGCCATGTTCACGTCGATGCCCACCAGGTGGGGACGAAGGCATTCGGCATCGGTGAGCGGGCGCGCCCAGTCGTACGCCTCCTCCACCAGAACCTCGGCCGGGGTGCGGTGGTGGAAGCGCGGCAGATCCGCCAGAACTGGGTGCCCGTCGGGTGCCTCGCACGGCGCGCAGTCCACCGGATCCCTGCCCAGCGAGCCGGGGTTGTGCTCGGAGTGCCGCTTGCCCGTCGCGTCCGGTTCGGAGGCGCGGGTCGGCGGGTGCAGAGCAGTCATCAGCTCCAGACCGGTCACGGCGGTCGACCCGCGCGGCGTCATCACGCGGGCCGCATACGTGCCCAGCAGCCGGGCCATGTCCGCCGGCGGCAGCTGCCCCGCATCGGCCCAGTGCCGAGCATCGAGCGCGTCCCACGACGGGATGCACAACTGCACGCAGGCCCGCTCCGAGCCCTGCGCCGGGCGGTAGATCCGCGCCCACGGCCCGAACCCGCGCTTCGTCAGCTGCCAGCCGGCGCGCGTCAGCTGCTTGATGACCTTGTGGCCCTCCGCCAGCCGGCCGGCCAGGCGCTCCTGCTGTGTGAGCGTGACAGGCAGGCCGTAGTACTCGCACGCGGACCCGGTCAGCACGATCAGGGGGTCGGCGTCCTTGCCCGGCCCGGACAACTTCGGCTGGCCGAACCGCCCTTCGTTCAACGTCCACTCCACCAGGGCCGGGATCGACTTCGCCGGTACGTCCAGGACCAGGCCGCCGACGCAGTACGCCAGCACCTGGCCGTCGGCAGCGTCGACGACTGCAAGCGGACCGTTCTCGAAACGCGGATCGGCGCCGCCGGCCAGGGTGCCTGCGGGGGCGGCCTTCTTCGCGGCCGGACGGCGTGACGCCGGCCTGGATGTGACCGCCGGGCGCGGTACAGGGGCAGCGGGGCGCGTGTTCGTGGGCTCCGCAGCCGAGACTGTGGGTGCGGTGCGGGCTTGGGCCGGTTCAACTGCCGATGGCGCAGGAGCGGCCGGAACGGCAGGCGTCTCGGGGATCGCCGTGTCCGGCACCGGAGCGTTGGCAGGGTAGAGCTGGGCGAGCTGCTTGAGCATGCGCGCGTATGCGTCGCGCTCCGGCGGCCGCGGCTCGGTCTTGCCGGCCTCCCAGCCGCTGACCGTCGCACGCCGCACCTGCAATGCGGCAGCCACTTCGTCCAGCGTCAGCCCGTGCGCCTGGCGCAGCCGCTTGCGTTCCGCCGGGGGCGGCAACGGGGAGCGGGACGCGATGAGCGCGTCGACCGCGTCGAACAGCTCGGACATGCAGCACCTCCAGTCCCGCAACCCTAGCGTGAAGCGCACATTTCGCGTACCAATCGCGTACGGACTGCGTGAGAAACGATTGCGTCGCCCGGGCTGTCGCAGGTGCCCCATCTCACCGAACTATGGGCGCACCCCAGTGAAGTTGTCAGGCGTCGCGGTACTGGTTCCGGGCAACGCGGATGACGCGGCCAGCCTTAAGCAGACCGTCTATGTAGACGGAGACGCCGTTGCGGTTGGCTTGCTTGCCCGCGGCGGTCAAAGCATCCGCAATATCACCGAGAGACATGGGCTGAGGCGACGCCCTGAGGATCTTGACGATGGCATCCGCCTTGGTGAGGTCTTGGACCGCCGACCCCGGCTCGGATACCACTGCACTCAGCTTCTTGAAGGCGTCCCGCTTGGCTTTGAGTCCCTCGATATGAGCGCCGAGCCGGTCACGCTCGAGTTCGGCTTCACGGAGTTCACGCTCGACGCTGGCGAGGTCCTCGCTATAGGAGTTCATGAGGAGAAGACTATAGAAACCTAGTAGAAATTGGCTAGGTTTTCTTAAAGATGGACGCTGCTCGACCAGCTGGGTGCCGCGCGAACCATACGGAGCGGCGATCAGGTTCAGTGAGACGAGCTCAGGATCGAGATAGGACAGCAGGGTCAGTAGCCGAGGACCCGCAGGGATGTCTCGCGTACGCCGGAACTGGCCAAAGACAACGGGCGAGTGTGAAAGACCTGAGGGAGCAGACGCCGCTGTGCGGCGGCAGAACGGCTCGGGGGCGGACATGGGGGAGATCGTCAAAGGGCTTGAGCGAGCGCTGCTGAGCCGTCCGGTGCCTACTGGTGACACCGCTGTGCGTTTCCTGCTCAGGGCGGAGAAGGGCTCCACGAAGAACGTGGCTGTCCTCCTGGGGATCTCCCAGCGCACGGTACAGAGGTGGGTCACGCCCCGGCCGGGAATGCGTCGCCGTCCAAGTGCTGTGCATGCGGGGTTGATCGATGAGGCCGTCAGGGCACGGTGGCAGCCCCTGGTGCGCGCCCGCCGACGGGCCCGGGCCAAGGCCGACGGGTTTGTCTTCCACACCAGGGCGCGGTTCGGTTTCGCCGCTCCGGCAGGCTCGTCGGACGATCCGCGGGTACGGCTGATCACCCAGTACCTGTCGGGAGAAGTGGCCCGCGAGCTGTTCGCCGCCCGGGACGCCGGCGGGGGTGAGCAGCAGCAGATGGTGATCCTCGCCCGTGCTTTGGGGCATGCCTACTTCCGGGACGGAGGCTTGCGTGCCCATGGGCTCGGGATCGCCTTCACCGACGTGGAGTTCGCCGATTTCTCCATCGACTGACGTGCACGCCGGTTCGAGCTCAGCGCGAGGGCGGGATCTGGTGCCGTGCCAGCATCGTGTCGTAGCACTGTGCTTCCTTTCGTTCGCGCCAGTCCCACTGGATGCGGCCGGCAGGGCCGGTGCGCTGGCCAGCAGGCGGCTGCGGCGGGCGGAGCCTGGCCGCCTCCGCCATGCGCAGCAGGTGGGTGCGGTCGTGGGGGCCGGCCAGCAGATGCTGGTCCTGGCCGGGCGCGAGCCGGGCGAAGGACACGGCGGCTTTCAGGAAGACGCGTGCCCACGGCGGCACCCGGTGCGAGGCGCAGCCGTCGGTGTAGCGGGCGCGGTCGTGCAGGGCCAGGGTGGCCGCGGCGGCGTCGTAGTCGCCGGGGCGGGCGGTGGCGAGCTGCTGGATGGATGCGCCGGTAAAGAGGGCGGCGGCGAGGGCGGCGGCCAGGCGGGGGTGGGCGGTCACGGTGGAGAGGCGTCGGGCGACTTCCTGGGCTGCCTGCTCGGTGAGGGGTGTCGGTGGCGGGCGGTGCCGGAAGGTGATCGGCGGCGGTACGCACGGGGCGGTACAGGGGGCGGGGCTGTCGTAGGAGACGAGGCGGTCCAGCGCGGGCAGGGTGAGCCACTGATCTGTCGGCTGGGCGGGCTCGTCCGCAGGCGGGGGTTCGGCGGCATGTGTGCCGTAGTAGTGGCGGCGGGCGGCCTGGAAGTCGGCGGTGACGGCGTAATCGGCCGTCTGCAGGGCCTGTTGCAGGGCGACGGGCAGGTGAGGGCGGTGGCAGACCAGGGTCAGGTGGATGCCGGTCAGGGCGCGCAGTTCCAGGAGGCGCATCGTGCGGCGGGCGGTGAGGCGGTGGGCGCGCAGGACGGTCAGCCGGTTCACGGGCAGGGCGTTGATCCAGGCGGTGGCGGCTTCCCAGGCCGGCTGACGGCCGGCGGGGAAACGGCCCGGGAGCAGGGGCGGTTTACCCAGGGCGGCCAGAAGGTCGTGGGCGAGGCCGGTTTCACTGGTGGTGCCCGGGCCGGGATGCAGGGTGATCCGGCCGGACGGCGGATGGTGGGCGGCCAGGGCGCTGTGCGTGTGAACCGCGTCATCGCCCGGGTCGAGGACCACGGCTACGGACGGTGGCACGGCGAGCGGCATGGCGACGTGGTGGTCAGGCGAGGCGGCTGAAGGCCCAGCGCAGCAGCTCCTGGTCCACACGGGGGCGCCCGGTGCGGGCCAGGGCGGTGCGAGTGTGCGCGGTCAACTGCGCCCAGGCACGGAAGTTGCCGTGCGCGGCGTGCTGGTCGGCAAACGTGATGTCGTCGGGGTCGGCGTCGGCCCAGACCGGATGAAACAGCGGGATGGCCTCGAGGACCTCGCTGGGGATGAGGCGGGTGAAGTGCTGCCAGATGAAGATGCGGGAGGACAGCATCGGCTCGCGGCGCAGCACGGTGTGGCAGCCCTCCCCGCCGACGAAGATGATCGCCAGCTGGGTGGCCGGTTCGTCCCACAGATAGCGGAAGTACTCGAATGCCTCCCCGTTGAGCCACTGGGCCTCATCCACGAGGAAGGTGCGGGGGCGTTCAGCCAGGGCGGTCTTCAGCAGGCGGTCGAATTCACTTGGATGGCGCGGTGGTTCACCGGCCAGGTCGAGAGCGGTGAACAGCTCGTAGCGCACCGCACGGGCGGTGGGACGGGCACGGAAAGTGATCTTGCGGACGTCCTCGTGAGGCTCGAGTCCGCGCAGGCAGATGTTGACGGCGAGCGTCTTGCCGAAGCCGGCGCCGCCGTGGATGCACATCATGGCGCGGGCGGCGACGGTGTCGGCGATGTTCTCGCGGGCAGTGAGCAGAGCGCGGGTGGTGACCACGGACGCATCGGGCAGGTCAACGTACTGGTAGGTGGCCGCGGTCACGAGGCGTCTCCGTCTTCAGCGGTCTGTGCAGTGGGTGCGAGTGGGCCGTCGGAGGCAGGTTCGGACGGGACGGGAGCAGGCCGGCCGGGCGTGGCCCGGGTGGCGAGGGAGGGCGGGGTGCGCCAGTCGGCCGGAGGTGCGGCGGGCGGGATGAGGTCCGGCATCGCGAGTTGCGCGAGGTCGGTGTCGGCGGTCTGGGCGAGTTCGGCCTCGGCCTGCGCGGTGGTCAGCGCGCCGAGCCGCCGGGTGCCTCGGGCTGGTTCACGGTGGCGTAGCGCTCGCGCTGCGAGGCCTCCAGGTCCTTCTTCAGACGGCGTGCGCGAGCGGACCGCGCCCGCCGTACCGCGCTGATCTGTTCCTCGGTGGCCTGATCGGCCAGGTCCGCAGGGCCCAAAAATAGCGGCCGGTGGCCGCGTGGTAGACCTCGATGCGGTGGTCGTGGTGGGGCATGAAGCGGACCCTCACCTGGATCCCGGCCTGGCCGGTCATCCACGGCCCCACGTAGTCGCGTTTCCTGAAGCGGATGCCGCGGGTGGTCAGCGTGCGGGTGCCGGCGTCCTCCAGGGTGAACGTCCACAGATCCGCGGCCGGCACGTCCCGCAGCGGGGTGGGATCGTCCTGCCACGCCTGAAGCGGAGTCTTGCCCCGCAACGGCGCCGGGCGGTGCTCGGTGTTCCACCACAGCGTCCAGGCCAGAAGCTGGGTGGTGAAGTCCTCGAAGCCCAGCAGCACCTCGTCCTTCGGACGGGAGGAGCGTTTGCCGGGGCGCGGCTGGCGGGCATAGCCGGGCAGCGAGGCCAGGAACATGCTCTCCACCACCCGGTTCAGGCCTTCCACGGTGCCCTTGAGGTGAGGGGTGTAGGCGGGCAGGTCCTCCACCGTCACGTCCAACAGATCGAACGCGGCCGTCACCGTCCTGGACAGGAAGTCCTTGCCACGGTCCACCCGTGCCTTCTCGGGTAGGCCCCCGAAGGGGCCGTAGGGGTCCTCACGCAGGACCGCGGAGCGCAGCGCGGCCAGCACCGACTCCCGCGACGGATGCACCGGCGTGACCGCGACGCCGGTGATCGCGTTGGTGGCGCAGTCGGTGAACCAGGTGATCCACGGCCTGCGGGGCTTGCCGTCGACATCGACCAGTACCGGCGCCTGGACGTGGTCGGTCTCCCATACTTGGTTGCGCCAGCCTCGCGGCCGGGCCAGGAACACATCGTGCTTGCGCGCCGCCCGCTCCCCTCCCGCAAGCCCGGCCCGCTCCCCCGGCGTCAGATCACCGCGGATCGCCCGGTGCAGCGTCGTCAGCGACGGTGCGCCTGCAGGCGGAGACTGCCTGGCAGCACGCAGGACCAGTTCGCGGTGGACCGCCCGCACGTTCCCCTTCCACAGCGCCAACAGCCCACGGACCTCCGGCGTGACCGTGAACCTTGCATCGGCCCGGGAGCGTGCGCCGGGGTAGGCGGCCGCGGTCTCATCGCTCTGAGCGGTGGCCAGCCAGCGCCACACCGTGCGCTCCGACACTCCTAGCGCGTCCGCGGCCACCCGTACATGGACTGCTGTCAGCCTCTTCCCTGCCCGCAGTGCGAGCAGCCGCCGCACGGCCGGACCGCGCAGCGCCGTCCTCGACGCCGCAGGCAGTCCGCCGTCTGGGCGGATGGCGTCGCCGTCCTTCATGTCAGAGCTCCCCTCACGCGGGTGGGACGTCGTGTGCTTGCCGGTGGCCGGGAGCATGCGATCGCCCTCCCGTCTCTTGCAGGAGCGCTCCGTTCACAGTGGCGGCGCGACCCGCTTAAACAGCCGCCCCAGCAAAGCCCGGTCGACGGATGCGTCAGCGGTGGTGAGCAGCGCGTTCTGCAGGTGCGCCGTCAAAGCGGCCCATGTGCGGAACGTGCCGTGCGCGCACGACCGGTCGATCCACGTCAGCTCCGACGCCGGGACGGTGCGCCACAGCGGATGGAAGCCGCTCACCACGGGCGCCGCTTCCGCTCCGGCCAGGCGTGGAACCTCCTGCCACGCGCCGATACGCGACGCCAGCTGCGGCAGCCGGGACAGCGCCCGCTCGCTGCCCGCCCCGCACAGCACCAGCGTGATCCGCGTACCGGGGTGGTCCCACACGCTCTGCAGGTACTCCAGGCACGGCACAGACAGGCGCTGCGCCTCATCGACCACCATCACCCGCGCCTCACTCAAGGCCCCCGCGACCGCGGCGTCGGCCAGCGCCGACGTGTGCGGGAAACGGCCCGCCAGCGCCAGCGCGTCGAACACCGCACGCCTCATGCCGGCCACCGACGGGCGCACCGGTACCGGCACCCACGTCACCTTCCAGCCCGGAGGCACTTCGCTGAACGCCATCCGCACGGCGGCGGTCTTGCCCCGGCCCGGGTCGCCGAACACACACACCGCGCCCTGAACCGCCATCGCCTGCCCGACCGCCTCGGCCACCGACCGCACCGACGACGTCCGCACCAGCTGCGCGCCCGCCGGCAACGCCACACCCGCCAGCGCACCGCCCTCCCCCACCAGCAAGCCGCTGGTCGCCTCTGGCCCGAGACGCGAGGGCTCAGACGTCTTCACCGCGTCACCCCCTTGCCGCCCGGCCAGGGCGAGGTCAGACAGGGCCTGCCGCGTTTGCTGCTCATCCCGCTCCCGCCGCACCACCGCGCGGTCCGGCAGGACCCTTCCGGCCTGAAGGTCCCGGCGCACCACCCGGTGCAACGACGCCAGCGAGGGCACCTCGCCCCCGGCCTCCTTCATATGCCGGTGCAGCGCCGCCACGTTCCCGCCCGCCTGCGCCAGCACCTCCCACATCTGGTCGGCCAACTCCAGCCGGGCCCGCGGCCTGCGCTCGACACGGCCCTCGGTCCGCGCCGCATCCAGCCAGCGCCACACCGTGCGCGCATTCACCCCGCCGACCTGGGCGCCCGCACGCACGTGCGCCGTCGTCAACGCCCCGGCCGCATCAAGCTCCAGCAGCCGCGCAACCAGCACCGGCCTGGACACCCTCAGCCCCGCCGTGACCTCACCCCACGCGCCCGGCTCCCCCACCCCCGCACCCTTCCGCCCGCGCAAAACCGACACCGACCACCGTGGCGCCGCGCAGCCCTCGAAAGGATCAGAAGTGCCGTTCTCAAGACAGTGGAGCGGAGCGGGGTGTACCGCCTCATGGCAGCCGCGGCCGCCGCATGCACCGCCCCATTGCAGTGACCCCGCCCTTCCTCAACACCCCACCAGCGAAAACACCCAGCTCTGACGTGCCGTCACTGACACCCACCCACCGACACCAACCCGGCACATCGCACCTGGCCGGCATCGCCGGCCTGGCCCCTGTCCCCAAGGACTCAGGACGCATCAGCGGCAGCATGCGCCGGCCGCACCGCTACCACCGCCGCCTCCTGCGTGTCTTCTACCTCTCCGCTCAGGTCGCCGCCCGGTGCTGTCCGACGTCCAGGACCTTCTACGAGCGCAAGAGGAGCGAGGGCAAGTCGCACAAGCAGGCTGTCCTCGCCCTCGCCCGGCGCCGCCTCGACGTCTTGTGGGCCCTCATACGCGACCAGCGGACCTTCACCGTCGAGCCACCTCAACCTGGCCCCGCAGCGGCATAACGCGGTCACCGTCCGCTACCGCAGCCCTTGACAAACCTGATTGGGAATCACTGTCGCGCTGTCGGGTACGTCGGTGGGGCAGGCCGGTGACCTGTTTCCAGAAGGTGAAGCGTTCGGTCGGTTGCTGTCAAGCTGCTCTTGCAGCAGGTGAGTTGAGGCGTGCGTGGGTGTGGGGTGTGCCGGTGTCAGACATCCACTGGGCGCGCGGCGGTGACTTCGGTGATCGTTTTCCAGGTGGTGAAGCGGTGGGTCAGGTCGGCTCGGGGAGCTGTCACGTTGTCGGTGGGTGAGATGATCTTCTGGTTGGGGCCTGTCGGGAGGGCTGGTTCGTGTCGGTTGCAGCGCCGTCGTACCGGAATCACCTCTACCCGGCGGAGATCATCGCGCACTGTGTGTGGCTGTATCACCGGTTCCCGCTGAGCTTCCGCGAGGTCGGGGAGCTCATGCTGGAACGGGGAGTGATCGTCTCCTGCGAGACGGTGCGTCGCTGGTGCGTGAAGTTCGGGCAGGCCTACGCCAACGGACTGCGCCGGCGCCGCCCGCGGCCGGGTGACACATGGCATCTCGACGAGGTGTTCTCAGGATCGACGGGGTGCAGAAGTATCTATGGCGGGCCGTCGACCAGGATGGCAACGTCCTGGACATCCTGGTCCAGAACCGGCGGGACAAGGCCGCGGCCAGATGTTTCTTCCGCCGGCTCCTCAAAAAGACCGGGCAGGTCCCCCGCGTGGTCGTCACCGACAAGCTGAAGCCGTACGGTGCGGCGCACCGTGAGTTGATGCGGTCGGTGGAGCACCGCTCGCACAAGTGCTTGAACAACCGGGCGGAGAACTCCCACCAGCCGACCCGGCAGCGGGAACGCGCGATGAAAGGATTCCGCACCGTCGGTTCGGCGCAGCGGTTCCTGTCCGCGTTCACCGGGATCTCACCCCACTTCCGGCCCCACCGTCACCTCATGACCGCCGGCCACTACCGCTTCGAGATGCTCATCCGCTTCACCGTCTGGAACCACATCACCGGGGCCGCCGGCCTGCCCGCCACGGCCTGAACCACCGGCCACCGCAGGCCCCACCCCGCACTGACACACCGTCACAAGCCACACCCCCGACAACGTGACAACACCTGCAGAGAAGCAAAGCGGCTCACAACTTCACGAAGTTACCCCCTGTGCATGCAGTTCAACCCCCGTTCGATATTCCTGTGAGCGTCAGTCGGGTGTTTACTCTCCGAGTGTCCCCCTGGCGTCGCATCTCTGTTCAATGAGATGTCCGTGTTGTGTGGGTCAGCGGAAGGCGCTGGCGACAAAGTGTTGAGTTTGTGGGCGGCTAGAAATAGCGAACGAAGCGCAACTTGAGGTGGGTTATGCCTGAGCTGTCACCGATGAGCACCATGCTTGTGGAACTGGTAGAAGTACCTGACACCTTGGGGAAGCGAGCACACGTTCCAGCGGACACCACTTTGGACCGAGTGGAAATCACGCGCCTGAAGGGTCGCGAACATTTCGAGTTTCTGGACAATATGCAGATATTGACGGTCAATCCGTGCCAGTCTTCAGGTGGATCTACAGGACGAAGATTGCCGAGTAGTCCGTCGCCGCGTACTGGTGGTGGTCACGGCAAATCACTCGGGTCGGGGATAAGCCCAGGCCGAGCGCATAGCCTCGGTCATCTTGGTCCACTGCGCAGTCTTGAAAGTGCAGCGTTCGATCTTACTGCAGGATCCGAACCGCATTGAAACGGACCCTGTTTCTACGATCGGGACGAACCCTGCAGGCTTCTCCCCCTATTCGCTGACAGGATGTATTTCAGTAGGGCTCCCGTCTGGATTAACAATGGCCACCAAAGCACGGCATGGGTTTTCGCACCCTCTTTACCGAGATGCGCCATGGACGCGAGGAGCAACTGTGAGGCGAAGGGCTGATACGTGGGGCCAATGGCCTTGCACAGACTCCACAGGGTGTTGATGGCGTGTCGTGACGTGACGGAGGTTCCCTCCCATCGCTTCGCTGCTGAAAAGTGGGCCACTGGCTGCCACACCGCGCTCGAAGGCCACCCACCGATCAGCCGCGTGAACAACGCTTCAGGTCAATAAATTTAGATCACCCAGGATGGGCGCTTTGCTTCAGGCTTACCTAAATGCAGACGGGTGGCTGTTAGATCATTCTTGTGAGACCGACTGGCTTTTGCGTGTGCGGAAGCCACCGGTCATTGGATAGACAGGCCATGCCTGTCCTGCCCTTCGTGCACCGCAGTTGGCGCAGCGGGGACTCAGCTACGAGATGTAAGGTAGATTTGAGATGAACAATGCAAGGGCGGCCGTTCGCGAAGCCGCGGTGGGCATTAGCGCAATGGCCTGCTATCTGCCGCGGCTCCATGTAGATCTGGGGCGCTGGTGCGAGTGGACCGGTCAAGACTGGGGCAAGGTCGGGGCGGTAACCGGGCACGGTTTCCGCATGTGCGGGCCGCACGAGGATGTGTACACCATGGCTGCTAATGCGGTGCTACGGCTGATCATCGACAATCAGCTAGACGCGCGCCGCATCGGCTTTCTGGCGCTGGGCACCGAGTCGAGTACTGACAATGCGGTTGGAGCGGTCACGGTCCTTGGCATGGTGGACCGTGAGTTGCGGCGCCGCGGATGGTCTGGCTTCGCACGCGACGTGGAAGTACCGGAGTTCAAGCAGGCCTGCTTGGGCGGGTTGTATGCACTGTGTGGTGCTGCCCGCTATGTGCTGTGCGATCCCAGTGAGCGGCAGGCGGTGGTTGTGGCAGCCGACATCGCCGAGTACGAGCGGGGCAGTTCCGGGGAGCAGACGCAGGGTGCCGGTGCCGTCGCGATGCTGGTGGAGTGCTCCCCGTCGTTGCTGGTTCTTGACCTGGCCAATGCCGTCGCAGCCTCCGCCTACCGCGGTCCTGACTTTCGCAAGCCGACCAAACGCCACTACCTCGGGGGCTATGCGCCGCTCACAGAACGTCCCAGTGATTTCCCAGTGTTCAGCGGCAGGTACTCGACTACGGCGTATCTCGACGAGGTCGCCCATGCTGTCGAAGCACTCTGGAGCCGGCTCGGCGTTGAGCCCAGTGCTCACCTAAGCGGACTGCGAGCGCTCTTCCTTCATCGCCCGTATCGCCACATGCCGATTCGGGCCAGTTCGTTTCTCTACGTACGCGCGCTCGCCGCGTCCCCCTCGGGGCAGGCTGAGTTGGAGCGGCTGTGCCTGGCTTGCGGCGCCAAGCCAGGCGACGTGCTCGAGGAACTCGTTTCGGAACCTGATCTTCACGCGGCGATCCTCGCCGGTGACCCCTGCCCTGACCCGTATCCCGCCACCACCATGGTGAGCGCGCATCTGCGTGGCCAGCCGGCCTTTCGGGAGTTCACCGAGGAAAAGCTGAGCTTGGGTAGCGGCCTGCTGGACGAAGTGGGCAATCTCTACTCGGCATCTCTTCCCGCAGCTTTGGCGGCAGGGCTGGAAACTGCGGTCGAGTCCGGTGAAGAGCTCCTGGACGCACCGATGCTCGCCATCGGCTATGGCAGTGGGGATGCGGCGCTCGCGCTGCCCTTCACAGCTGTGGCGGGATGGCAGGACGCGGCACGCAGGATCGGGTTCGCTCAAGCCCTGCAGTACCCCGTGAGCCTGGATCGTGAGCAGTACGAAGCCCTACACGACCGTGGGGAGGTACCCGGTCTGCTCCTTCATCCGTTGGACCAGTTTGTGATCGACCGGATTGGTACCGAGCTGAGGCGTGATTTCCAGGACCTTGCCGTCGCCTACTACGCCTATGAGTACTGAGATGGGCACTGACTCCGCGAGGCCGCAGAGTACACTGTCGCCCAACGCCGCATGGGAGACGGCCGACTGGATCGATAAGGCATCGCGCGGTGAGCGCAAACTGCACCAGGTGCCGCCCGGCATGGCCGCGGACGAGGCCGCGTGGCTGAGGCGTGGCGCGCTGGAACGATGGCGGCAGGTTAGCCTGGACCACATCGGCCGCCACTCCATGCCCTTGGAGAAAGCACGCTGTGAGAACCTGATTGGTGCGATCCAAGTACCGGTGGGTGTGGCGGGACCACTGATCCTCCGCGGCCAATATGTAAACGACGATGAGGTGTTCGTTCCCCTCGCGACCACCGAGGGCGCCCTGGTAGCGAGCATCGGACGCGGTTGCCGAGCGTTGAATGAGGCTGGGGGGGCAACGGTTCGGGTGAACGACGTCGGCATCACTCGAGCTCCGCTGTTCTGCACGTCCGGCATCGAAGAGAGCCTGCGCCTAATCGCCTGGGTTTCTGACCATGAAGATGACCTGAGAATGGCGGCCGAGCAGACCAGTGCTCGGCTGCGACTTGTCGAGGTGCGGCCGCAGGCCGTGGGCAGCTCAGTCTATCTTCGCTTCCGTTTCACCACAGGTGACGCGATGGGCATGAACCTGGCCACGGTGGCGTGCGAGCGGATCGTCCGTGACCTCATCGAGCCAGCGACCGGTGCGCGTTGCCTGGCGCTTTCCGGCAACTACTGCACGGACAAAAAGCCTGCCTCGGTGAACCTGCTCGAAGGCCGCGGCAAACGAATCTTCGCTGAGGCGATTCTAGATCCCGTCGTGCTCGCCGGAGTCCTCAAGACCGATATGCAGCAGCTCTGTGAGGTGAATTACCGGAAGAACCTGCTGGGCTCGGCGATGGCGGGCACCCTGGGCGGCTTCAATGCCCACTACGCCAACATGGTGGCCGCACTCTTCATTGCCACCGGCCAGGACGTGGCCCAGGTCGCCGAAGCGTGTCAGGGAATCACCTGCGTCGAGCCACGTAACGGTGGAGTCTACGTCTCGGTCTTCCTGCCCGATGTTCCTGTGGCGACCGTCGGCGGCGGCACGGTACTCCCCACACAGCGTGAGGCATTGGGTCTACTCGGCATCGATGAAAACTCATCGAAATCGATGGGGCACGGAGCGATGCGACTGGCTGAAGTCCTCGGCGGCGTAGTCCTGGCCGGGGAGCTCTCCTTGCTTGCTGCGCTGGCATCAGGAGAACTCGCTGCTGCCCACCAGCGCCTGGGCCGACCGGTCACGCCAAACCCGTAGATGACCCGTCTGGGCACCCGTTGTGCTGCGTGCTCGGCTGGGCGGGACCCATACACGAGGCATCAAGGAGAATAACATTGGCAGTTGAGCTGACAGTTCAGGACTCCATCGCCGACATCGTTCTGAACCGGCCTGACAAGCGGAACGCGATGACACAGGCCATGTACCATCAACTGGCTGACGCCTTTGCATACGTGCGCGACGACGAAGCCATTCGCGTCGCCGTCCTGCGAGGGTCCACGCCCGAGGCATTCTGTGCTGGCGCCGACTTAACCGAGGCTGCCCCTGGTCTTACTGAAGGCCATTTCGATATCTCAGAATGGGACGGCGCCCACCTGAAGAACATGAACCTATTCAAACCCGTCATCGCCGCAGTCGATGGCTACTGCCTGGGCGGCGGTCTTGAGATCATGCTCGGCACGGACATCCGCATCGCTGCAAGCACCGCTGTCTTTGGGCTGCCCGAAGCAGGCGTCGGCTTGGTCCCGGCAGGCGGTACCCTCACCCGACTCGTACGCCAGATACCCTACGCCCACGCAATGGACCTGCTGCTCACTGGCCGCCGTATCGATGCCGCCGAAGCCTACGCGATCGGGTTGATCAGCACGGTCGTCGATCCTGCCGACTTGGTTGCTACCGCGCACAATAAGGCTGCGGCTCTAGCGCAGCTCAGCCAGCAGTCGCTGCGCGTCATTAAGGAGTCGGTGCTACGCCTGAGTGATTTGCCGCTATCCGCCGCACTGCATGCTGAAGCGGTATACGGGCAGAAAGCGTTCCTCGGTAAAGAGGCAGCTGAGGGCCTAGCGGCATTCTCCGAGAATCGCCCGCCGAACTTCGGGACGCCGTCGCCCGGCCGATGGGCCCCTGCGTTACGTCAAGGCGCCGGAACAGAAATGAAGAACTCATGACAACATCGTGTTTTGCCGAATGCAATCAGGCCAGCCGTGAGGTGGGCCCCCTACATCCCCCACTGCTGACGCACACCATCGGTGAGGACCTCGATCGCACCGCAGCCCGCTATCCGGATCGCGACGCACTCGTGGAGTGCTGGAGCGGACGGCGCTGGACCTACCATGAGCTACAAGCCGACATCAACGCGGTGGCCCTCAGTCTGCTGGCCATGGGCGTGTCGCATGGCGACCGAGTTGGATTGTGGGCGCCTAACTGTGCGGAATGGGTTCTCATCCAGTACGCGACCGCCAAGATCGGCGCGATACTCACCCCTATCAACCCTGCCTACCGTCTCCCGGAACTACGCCATGTGCTCAAGCAATCCGGCATCAGCACCGTCATCGCCTCCGCCGAATATAAGGGCACCAACTACCTGGAACTCCTCGGCAAGGTACAGCCGGACTGCTCCGATCTGAAGCGCACGCTAATCATCAACAGCTCGGACTGGCACGCCCTGCTGCGGCAAGGCCGCCACAGCGACCCGCGAGCACTGACTCGGGCCCAGCAAGCGTGCTCGGCCTCCAACCCGGTCACCATCCAATACACCTCGGGCACCGCCGCCGCCCCCAAAGGCGCGACGCTGTCACATCACAACATCCTCAACAACGCGTACTTCGTGGGAGCGGCACTCGCCTACACCGACCGAGACCGACTCTGCCTGCCCGTGCCCCTCTTCCACTGCTTCGGCATGGTACTTGGCACGCTGGCCTGCACCATCCGTGGCGCCTGCATCGTGCTCCCCGCCCCGGCCTTCAACGCCGCAGCCACACTTCAGGCAATCGAGCAGGAACGCTGCACCGCAGTCTACGGCGTCCCTACTATGTTCCTCGCCGAGCTCTCCGCACTAGACCTCGACACTTACCACCTGTCGACCCTGCGCACCGGCATCATGGCCGGCTCTCCCTGCCCGAAAACCCTCCTCGAAGAAGTGGCGCAGCGCATGGGTATCCCCGAGCTGACCACCTCGTTTGGCCTGACCGAAACGTCCCCCACAGCGGTCCAGTGCCGCGCCACCGACCCGCTAGACCAGCGACTCACCACTGCCGGACCCCCGCTTCCCCATACCGAAATCAAGGTTGCCGACCCCGATACCGGGCACACCCAGCCCCGCGGCACGCCCGGCGAAATCTGTATCCGCGGCTACCTCGTGATGCAGGGTTACTGGAACGACCCCGGCCAAACGGCAAACGCCGTGGATAACGAAGGCTGGATGCACTCCGGCGATCTCGGCACTATGGACCGGCACGGCTGCATCACCATCACCGGACGAATCACCGACATGATCATCCGCGGCGGGGAAAACATCTCCCCACGAGAAATCGAAGACGTCCTGCGCGCCCATCCGGACATCCAGGACGTCGCCGTCATCGGAATTCCCCACCCTCGCTTAGGGGAAGATCTCATGGCATGGATCCAGCCCTACCCAGGCGCCGATCCCCCACCCCCTGACACGCTGCGCAAATACTGCGCGAATAAACTGGCCCACTACAAAATTCCCCATGAAATACGCTTCGTCGACGCGCTGCCCACCACGGCAACAGGAAAGATCCGCAAAACGGAACTACGCGACGCCGCGCGCACGTTAGGCCCCTGTGCCGATGGCCCGCGTAACGGAACGACGCCCGGATCAGGTGAAGCCGCCAGGAATCAATTGACTCCGAACCAGGGAACGAGTTCACAAAGTTGCACATAATGTCAGGTATTGAAGTGGAGCCTGTCTTCCCTGTGGCCTGACCGATGAACTTTACTGAAGACTGAAGCCTAGCAGGAAGTTCGAATATGATCACGATGTTCGTTATCTAGCTTGTTTTCCAATAGTCTCGGCAGCGTGAGAGATGCCCAGGTCCCGGGCTGCGGAAGCCTTTCATCTCGCGTTCGCGTTGCCTCGTGGGCTGAACCCGTAAAGAATCAAAGCGTTGCTTCTTCTGGTCGGGGTCGTTGCCGCTGGTATGGGGATATCGAGTGAGGTGTGCGGGCAGCTCGGCTTGCGGTTCAGGGTCTTGTTTCCGCATCTGAACGAGCGTCAGCGGCGTTTGCTGATGGGGCAGGAAGCGCGGCTGCTGGGACATGGTGGCCTTCGGGCGGTGGCGCGGGCCGCGGGAGTGTCCGAGACGGCGGTCCGGACAGGGGTCTTCGAGTTGGAAGCGGGAGAGGATCCGCTGCCCGACGGCCGGGCTCGGCGGGCCGGCGGTGGCCGGAAGACCGTGGAGGACCTGGATCCGGAGGTGCTGCCCTCGCTGTTGGCACGGGTGGAGCCGGACGAGCGCGGCGATCCGATGTCGCCGCTGCGGTGGACGACCAAGTCCCTGCGAACGCTGGCCGACGAGCTGACCGCCCAGGGCCATCCGGTGTCCGCGCCGACCGTGGGTCGGCTGCTGCGTGAGCGGGGCTTCAGCTTGCAGGCCAGCGTCAAGACGCTGGAGGGAGCACAGCACCCGGATCGCGATGCCCAGTTTCGCTATATCAATGAGCAGGTCAAGCAGCACCAGGCGGCCGGCGAGCCGGTGATCAGTGTGGACACGAAGAAGAAGGAGTATCTCGGCCAGCTGCCCAGCCCCGGTCGGCAGTGGCGCCCCGTCGGCGATCCGGTCAGGGTCGACGACCACAGCTTCTTCTCGGTCGGTACGGCCATCGAGGTGGCGATCCGCTATGGCGTGTACGACATCACCGCCAACACCGGCTGGGTGAACGTGGGGGTGGACCACGACACCTCCGCCTTTGCGGTGGCCTCGATCCGCCGCTGGTGGCAGGCCCGAGGCTGCGGCGACTACCCGGAGGCGAGCCGACTGCTAATCGCAGCGGACGCGGGCGGCTCCAACGGCTACCGGTTCCGGCTGTGGAAGGGCCTTGACCCCTGATCTTGGACACACGAGACACTGGATCCTGAGGATCTGAGAACGGACATCTCGTGGTCATGAAGAACTATCCGCCACAGTT
>NZ_JBEYEW010000051.1:0-27067 GCF_040634095.1 Streptomyces sp. NPDC007205
CGCATGCCCGGCTCCGCTACCCGGTGGAGCGCACCATCGCCCGGATCAAGACCTGGCGGATCCTCCGCAAGGCCAGACTCAGCCCGAACGCACTCACGTCAACCACAAAGGCCATCCTCACCCTGGAGGCTCACCGTTGAAAAGGCTCATGGTTCTCGGACGTCGAGAACCGACACCCCGAGATCGCCGAGCTGGTCGGTTCGGGCAGCGCCCACGCAGCTGACGGCGAACGCGGCCTGTTCGCCCAGCGCAACAGCGGAAACCACATCCGCGTCTACATCATCCAGCGCGTCCCGGTCGACTGGATCAGCGCCAACGGGCTGACCGCCGAGGACACCGACGGCATCCGCGCCGTGCTACTCGACGAGTACGCCCACTGGTCGCCCCGCATGCGCCAGATGATCACCGAAAACGACGGCCCCTACATCGACCGCCCGATCCTCGCCCTCCCTGTCCCGCACACCTGGGAACGCAACGCGACGGTGACCCTGCTGGGCGACGCCGCCCACCTCATGCCCCCGCTCGGCGTCGGCGTCAACCTCGCCATGCTCGACGCCAGCGAACTCGCCCTCGCCCTCGCGAACGCCGCCACTGTCGACGACGCCCTCCGCACCTACGAGAAGACCATGCTCCCCCGCTCCACCGAGGCGGCCAAGGCCCTCGAACACGGCGCCGAACACCTGCTGTCCGCCGACGTACCCGATTTCAGTGGCGACAACGAGGCCCAGCCCTGAGCCCTGTCGTCACATTCCCGTCGTCCGCCCCGCGGGAAGGAGGGAATGTGACGACACCACGCGTCTCGGCCGCACCCACCCCCTGTCTGGCGGGCGACGACGCCAACTGACACCCCGTCATTTCCGAGCGGAGAGCGCCTCGTTCTGATCCCAGTCCTTAGTCCCACTCCCATGTGATACCGAGGACGCCCGGCCGTATCTGCGGCTCCACCAGGTGGACCGAGCCATGGGCGTTCACTGTCAGATCGGCGACGGCCTCGCGAGGGGCGGTCGCCGAGGGACGGGCGAAACGGCGGCAGTGGACGGGCAGGGCGGCGCGGTCGAAGCCGACCTGGAGGACATACTGACCGCCGCCGTAGGTGAAGCCGCGCACGTACTCATGACTGGGCGCGCCGGTTCCGTCCTCGAAGCGGTACCCCAGGACGGCGGTCTCCCCGACCCTCAACCGCCCGTCGAAGAGCAGCTCGACGACGATCACCCCCGAAGCGCCGTGGCGCCGGATCCGCCCGACCCGGCAGTTGCCGAGACCGCGCACCCGTACCCGTTCCGTGTCGCAGCCCGGGTCGCCGTGATAGATGGCGAGATAGCGGTCGACACCATCGCGGTGGGCCCGTACGACATGTTGCGAGTCGCGGGCTGCGAGCTCTCGATGGGCACCGATGTGAACGTGCTCGTAGTGGATCACGGTGTGCAGCCCGCCGTCCGCCGGTGCCGCCAGACTCGCCAGCAGCGATTCCACCGCGGCGGCAGGTTCGAGGAGGGTGCGATACGGGCGCGCCTGGGGATGGTCGCTGGTGCCGCGTGGGCCTAGCAGGCGGGTGAGGGCGTGCGGGGGAAGCTCCAGGATCTCCTCGAGCGCGGTGACGGCACGAAGCGACTCGGGCCGCTCGGGCCGCCGCACACCGCGCTGCCAGTAGCTGAGGCTGGTCACACCGACACGTATGCCGCGCTGGGCGAGCCGGTGCTGCACGCGATGCAGAGCCAGCCCGCGTGCGGCAAGCGCGGCGCGGAGCGCGGCGGAGAACGGGCCGGTGCGGAGGGCCTCGGCGAGTTCGGCATCGGGGCGTGGGGTGGCACGGCGATCGGTGCTCTGTGCTGCCATTGGGCCCCTCCCCTCCCACCCCCTCTGATCGTTCAACGGTGAACGTTCACTTCCCCGTCCTGGAACAGGGCGTTACGTGTGCTGCCACGTGCTGGTACCTGCTGTGGCGTTCACAACGGTACGGGTGGAATTCACTTCACCGCCAGCCCTGTGGATAACTTCGTTGACCGGGACGCGACAACGATCGATGCTGCTGTCGCAGCGTCCGGACGCGCTCCTCCACCCCCACCCCAACTGGGAGGAACGCCATGTCCACTACCACCTGGGGCCGTAGACGGCTGGCGTCAGCGGTCCTCGTGACCGTCGCCGTTCTGTCGCCCGCCCTGGTGCCAACTGCCACCGCTCACGCCGCTCCGCACGCCGTTCCTCGGACCTCCGCTCACCCCGCCGTCCCCGCCGCCAAGCGCCTCAACATCACCATGCAGGCGCAGCAGAACAGCAACTGGTGCTGGGCGGCGAGCGGCAACACCATCGCGTCGTGGTTCGGGCGCGACTACACCCAGAACCAGTTCTGCGACGCCGCTTTCAGCCGGCCCCAGGGCAGCACCTGCGGCAACTGGCAGGCGGCGTTGGACGACGTGCAGAACGCCCTCGACTGGATGGGCATCAACCCCGGTACGTACGTGAGCGGTTATCTGCGCTACAGCACCGTGCAGACGGAGATCAACGCCGGCCGTCCCGTCGAGACGCGCATCCAGTGGAGCTCCGGGGGCGGGCACATGCATGTGCTGTACGGCTACGACACCTCCGGCAACCAGGTCTACTGGGGCGACCCGTGGCCCTCCAACTACCGCTACAACTGGGCGGATTACGACTACTACGTGAGCAACAACTCGTTCACGTGGACCCACTCGCTCTACGGGATCGGAGCGTGACCCCATGACCCCGATCCGCACGTCACCGATCCGGACCGCACCGGCCCAGAAGTCATCGAGCGGCACGTCGCCGACGCCGACGTCACCGAAGCGCCGCACACCGAACCGGCACACGTCCGCCGGCTCCAGGCCCGTCCACAAGACCGCGGCGCTGGTGGTGCTCGCCGCCACCGCGACCCTCGGCGTACTCGCCCCCACCACCGCCCACGCGGCGGCTGCCGGCGACTTCCCCGCACCCTTCACCGCCGCCGACACCGCTCAGGCGCGCGAGGCGGCGTCAACCCCGGCCACGCTCATCACCCTCTCGCGCTTCTTCGCCCGCGACGGCGCGATCGCGCAGAGCGCGGCCCGGCCGCACCTGGTCGGGCCGTCGGTAACCGTCTACTTCCTCGACCCGGGTTTCGTCGCCGGACGGCGGGGCGCCCCTGTCGCGGACCCGCAGTTCGTCGCGAGCAAGGCGGTCTCCGCGGACGGCCAGGTGGCCTCGGTGTGGACCGTACGGACGGCGAAGGGGTGGAGGGTCGTCAACATCGCGACCGGCGGTGACGAGACCGACTATGTCAGCGAGGCGCACGGCCTCGGAACCGTCTTCCGGGAACCGCAGATCGACGCCTGGTACGTGGTGCGCGACGGTCGTGTGCTGCCGCTCGACCCCGACGCGCGGCACGCCGTAGGGATCGGCGGCGTGACCACGGCCGCCTACCAGCGCCTCGTACACACGAAATACGGCGACAAGCTCCCGAAGTCCGCCTACGACCAGGCGGGCGAGGGCGGCGGTTACGGCGGTACGGCCGCGCCTCCGCGCGCGTCCACCGCACCCGCGGCGACCGCCGGGGTAGCCGTCACCGCGGGCGCCGCCGCGACGGCCGTCGCCGTCCTGCTCGGCGCCTGCTTCGGCGTCCGCCGCCTACGGCACTCGCACCGCGTCAGCTGAGCCGCCTCCCCGGCCCGCCCCCGTGCCCCAGGCTCGACCGGCCTGGGGCACGTCTCCGGGCGGCCCAGGATCACGACTGCCTGCCCGTCAACGGTGGGCGATGGCGTATCACAACCCCTTAGGTTGCGCACAGCAACCGGGGTCGAAGTGCTGGCTCAACCTGGGGGGACGGCCACGGGATCGCCATGGTCGGCGATGTTCACCCAGCGATCGACGCCTGGTGGGCGCAGGCCGTAGAGGTGCGGTGCGGTACCTCTGGGGGTGGGAACCAGTCGATGGAACACGGCCGGGGGCAGGGCTAGCGATGAGCCGAGTGTGAGGAACAGCTCCGGTCAGCCCAGGCCTCCGGAACCACCGCTCCCCCGCCCCTGGCCGTCTCCTGACGGCTCAATGTTCCAGCGTGCAGCAACCGCCTCCGCCGGTGGTGTCCGGGACCGCGCCGAGGCGGCAGAAGCAGGACGCCTCGATCGGTACGTCCGCCATCGCGACGGCGATCTTCAACTTCTGAGCCACGATCTGTGCTTCTCCCGCCTTGCCCAGCCGGACCAGGCACTCGTGCAGCCCGTGCAGGGCCCAGACGTTGTCGGGGTGCTGCACAGCGCGTGGCAGGGTGTCGTCGAGTCCCAGGTCGGCCCGGTAGACCGCCTCGGCCTCCGCGACGCGCCCCCGTTCCAGGAGCAGGGCGCCGTAGGCGTGCCGGGTGGGCTGCATCCATCCCCACGGCTCGTCGTAGGGAAGGTTGTCATCCAATTCGATCGACCGCTTGAGTGCGGCGAAGGCGGCGTCATGGTTGCCCTTGCGGTATTCGAGTTCGCCGTCGAGCATCGCCGACGCGATCGCCAGGATGTCGGCACAGGTGTTGTTGAACAGCATGCGTGTCTCCGGCACCCTGGCGACCGCCTCGCCGAAGAGCCGGCGTTCGGCCTCGGCCTCGGCGACATGGCCGGTGGCCGCGAACGCGACGCCTCGGGCATAGCGCAGCATCGCGGTGCTCACGCTGTAGAGCTCCGGGTCGGCGGGCATGGGCATGCTCAGGATGTCGTTCCAGCGGCCGAAGCGGATCAGTACATGGACCCGCATGGCGAGGAAGCCCTCCAGCCAGTCAGCCATGGGCGGGCTCTGCACGCGCAGCAGCTCCTCGGGGATGGACGCCTCCAGTTGGGCAGCCGCCTGCAGAGCGGTCCGGAACCGGCCGAGGAACATCGCGCCGTAGATCTTGAAATGGTAGTTGTGCGAGCGGTACAGCGTGTAGAAGTTCATGGCTCCGGCCCGCGCGTGGAACTTGTCGTCGGCCGCGATCGCGGCGTCGTTGTCCGACACCACTCGCCGGTAGTCGCCGCAGAGCACCTCGATGTGTGAAGGCATGTGCTGCAGGTGGCCGGCGTCGGGCACCAGGCCGCGCAGCCGGTCGGCGACGGGCAGGGCGGCCTCGGGTGTCGGGGACATCTCCATCAGGTGGATGTACATGTGCAGGATGCCGAGGTGTCCCGCCCCGGCATCTGTCGCCACCGCCCGGTCCAGGACTGCCTTGGCTTCGAGGGTGCGGGCGCCTTCGGCCGGTTCACCGGTCCGCAGGTTCCACAGCCGCCAAGGAGTGAGGTTCATCAGCGCGTCGGCGTACAGGGTGGTGACGTCGAGGTCGTCCGGAGCGATTTCGTGGACGGCGCGCATGCTGTCGGCGTACGGCGCGTTCCACACGGAGCAGTCGTCGACGGCCTCCGCCTGTGGATAGCGGGTGCGCAACGCGCCGATCAGGGCTCGTTCGACGGGTGTGGCGCTGGATTCCGCCTTCTCGTGGGCGAGTTCGACGGCGGCGTGGGTGCGTTCGACGGTGCGTGCGAGGTCCTGCTCGTCGAAGAACTCCCACGGCTTGTTGTAGTTGGGGCCGAGTGCGTAGGCGATGCCCCAGTACGCCATGGCACAGCCGGGGTCGGCCGCCGCGGCGGCTTCGAAGCAGGAGACGGCTTCCTCGTGGTGGAAGGCGTATGTCCAGACCAGTCCGCGGTCGAACCAGAGTTGTGCCTCGGGCGAGGAAGTCGTCACGGGGCGGCTGTATGTGCCGAGATCGTAATAGACCATGCATCGCCCCTCACCACCCGACCGCCGAAGCGCCGGGAACCGACTGCGCCGACCGCGCCGACCGCGCCGACCGCGCAAAGCGTGTACCGAGCAGCGTAGTGGGCCGACGCCCCTGGGCCGCGCGGTGAGGCAAGGACCGTTCAATGCCCCCCGTGAGGGTGCCCCGCGTGTGTTCGTGCGCGCGAGCGCGGGGCACCCTGCCGATCCGAGCGGTGGGTCAGTTCTTCTCGGTTTCGAAGGTGAGCAGCAAATCGGCGGCGACGCTCAGGGCGATGGTCGCGGGTTCCTTGCCCGTGATGTCGGCCAGCCCGATCGGAGTCTTGATCCGATCGATGGTGGCCTCGTCGTGACCGCCCTCGGTGGCGAGGCGTTTACGGAATCTTGCCCACTTGGCCGCCGATCCGATCAGCCCGATGGATCCGAGGTGGGTGGTGCGCAAGGCGGCGTCGCACAGAGCGGCGTCCTCGGCATGATCATGGGTCATGATCAGGATGTGGGTGCCGCGCGGCAGCTCCTCCAGCACCTCTTCCGGCAACAGTGGCGTGTGATGCACGTGCACCTGCGCCACCGCGTCCGCCAGCACGTCGAGCCGCTCCTCGGTGAGGACGTCGGAGCGGCTGTCGATCAGATGGAGGTCGAGGTCCTGACGTGCCAGGACGCGCGCCAGCTCCAGCCCGACGTGCCCGACGCCGAAGATCGCCACCGCCCGTACCACCGGCAGCGGTTCGAGCAACACCGAGACCGTACCGCCGCAGCACTGCACGCCGTGCTGGTTGGTCACCTTGTCGTTGAGGGCGAAATCGATCAGCTCCGGCTCCGGCTTGGACACGGTGATCATCTCCCGGGCCCGATCGATCGCGACGGCCTCGACATTGCCGCCGCCGATCGAGCCCCATGTCTCGGTCTGCCCCACGACGAGTTTCGCTCCGGCGTCGCGTGGGGCATGGCCGCGCACGGTCGCGACGGTCACCAGGACGCCGGACTCCCGGCGTGCCCGCAACCGTGCGACCGCGGCGATCCACGTCATGTCAGGCACCGTTCAGTGCTTTTGCGTCGGTTCGGATCGTGCCGTTGGCGGCGTGCCCGTGTCGGGTGTGGCCGCCTGCGGCCAACCCGTTGCCGCCGTGACCGTTCCGGGAGGCATCGCCCTGGCGAGCCGCCTGGATCGCCCAGTACACCGCCTCCGGGGTCGCGGGCGAGGCCAGATCGACGCTGACCCCGCTCGGTCCGAACGCGGCGGTGGCCTGCCGCAATGCCTCGCGCACCGAGAACGCCAGCATCAGCGGAGGCTCGCCCACCGCCTTGGAGCCGTAGACCGCGCCCTCCTCGGTGGCGTTCTCCAGCAGCGTGACGTTGAACTCCTCGGGCATCTCCGAGAAGCTCGGCAGCTTGTAGGTGCTCGCGGCCTGGGTCAGCAGCCGGCCGCGGTTCGGGCCGTCACCGGTGTCCCAGCGCAGATCCTCGAGCGTCAGCCAGCCCGCGCCCTGTACGAAACCGCCCTCGACCTGACCGATGTCGATCATCGGGGACAGGCTGTCACCGACATCGTGCACGATGTCCACCCGCCGGATGCGGTACGCGCCGGTGAAGCCGTCGACCTCCACCTCGGTCGCGGCGGCGCCGTGGGCGAAGTACTTGAACGGCGAGCCCCGGAACGTCTTCGCGTCCCAGTGCAGCCCCTCGGTCCGGTAGAAGCCGGCCGCCGACAACTGGACGCGCTGGAAGTACGCGGTGCGCACCAGGTCGTCCCAGGCCAGCTCCTTGTCGTTGCCGAGGGCGCGCGCGACGCCCTCGACGATGCGCACGTCCGAGGCGTTCGCGCCCAGTTGGGTGGCGGCCACCTGCAGCAGCCGCTCGCGCAACTGCTCGCAGGCGTTCTTCACCGCGCCACCGTTGAGATCCGCCCCGGAACTGGCGGCGGTGGCAGAGGTGTTGGGCACCTTGTCGGTGCGCGTGGGGGCCAGCCGGACCTTGTGCAGCGGGATGCCCAGCGTGGTCGCGGCCACCTGCAGCATCTTGGTGTGCAGGCCCTGGCCCATCTCGGTGCCGCCGTGGTTGATCAGGACGGAGCCGTCCTTGTAGATCAGCACCAGCGCGCCGCCCTGGTTGAAGGCGGTGAGGTTGAACGAGATGCCGAACTTGATTCCGGTGATCGCGAGGGCTCGCTTGGTGTGCGGGTGGGCGGCATTGAAGGCGGCGATCTCGCGCTTGCGATCGGCGATACCGGCGGAGTCCTGAACCTGCTGCCAGACGGTGGAGATCCGTTCGGGCTGCGTGACCGGCTGTCCGTACGGCGTCGTCTGGCCCTGGCCCGGCTGGTAGAAGTTGCGTTCCCGCAACTCCATGGGGTCCAGGCCGAGCAGCGGCGCGCAGCGGCCGAGGATGTCCTCGATCACCAGCATGCCCTGCGGTCCGCCGAAGCCGCGGAAGGCGGTATTGGAGACCGTGTTGGTCTTGGCGATGCGACCGGCGACGCGCGCGTTGGGAATCCAGTAGGTGTTGTCGATGTGGCACAGCGCCCGGGCCAGCACCGGCTCGGAGAGGTCCAGGCTCCAGCCGCCGTCCGCGGTCAACGTGGCGTCCAGGGCCTGGATACGGCCGTCCGCGTCGAAGCCGATCTTCCACTGGGCGTGGAACCCGTGCCTCTTACCGGACATGGTCAGGTCCTGGGTCCGGTTGAGCCGGAACCGGACCGGCCGGCCGGTCAGCTTGGCCCCGAGCGCGGCGACAGCGGCGAACCCGTGTGGCTGCATCTCCTTGCCGCCGAAGCCGCCGCCCATCCGCAGGCACTGCACGGTCACCTCGTGGGCGGGCACCCCGAGCACGTGCGAGACGATTTCCTGGGTCTCCGACGGGTGCTGGGTGCTGCTCTGGATGAACACCTGCCCGTTCTCGTCGACCTGGGCCAGCGCCGCGTGCGTCTCGAGGTAGAAGTGTTCCTGACCGGAGAACTGGAACTCCCCGGTGAACACGTGCGCGGAGTCGGCGAAGCCCGCGTCGGTGTCACCGGTCTCCATCACGGGCTGGGCGCCGTGATAGCTGCCCGCCGCGAGCGCGTCCTGCAGCGTGACCAGGGAGGGCAGTTCGTCGAGCTCCACCTCGACGGCCGCGGCACCGAGCCTGGCCGCCTCCAGGGTCTCGCCGAGCACCCAGGCGACCGCATGGCCGTAGAACATGACCTCGTCGGGGAACAGCGGTTCATCGTGCTTCATTCCGGCGTCGTTGACGCCGGGCACGTCGGCACCGGTCAGGACGCGGACCACACCGGGCACGGCGAGTGCGGGCTCGGTGCGCAGCGCGGTGATGCGGCCGTGGGCCTTCATGACCTGGACCGGGTAGGCGTGCAGTACGTCCTTGGTGCGATGGACCAGGTCGTCGGTGTAGAGCGCGGTGCCGGTGACGTGCAGGCCGGCGCTCTCGTGCGGCATCGAAACGCCGACGACGGGCTTTTCGGGGCGCTCGGACAGATGGCTCATGACGACACCGCCTCGGTGGTCTGCGCGTACAGCTTCAGCAGGCTCTGGCCCAGCATCGCGGAGCGGTAGCCGGCGCTGGCCCGGTGATCGTTCATGGGCGTGCCCTGGGCCTGCAGCACCTGGGCCGCGGCCTCGACCGTCTCTGCCGCCCACGGCTTGCCCTCCAGGGCCGCCTCGGTGGCGAGGGCGCGGATCGGGGTGGCGGCCACGCCGCCCAGGCCGATGCGTGCCTTGCGGATCATCCCGTCCTCGATGTCCAGCGCGAAAGCGACCGCCACGCTGGAGATGTCGTCGAAGCGCCGCTTGGCGATCTTGTGGAAGGCCACGACCGGCGACAGCGGCAGCGGGATGCGCACCGCGCGGATCAGCTCGCCGGGCCTGCGCACGCTCTGCCGGTAGCCGGTGAAGTAGTCCGCCAGCGCGACCTCGCGCTCACCGTCGGCGTCGGCGAGGACCACCGATGCCTCCAGCGCGAGCAGCACGGGCGGGCTGTCACCGATGGGAGAGCCGGTACCCAGGTTGCCGCCGAAGGTCGCACTGTTGCGGATGAGCCGGGATGCGAACTGCGGGAACAGCTGTGCCAGCAGCGGGACGCTGCCGTCGAGGCGGCGTTCGATCTCGGTGAGCGTCAGCGCCGCCCCGATCTCGATGTAGTCCGATTCGACTCGCAGGTCCCGCAGTTCGGGCAGCCGGTCGATGGCGACCACGCAACCCGCGCGGCGGGAACGGATGTTCACCTCGACGCCCCAGTCGGTGGAGCCGGCGACCACCATCGCGTCGGGCCGCTCGCGCAGCAACTGCAGTGTCTCGGCGAGGGTGCTCTTCCGCAGGAACGCGCTGTCGTCCTGGGTGTATTCGGTGGCAACCGGTGCGGGCGGGGACTGTTCACGACGCTGGGCCAGCGGGTCCTCTTCGGTGGGCGTACCGACGGCGAACGCGGCATCGCGAATCGGGCGGTAGCCGGTGCAGCGGCACAGGTTTCCGCTCAGCGCGTGCAGATCAAATCCGTTCGGGCCGTGCTCGGCGTCGGTGCTGTCCGCCGAGTCCGCATGCGCGCAGCGGTTCGGCCGGTAGTACTCGGCGGCCATGCTGCAGATGAATCCCGGCGTGCAGTAACCGCATTGGGAGCCGCCACGGACCGCCATCTCCTCCTGCACCGGGTGCAAGGTGGGCGGCGTGCCGGGTTCGCCGACGGTGGCGAGACCTTCGGAGGTGATGATCTCCTGACCGTCGAGCGCCGCGACCGGGACCAGGCAGGCGTTGACCGCCACCCAGTCGGTGGGCTTGTTCACTCCGGGGCGGGCCACCAGGATCGAACAGGCGCCGCATTCACCCTCGGCGCAGCCTTCCTTGGTGCCGGTGAGGCCACGCTCGCGCAGGAAGTCCAGCGCTGTGGTGTGGGGCGCAGCCGGTGAGATCGGTGTTTCATTCCCGTTGACCGTGATCCGCGCGGCTACCATGACGGGCCTTCGTTCCGGTGTGTGGTGGGTCGATTCATCATGTTCGCCAATTTCAGGCAGCTTTCTGTGTTCAGACGCGCCAGGTCAGAGAATCAGGCGCAAAAAGGCACGCGACAGCGACGTGCCGGAAGGTGGTGACGGGAATCCCCGAATGTGCCACGGACGGGCACATCAGAACGGCGTACTCAGCAGCCGTGCGCGATCCGACCCGGAACCCAGACCGTGCGCTGGGCGAGGCGACCGAGATCAGAGCTGGTGTTCATCCGCTGGTCGCCTCCTTTCGGTAGTGATGGATCGGCTACCGCAAATTAGTGGCTGGGGCCACAGAGGTCAAGAGGTCGACGTCCGGCTCTTGACAGCCGGTGGGAATCAAGGCCGGGATGCCGCCCTGACCAGCTGTTCCGGCGCAGCTCCGGGCCGAGCCCGGCTGACGCACCCCGATCAGACGGTTCGCATGGGGACGGGCCTCAGCGAGGAACTTGGCGTGGAAGCGGAAGAGCACCTGGACGCCCTGCCGTGTGCGAGCGCTGTGCGGCATCCGTCACCGAGGAGATACAGCGCGTGGTCGGGTCGTCGCCGTAACGGTGGACGTGGACAGCGGCAGGGCCGTCGTGACCAGCGACCGGGATCTGGCCCCGGCAAAGGCCCGTGCGGCGGTCGACGCAGCAGGCTATGAGCTCACGGACCCGGGCGTCCAGGAGCCCCTGCCGTCGATCCCGACCTTGTGCGCCTTGGCGAGCGCAGCACGCAGCAGCTCCTGGGTAGGTGCGGTCGGAGTAGACCGGCTCGATCTGCTCCAGGTCGACGAAGTCGCTGATGTCGATGGTCTTAATGAGTGTGGAGACTCCAACCCCGTTGTGCGAAGCGGCATTTTATGGCCTGCTCCACAGGCCTATACGGTCGGATTCATGGAGTGGAATTTTGCGACGGCCGAAGAACTCGCGGCTGCCTTGCGCGCCGGTGAAGTGACCTCGGCGGAACTGACCGACGAGGCGATCGCCCGTATCGAGCGGGACGACAAGGCGATCAGCGCGATCTGTGTGCCGGACTTCGACCGTGCACGGGCCGCCGCGCGCGGCGCCGACCAGGCGCGCGCCCGCGGTGAGGACCGGCCGCTGCTCGGCGTCCCGGTGACGGTCAAAGAGTCCTACAACATCGCCGGGCTGCCCACGACTTGGGGCATGCCGCTGCACCGGGACTACATGCCGGCCGAGGACGCGGTGCAGGTGTCGCGGCTCAAGGCCGCAGGCGCGGTGGTGCTCGGTAAGACCAATGTGCCCTTGAGGCTGCAAGATGTGCAGAGCTTCAACGAGATCTACGGCACCACCAGTAACCCGTGGGATCACGGTCGCACTGCGGGTGGATCCTCCGGCGGATCGGCGGCGGCCCTGGCGTCCGGATTCGGCGCGCTGTCCATCGGCTCCGACATCGCCGGTTCGTTGCGCACCCCGGCACACTTCTGTGGTGTCTACGTACACAAGCCGACGCTCGGGCTGGCGGCGGCCCGCGGTATGGTCCCGCCGCCGGCGCCGGCGTTGCCGGCCGACCTCGACCTCGCCGTCGTCGGTCCGATGGCGCGTTCGGCTCGCGACCTCACGCTCCTGCTCGATGTCATGGCCGGACCGGACCCGCTGACGCTCGGTGTGGCGCACGACTTGAGGCTGCCGCCCGCGCGCCACGAGCGGCTCTGCGACTTCCGGGTCCTGGTCCTCGACGACCATCCGCTCATTCCGACCGGGTCCGCGGTGCGGGCGGGCGTGAACCGGGTGGCCGATGCGCTTGTCGACGGCGGCGCCCGGGTCGAGCGGCACAGTACGCTGCTGCCCGATCCGACCGAAGCCGCGGTGATCTACATGCAGTTGCTGTTTTCGAACTCCGCCGCGCGTATTCCCGTCGCAGAGCACGAGCAGCTGCGGATCATCGCCGCCGGGCTGAGCGCCGACGACCAGAGTCTCGATGCGGTGCGGCTGCGCGGCTTGGTGTCCAGCCACCGCGACTGGATAGAGGTGAACAGCCGTCGCGAGCTCCACCGCCACGGCTGGCGGCAGCTCTTCGCCGAGTTCGACGCCGTGGTGTGTCCCATCACTCCCACTCCCGCGTTTCCGCACGATCACAACCCCGATCTGAGAGAACGCCGGATCGACATCGACGGCGTCGAGTACCCGTACCTCGACCAGCTCGTCTGGGCCGGTGTGGCCACCATGCCCGGTCTGCCCGCCACTGCCGTACCGGCGGGCCGGTCCCCCGAGGGGCTGCCGGTGGGGGTGCAGCTCATCGGTCCGCTGTTCGAGGACCGCACCCCGCTGCGGCTGGCTGAACTGCTCGAGGAGAGGATCGGCGGCTTCCAGGCACCGAAGTAGGCTCCACGGTGCGCCACCGGACCCGGCAGCCAGTCCGGGTCCGATGGGTCGGCAACGGCCCTGCCCGCCCCTCGCGGGCGAGGTGCGGATCACGGCGAGGTCCTCCGAATGCGCACTGTCGCTGCGCCGGTGCCCGCACACCGAACTCGTCCAGCGCCTCCTCGGGATGCCGGTCGCTCGGGTGCCGGACGACCTCCAAGCCCTTCTGGACGTCTGCTGCGGCCCGCCGCCGCCACTCCCGGAGAAGACCGGCTCCGGCAGCGGTGACTGGAGTATCAGCCGGGGACGGCCTTCGCCCAGCCCTGGGTGACTGCCTCCCTCGCCTTCTCCAGTTGCGCGTCCGTCGGGAACTGCGGCGTTCCCTCAACCGTCGGCAGTCGTGCGGCGGCGGCCTTGTCGAGGGTGCCGTCCTGCTTCATGGCGTCCATGAGCACCGGGCGGGCGTAGCCGCGCAGCCGCAGGTTCTGGCCCTGTGGGCTGAAGAGGTACTCCTGCCACAGCCGGGCAGCCGCCGGGTGCGGGGCGTTCTTGTTGACCGCCAGCGCGAAGTACTGGGCGAAGCTGCCGTCGAAGGGGATGGCGACCTGCCAGTTCACGCCCTTTCCGCGGAGCTGGTCGGCGTAGTGCAGGTTGATGTAGTCCCAGTTGATGCTGATGGGGGTCCGGCCGTCCTCGACCGTTGCCAGGGTGGATCTGAGGGGGTTGAGGTTGCCGTTCTCGTTGAGTCTGGCGAAGAAGTCGAGACCGGGCTGGACGTCCGCGAACGACCCGCCGTTCGCCAGCGCGGCCGCGTAGACGCTGGCGAAGGCGGTAGCGGATCGGGGCGGGTCGCCTTCGAGTGCGACCTTGCCTCGGTAGACGGGCTTCAGCAGATCGGCGAAGGTCTCCGGGCAGGGCCTGACCCTGTTGGCGTCGCAGCCGATGGAGATGTAGCCCCCGTAGTTGTTGGACCAGCGGGCCTGGGAGTCCTTCTGGTTGCCGGGGATCGAGTCGTAGGCGGTGACCTTGTACGGCGCGAGCAGATTCTGCGCCGCGGCGTTCCGCGCGAACGTGTCGCCCACGTCGATCACGTCGGGGGCTGTCGGCCGGTTCCCCTTCTTGCGAAGGGTGTCGATCTCGTCCTCGCTGTGGCCCAGCGGATTTTCGACCGTGACCTTGATGCCGTACTTCTTCTCGAAGCCGTCGATCAGGCCGCCGTAGTCGGCCCAGTCCCGCGGCAGCGCGATCGCTCTGAGTGCGCCTTCCCGTTTCGCTGCGGCGATCAGCGCGCGCATACCACCCACGTCCTCGGCGGAGGTGGCCACCGACGGCTTCGCAAGTCCGGCGGTCGGCGTGTTCTGGCAAGCGTTCAGTCCCAGTGCCACGAGAGCGAAGCAGCCCAGGACGGCCGCTGCTCGGGCACGGGGTCCGGTCACGACTACTCCAGGGCGTGGGGGATGAGGTTGCCGCCGGGGAAGGTGTGCTGGGGTACAGGGCGCGTCGGGCCACCGAAGGAATGCCCGGTGCCGCCGTGGCCGGTCGTGAAGTCCGGTAGCTGTTCCGGGCCGGGGGTCCACTCGCCGGCGAAATGGTCGTCGAGGCCAGGGTACCGGCACGCGGTGCGCTCGGCCGTAGCCGAAGGCGACGTACGCGCGTCCCTCACAGTGCTGTGTCGTCCCATTGGCCGAGCAGGATCTCGCCGAGCCCTTCCGTCTCCGGCGTGGCGCCGGGGTGGAGGGTCTGTTCCGCCCAGATGACCTTGCCGGTGGGGGTGTAGCGGGTCCCCCAGCGTTCAGCGAACTGGGCGACCAGGAAGAGTCCGCGGCCGCCCTCGTCGGTGACCTTCGCCCGGCGCAGCCGGGGTGAGGTGCTGCTGCCGTCGGAGACCTCGAAGATCAGGGTGCCCTCGGAGGGGCTCCTGGTCGGTATCGTGCGGAGCAGGCGGACGGCGATGGGCGCGGTGCCGTAGCGGATGGCGTTGGTGATCAGCTCACTGAGGATGAGTTCGGCGGTGAAGGCCACCCGCTCCAGGCCCCACTCCGTCAGCCTACGGACGCAGGCGGCGCGTGCCGGGGCCACCGCAGCCGGGTCACGGGGCACGTCCCATACGGCGACCTGCTCTGGCCCCAGTCGACGCGTGCGGGCCACCAGCAGCGCGATGTCGTCCCTCGGCCGGTCGGACAGCATGGCCTGCATCACCGCCGCGCAGGTGGCCTCCGGCGTGTGATCGGCCCCTGTGAGAGCATCGCGCAGGGCCTCCAGACCGGCGTCCAGGTCCCGGGTTCGGTCCTCGATCAATCCGTCGGTGTAGAGCACCAGCCGGGAACCCTCGGGCACGGTGAGTTCGGCGGTCTCGACCGGCAGCCCGGCGCCGAGACCCAAGGGCGGGGAGACGGGCAGCCGGGGGAAGTCGACGGTCCCGTCGGGCCGGACCACCGCCGGTCCCGGGTGGCCGGCGGTGGCGAGCGCCAGCTGCCCGGAGGTGGGGTCGTAGACGGCGTACTGGCATGTCGCGCCGGTGATCATCGCATGCCCGTCCTCCGCGGGGGCGGCCTCCTCGGCGTCGATCTGGGCCACCAGCTCGTCCAGTCGGCCCAGCAGCTCCTCCACGGGCATGTCCAGGCTGGCGAAGTTGTGTACGGCGGTGCGCAGCCGGCCCATGGTCGCCGCGGCGTGCAGACCGTGACCGACGACATCGCCTACGACAAGTGCCACCCGGGTGCCGGACAGCGGGATCACATCGAACCAGTCCCCGCCCACCCCGGCCTGGGCCGGCAGATAGCGGTAGGCCACGTCGAGGGCGGACTGCTCGGGCAGCGCGCGTGGCAGCAGACTGTGCTGCAGGGTGACGGCCATGGCGTGTTCGCGGGTGTATCGACGGGCGTTGTCGATGCACACCGCGGCCCGGGCGGCCAGTTCCTCGGCGAAGGACGCGTCCTCTTCCTCGAACGGCTGGGAGTCCTTCGCGCGCCGGAAGTCCACCACCCCCAACCCCGCGCCGCGGGCTCGCAGGGGAATCACGAGCAGGGAGTGGGCTCCGTCGTCGAGGATCCGCCGGGCATGTTCGGGGTGCTGGGTGCGCCGGCCGTCGGAGGTGCTCAGGTCCCCGGCCAGGACCGGCCGGCCTTCGGTCATCGCCACGGCGACGGGGTGGCCTGGAGGGAACCCGATCAGCTCGCCGACGGGGTGGAGGAGCTCGTCCGCGTCCAGGCCGGCGACGGCGCTGCGGCGCAGCTCGGTGATCACGGCGGTCGCAGCGGGGGGCTCCTCGCCGCGCAGGACCGGCTCCAGCAGTTCGACGGTGACGACGTCGGCGAACCGGGGCACCGCCACCTCGGCCAGTTCCTGAGCCGTGCGCTCCACATCCAGCGTGGTGCCGATCCGCAGTCCGGCGTCGTAGAGCAACTTCAACCGTTCGCGCGCCGCCTCGGCCCGGCCGGAGAGGGCCCGGAGTTCGGTGGTGTCCCGGAGCGTCACCACACTGCCGACCGGTCCGTGGGGTGCGGTGAGCCGCTTGTTGACCGCGAGCAGCCGGCCGGCTGCCAGGTACACCTCGTCCGTGGCGGGGCGGTCGGAGGCCAGCAGCCCGGCGAGGTCCTCGTCCAGCCCCAGGTCGGTGACGTGCCGCCGCTCCGCGTCCGCCGGCAGGTCCAGCAGCCGCCGTGCCTCGTCGTTGGCCAGCAGCAGCCGTCCGTCACCGCCGATGATCAGCACTCCTTCCCGCACCGCGTGCAGCACCGCGTCGTGGTGTTCGTACATACGGGTCATCTCGGTCGCCCCCAGGCCATGGGTCTGGCGCCGCAACCGCCGACTGACCAGTCCCGACCCGCCTGCCGCGACGACCAGCGCTGCGGCGGCGCCGCCGAAGAGGACCGGCAGCTGCCGGTTCACCCTGTGCTGCACCGTCTCGACCGTGACGGGCACGGAGACGATGGCGATGACCGAGCCGTCAGGACCCCTGACGGGAACCGCCGAGATCACGGAGAGCCCCAGGGACCCCTTGAAGGTGCTGGTGAACGGCTTGCCGGTCGCCGCCTTCGCGTAAGGCCCGATGACGTGTTTGCCGATCTGGTGCGGGTCGCTGTGCGTGAGGGTGATCCCGTTCAGCCCGTACACGATGATGGCGTCGACGCCTGCGGCCTTGCGGGCCGCCTCGGCGTGCGGCTGCAACACGGTGGTCGGGTTCGCGCTGTTCAGCGCCGCCACGGTCCCCGGAGAGTGCGCGAACGTCTGTGCTGTGGCGAGCGTCCGCTGCCGGGCGTCCGCCATGACATCGCTTCGAGCCTGTGCCACGAGCGCCACCAGGGTGGCCGCGACGAGCAGCATCACGACCGCCAGCTGCAGAAGGAGGACCTGGCCGGCGAGGCTGCGCACGCTCAGCAGCGAGCCCGGTCGCCGCCCCTCTCCTCCCTGACGGGACCGATCGGGCCGATGAGTCCTCCTGGACGCGTGAGACACATGAGGCACATCGCGCCCGGATTGACCCGAAACTCCATGCATATCCCCTTTCTATCGTTTCCGGGCCGCCGACCACCATGTGACCGCCACCGGCCGGTCCGCACAGGGGCAGTGCAGATCCAGCCGACCTGTATGTCCACGCCCAACGCGTAGGCGGCCGTGGGTGCCCGTACATGCCGCCTACACTCGGCAGCCGCAATGCGGAGTGACTTCACCGACGGAAAGGTCTCGTGCCCGTGTTCCAAGACGCCCCGATCTACCACAAGCTCGTCGCCGAGCGTGGCGATGTGCCCGCGCGAGTGCGTGACGCCGCCGAGGGCATACGCCGCCAACTCGAAGGGGTGATGCGGACAGGGCAGCCCCTCGGCACCCACCGGCCCGCCTCGTTCTCCGCGGGGACGCCGTTGCCGGAGCAGGATGCCTGAGGATCGACAGTCAGGTTACGGCCGGCCGCTCTCCGTAGTGCACATCTGCCCGCCCGGAGGAACAAGGTGGCCTGAGCCATGACCGACCCGGTGGCCGGGTTTACGTGGCCCGGCCTCCGGCGACACGTACGGCGCGTGCGCGGAGCCATTCCGTGCGCGCCGGGCAGCGCCTCGACCCGCCGCCAGACCCGCGCCGGGCGTGCCTCGTCGACGACCGGCCGCCGGGGCCGAACCCAGGGGCCAGTCCTGCTGCTGTTCGGGCGCCGGGCTTTTGCCGTGCAGTCCGGCAGCGTGTGCGGAGAAGTCCCGCGCCAGGACGGAACAGCTCCGAGCGAACCGCCGATGCCGTTCGAGAGGAGCGGTCGTGTGCCGATGTGAGTGCACGGTCAGGACACACCGGATACCGGCGTAACCGGCATAACGCACCTAGCAGGCATCTCACGTGGTGGACATCAGCAAGGTTCCGAAGAGGTGCGTGCTGCCGCTCGCTTGCGGGCTGTGGTGACGACGTCGTTGATCCACAGCTCGTCCGCGTGCCCGGCGGCGGCTTCCTCCAGCCGACCCCAGAGAGACACCCGAGTCCAGGTGATGAAGCGACGGTGCGCAGTGGCGGGTGAGACTCCCAGCCACGGCGGTAACTGCCGCCACGTACAGCCCGAGGTGAGGACGTAGACCACCGCGGTGAAGGTCTGTCTCTCGTTCAGCGGCGCCGTGCCGCCGCCCTGCCGGCGTCCCGTGAAGCTGGGCAGCAGTGGCTCGACCAGCCTCCACATCCCGTCCGGCACCAGCCTTCGGGCCAGCTCGTATTTCATCATGACCCCCCAATTCCGCGCACGGATTTCCCCGTTCCGCGCGTCCCGCCTAAAGCAATATCGCCGAGCCACGTGAGACAAGGATTCGCGTGACCCCCATGACCGCAACCGCGTTCGACGCGCCGACTATGGCCTTCCCGGGAGCGCTTGTCCACCACTGCCGACATTCATAACTGAACGTTTGATTCCCCTTGATGAGCAGGGAGCAGACGCCCTCGACGACGGCCACAGCGACCCCGTCCAAGCCGTTGACATGCCTGTCCCGCAGGAGGTAAATCTGTCGAGCGTCGAATCGGGGAGCGAATCCCTGGTGTGGTGAACAAGGTCGTTCTGCGCAGCATTAGAAAGGAAAGGCAGGCGTCTTCCCGGCCCGACACCCAGGGCCGTTCATTCATTGCGCGAGCGAATTACTACGCGGAATTCCCGCGTTAATCATGGTCGTCGTGTTTCTTCTCGCCCAAGAGCACCCGAGACATCGGGTACGCCGTCCGGATCCCCGGCGGCGCTGTGCACCACTTCGCAGAGAAGGAGATCCCCATGAAGAAGATCGCCGTGCGCAAGGCCGGGACCGTCCGCCTGACATCCGCCGCCGCGTCCGCGTACTGCTGCGGCACCAACAACGCCTGATCCCAGGCAGGTGCGCGCCGGGTCATGCCGCCCGGCGCGCACCGCACACCGGTCGCCAGACAGTGAGGTGAGGCAGTGACGACACCGCCGTCCAGGAATTTCGACGAACCCGTACGGCTGCATCCGCTCACCTATCTCGAAGAGGGCGACGAAGTCACCGTCGGCCGCGCCGACATCGATTCCTACGGCCTCTTTCCGCCCGACGGTGCCGCACTGCTGCGCCGCCTGGAGGGCGGCACACCGCCGAACGCCGCGGCGCGGTGGTACACCGAGCAGTACGGCGAACAGGTGGACATGGCGGAGTTCCTCGACGTCCTCGACGAGCTCGAACTCGTCGTCAAGGACGGAGAGGACGTGGCCGCACCATCGGGCCCGGTGCGCTGGCAACGGCTCGGTCGCGCCGTCTTCTCCCCGGTCGCCTGGGGCGTCTACGGCCTGACCGTACTCGCCGCGCTCGTGGTCATGATCAGACAGCCCCACTTGGCGCCGCACTACCAGAACTTGTTCTTCACCCGGCGGTCTCTGGTGCTGCTGACCCTCGGCATCGTCCTCGGCCAGGTGCCGTGGATTCTGCTGCACGAGGCCGCCCACGCCCTCGCGGGGCGGCGCCTGGGCCTGAACTCCACCCTGTCGATCAGCCGGCGGTTCTACTACGTGGTCTTCGTGACCGCCCTGGACGGCCTGGTCGCCGTACCCCGTCGCAAGCGCTACCTGCCGATGCTCGCCGGCATGATCACCGACGTTCTGGTCGTCAGCGGCCTGACCCTCGTGGCCGCGGCCCTGCAGGGCGCCGACGGTGCCACGGCCGTCGTACGGCGGCTGCTGCTGTCGATGGCCTTCGCGGTCGTACTCCGGCTGGTGTGGCAGTTCTACTTCTTCCTGCGCACCGACCTGTACTACCTCGCCATCACCGTGCTCGGCTGCAACGACCTGCAGACCACCGCCCGCCAGATGCTGCGCAACCGCCTCATGCGGCTGTGGAACAAGCCCGAGCGCATGGTGGACGAGCGCGGTTGGGGCGAACGCGACCGGCAGATCGCCCGCTGGTACTCGTGGCTGATGGTGGCCGGCTACGTCTTCCTCACCGTCACCCTGCTGACCGCCGCGGTCCCCACCGGAATACGCCTCACCGCGGTCGCCGTGCACAAACTAGGCAGCGATCTCTCACCGGCCAACGCAGCGGACGTGCTGACGTTCCTCGTCCTCAACTTCTGGGAGCCGGTCTTCGCCGCCTGCCTGGCGCTCCGTGCTTGGCGGCGCCGCACCCGCATCCCCGCCACCACCGCAAAGGAGACCGCACATGCAGCAGGCTGACTCCGCGCCTCCCGCCCACCTCGGGCTTCGGGGCGGAACACGGCGCGACCGGGCCGCAGCCCTCGACGGCCTCCCGCTGCCACCCCTGTTCCTGCCTCCGGTGGACGCCCACCGTCGGCTGCGCGGCCCCTACACTGCCGCCGGCACCATCGCCCGGGCCCTGGTCCCCGACGTACTCGCCGCCGATCCCGAACTCGTGCGCCGACACGACATCGAACTGCTCTCGGTGGCACCCGAGTTGGCGGCCCTTGTGCCCAACTCGCGGGAGACGCTGACCTCCATGGCGCTGCCCGCCGAGCGTACCCGCTTCTACGCACGGCTGCGCACCCGGCGGATCGCCAACGGGCTGGTGGAATTCGTCCGCGACGCGCTGGCCGCGCTCGGCCACGACGGGCCACGGCGCCTGGTGGTCGAGAACACCGAGCACGCCGAGACCACGGACGAGGAGTTCCTCGCCGCGCTGGTGCGCCGCCTCGATCCCGGCACACTGACCGTCGTCCTGTGCGGCACGCACACCCCGGACCCCGGCGGCGTCCTGGCCCCCGCACTCGACCGCCACACCACTGCCGTCCCCGTGACCCCGACCGAGGCCGCCCCGGCAAGCGGCATGGACCGGCCCGCATGGCACTGGGTGGCCTCCGACGGACTGCTCGACGGCCCCGACGGCACGGCCGCCCGCACCGCCTACGAAGCCCTGCCCGCCGCCGAGCGTGCCGCCCTCCACGACCGCCGGGCCACGCAACTGCGCCGGACCGAGGAACTGTCGCTCACCCTCGGCGCACTGCCGTACCACCTTGAGCGCGGCAGCGACCCGGTGAGCGAAGCCGTGCCCGCCCTGTGGGCCGCGTCGGACCACTGCCTCGTCAACGGTTTCTACACCGCCGTCGTCGACTACGGCCGACGCGGCCAGCACCTGGTCGACGGCCGGCAGAACACCGCGCAGTGGTGGAAGTTCGGCGTGCAGCTCGGTCTCGCCCTGTCCATGCTCGGCCGGACGAAAGAGGCGGAGGCCGTCTACGACGAGGCACGTCTGCTGTCGACCGACCCGGCGGTGCACATGGCGTGTGCCTACTCCACCGCCATGCTGTACACACGCCACAACGACCCTGCCGACCGGGACGAGAAGAAGGCCAAGTCACTCCTCAACAGCGCGATCGCCACGGCCTCCTTGCTGCACGACCGAGTGGAGCAAGCCTTTCAGAGCGCCTTCTACAGGAACGGTCGCGCCCTGGTGGAGGTCAACCTCGGCGATCCCGAGGAGGCGCTGCGCCTGGTCACCGAGTGCATCGACGACCTGGACCGGCGGCTGACCCCGGACGAACACCGTCTGCACCGCTCGGTGCTCAAGAACAACCGAGCCCGGGTGTACGCGGGCCTGGGCCGGCTGGACGAGGCACTCGCCGACTACGCCGTCGTCATCGACCAGGACCCCAACCACGCCGAGCACTACCTGGAACGCGGCAACCTGCTGCGCAGGCTCGGCCGCGGCGACGAGGCACTCGCCGACTACTCGCGCGCACTGAGCCTGTCGCCGCCCTTCCCGGAGATCTACTACAACCGCGGCGACCTGAGGTTGAGTGAGGGCGATGTGGCCGGGGCGCTCGCCGACTTCAGCTACGTGATCGAGCAGGATCCCGAGTTCGTGGACGCGTATGTCAACCGCGCGGGTATCCACCTGGAGGCCGGCAACCTGGCCGCCGCGCTCCAGGATGCCCGGGCCGGGCTGCGGCTCGACCCCGCCAACGCCTATCTGCACACCGCCGTCGGACAGGCGCTCGCGGAGGGCGGCGAACTCGCCGGGGCTGAAGCCGCCTACGACCGCGCGGTGGATGCCGATGCAACCCTGGTCAGCGCTCTGTCCGGACGCGCGGGGGTGCGCTACGAGGCCGGGCGCCTGCAGGGCGCTCTGGATGACCTGTGCCGGGCGGTGGAACTCGACCCCAAGGACGCCGCGTTGCGCTACAACCGCGCCTTCCTCTACCAGGAGAGCGGCAGGCGGCAGGAAGCCCTGGAGGACTTGGAGCTGGCCGCCGTACTCGACCCGGAGGACGCGGAGACCGCCGAGGCGCTGGCCTCGTTGCGTGGACGGCTGGACAGCGCGTGAAGGTGTCACCCGACGCCGCGGTGACTGCCGAGGACTCGGCGGGGCCGGCTGAGCTGCGGTCTGCCGCGCCGGCCGGCCCCGGCTCGCGTGCGTTGCGCGATGTCCTCGGCCGATACGCGACCGGAGTCACCGTGATCACCTGCGTGGGCCCGCGGCGCGCCCCGGTCGGTGTGACGGTCAACTCCTTCACCTCCGTGTCACTCGACCCGCCCCTGATCCTGTGGTGTCTCGCGCTGTCCTCCCACAGCCGGCCCGCGTTCACGGATGCCGAGCACTTCGCCGTCAACGTACTCGCGGCCGACCAGTGGGAACTGGCATCCCGTTTCGCCGGCCCCGGCCAGCGGTTCCAAGGACTCGCCCCAGAGCCCGGACCGCACGGTGAGCCACTGATACCGGGGGCGGCGGCGACGCTGTGCTGCCGCCGCGTCCGCCTCCTTCCGGCCGGTGACCACATGGTGGTGCTGGGCGCCGTGCAACACCACGCGCGTACGACGCACCGTGTCCTCCTCTTCGCGGACGGCGCCTATCACGAGGGCCCGCCGGGGAACCTCCCACGATGACGCTGACCGGCTCTCGTGGTCGTCCGCCTCACCACGTAGGACACCGCCCTACGGGTCGGCGCCTGATAGCGGGTGCGGCATCCACGCTGCTGGACGGCATGATCCGACCGTGGCGGTCACCGTCAATCGATCGCCGCACTGGACGACACCACCGACAGGTCACCGCCGTCTCCTGGTGACGGCTGCATCCGCTCGGCAGAACGAGGGCGTCACATGGCACAGCGCAGATCCAATCGGGTGTCTGGCCCGCGGAGCGAGAGCGCGTCCTGTCGGGTCGTCACGCAGGGTGTGCGTGGACCGAGTCACGGTGGGTAGGTACGAAAGCCGGTGGCGGTGGGCCGCACCACAGCGGTTCACCTGCCGGGAATGCGTCAGCGCGCCCCACTGGCAGCCGTCGATCACACTGACGGGCCAAAAGGCCCCGACCGCGCGAACGGAGCCGAGGACCGCAATGACACAGCCTGTTCCGGCGTCCGAGGCCGACCGTCCCGCTGTGACTGGCGAAGTCCCCGACGATCTGCTGCGGGTGAGCGACCTGGTCCCGCAGACCCTGGCGGAGCTGCTGGATCTGGCGGAAGGCATGAAGCAGGAGCCGCTGGGGTGGGAGCGCGACCTGCGAGGGGGCACCATCGGATGCGTCTTCGAGAAGCCGTCCACACGGACCCGCGTATCCCTGGCCACGGCCGCCCATCGCCTCGGCATGGCGGCCATCGTGCTGAACCACCAGGAACTGCAGCTCGGCCACGGCGAGACCGTCACCGACACCGCCCGCGTCCTGTCGTCCTACCTCGACGCGATCACCGTACGCACCTTCGACCACGCCAAGCTGCAGCAGATGGCCGACGCCGCGACGGTGCCGGTCATCAACGCCTTGTCCGACACCCACCATCCCTGCCAGTCCCTGGCCGACCTCCTCGCGCTGCGCGAGCACTTCGGCACCCTGGCCGGCATGACCGCGGCCTTCATCGGGGACGGCACCAGCAATACGTGCAACTCGTTCCTCGCGGCGTGCGCGGCCTCCGGCATGCACCTGACCATCGCCACCCCGCCCGGCTACGAGACGGACCAGGACATCCTCAGCGAGGCCCGCGCACTGATGACGCAGACCGGCGGCGCTGTGTCTCTCACCACCGAGCCCATCGAGGCCGTCGGCGCCGCACAGGCCGTCTACGCCGAGGTATGGGTCCCCATGGACAGACCCCACGAACGCGAGGCACGGACCCAACACCTGGCCGCCTACCGGGTCGACGACGCCCTGCTCGCCCACGCGCCCCGCGAGGCGGTGGCCATGCACTGCCTGCCCGCCGTCCGAGGGCAGGAGATCACCTCGGAGGTGCTCGACGGCCCGCGATCCCTGGTGTGGCGCCAGGCGGAAAACCGGCTTCCCACGGCCCAGGCGGTCCTTCACACCCTCATCACCACGGCCCGCCGCCGCGGAGCATGAGCACCCACGTCTTCCCGATTCGTTGGTAACGGAGCCGGCAGGGGAGCCAGAAGCCGAGCAGGGCAGTTCAAGGATTCATTGCTGACGCCTTACGAGTGGGTGCATCAGGCGGCGTATCCGGCGACTGGGAGTTTGGCGGATGTGCCGGCGCGGGTAGTTCGCCGTCGCTGTCGGACAGGTGCCCACCCGTGGGATCGACGGGATGCCGTTGCGGCTGCGCAGAGGCCGGCACCCAACGGTGACGCCGTACTGGTCGTGCCACGCTCCGGTACGCAGGCAAGGAGAAGACACGTGAGGGTCGTCATCACGGGCGCGTTCGGCTTCCTGGGCCGCCGGCTGACCGGCACGCTGCTGCAGAGGCGGACGTTCAGGGGCGCACCGATCACACGAATGGTGCTCGCTGACCGCGTTGTGCAGCCCGACTCGCCGGCGGCGACGGACCCGCTCGTGGACATCGTGCACGGCGACCTGATCGACCGCCTCGACGACGTGTTCGCTGAGCCGGTCGATGTGCTGTTCCATCTCGCCGCTGCGGTGTCGGCCGAGTGCGAGGCCGACTTCGACCTCGGCATGCGTGCCAATGTGGACATCACCCGCGCCCTGCTCGATGCTGCCCGGGCGCAGTCGGCCACCGGCGGCCCGACGCCGCGGATTGTGTTCGCCAGCAGCCTCGCGGTCTATGGTTCGAGCCCTGGGCTGCCCCTGCCTCCGGTGGTCAGCGAGTTGACCCTGCCCATGCCGCGGTCGAGTTACGGAACACAGAAGCTCATCTGCGAGCATCTGATCGCGGACTACACGCGCCGCGGCTTCCTCGACGGACGTGTCGCCCGTCTGATGACCGTCGCGGTGCGGCCGGGCCGGCCGAACGCGGCCGCCTCCGGCTTCCTGTCCTCCATCATTCGTGAGCCTCTCGCGGGACTGCCGGCGACCTGCCCTGTCCGGCCCGACCTGCACGTGGCCCTGGCCTCACCGCGACGCACCGTCCAGGGAATCCTGCGCATCGCGGAGGCCGAGCGCGGCGTCGGGCCAGGGCGGCTCGAAGGCCAGGTGCCCGTCAACCTTCCCGCGCTCTCGGTCTCGGTCGCCGAGATGCTCGCTACGCTGCGGCAGGTGGCCGGCGATGCCGTCGCCGGCCTGGTGACGATCAACCCTGACCCTGCCATCGAGGCCATCGTGACCTCGTGGCCCGCCGTCTTCGACAACAGACGCGCCGCTGCACTCGGTCTGGAGCCCGATCCGAACTTCCTGTCAGTCGTGCAGGACTACCTCGCCGATCACCCGACGCAGTCCCAAGGCCGATGAACTCGGGCTGAGGGGTTCGGGCCGTCCCTCAGCCATGAGGCGGCCCATGACGTGCTGAGGGCCTCCCGCAGGATCAGGACGAATGAAACAGTGAGCCTGTGGCTCTGACACGAGTTGCGACAGCGGCTGCACACGAGTCCGGAAAGCAGAAGATTCCGGGCCGGGATGTTGTTCGCGAACTCCGATGGTGTGTCGGTCCTTGCCCAGGACGGATCGGGATGTGGGCCTGGGCATGCCGCGTGAGTGGCCTGATCGCGCCTGATCGCTATGGGCACAGTTCCAGGTCGATGTGCGGGGACAGCGCGCGGAGGAATTCGGGGGCGTCGAAGATCTCGCCGGCGGAGGCGACTCCGGCCGCCCTGGTCCGTCCGGTGAGGATGCGGTCGATCGCTTCCACAGCGAGCGGCGCGGTGACGGCGTAGATGTCCTGGCCCTTCGCGACAGCACGCCGTTCACGGCCGCCCGAGCGCACGACGGCGTCGACATGCGAGAGGTCGGCGTCCACCTGTTGGGACGACGGCTGTACGAGACGATGCTGTACTGGGAGACCGCCGACCAGGACCCATCGCTCGACGACTCGATGCTCGCGTGGGCCGCGATCTGGAAGCCGCTCCCCAAGGTGGTGTTCTCCACCACGCTGTCGGCGGTGCAGGGCAATGCCCGCCTCGCCTCCGGGGGCCTGGCGGAGGAGATCGAACGGTTGCGAGCCGAGCCGGGAGAGGGCGACATCGCGATCGGCGGCGCGACTCTCGCCGCCGAGGCGGCCGCGTTGGACCTGATCGACGAGTACCGGGCCAGGGTCTATCCGGTGCTGGTCGGCGGTGGCATTCCGTTCTTTCCCCAGCGCGAGCGCCGGGTGGATCTCGAACTCGTCGAGTCCCGCACCTTCAGCTCAAGAGTCGTCTACCTCCGCTACCGCGTGGCGCGCTAGCTGTATTGATCACGAGCGTTGTTGACAGTCACGGTGCTTGATCATGGCGAAGACCTCCGGTGTGGTGGAGCTGTCTAGGACTGCACCGCAC